>NZ_JBVJHB010000004.1:0-494432 GCF_055587045.1 Streptomyces sp. NPDC048671 | reverse complement strand
AGATGACCCTGGCCGTCCAGCGCTGCGTTGCTGTTGCCCGCCGTGTAGTACTGCCGCTCGTGGTTGTCGACGTTGTCACCGGTCTCGATCTGCCACTTGCTGCCGTCCACGGCAGAACCGGCGGCACCGTCGAAGTCGTCGGTGAAGGACGCGGCGGCGGCGGACGACTGGGCCGTGCCCGATCCCTGCGCCGAGACAGCCGGCGCGGGGGCGCCGGAGGCGAAGCCGGAGGTGGCCGAGACGAGGGCGAGCACCGAAAGCGCGGAGACCAGGAGGCGCCTGGTCAGGTGGGGGGAACTCATGGAATTTCCTTTCCGTACAGGACGGAGGAAAAGTGACTAGCCATGCATATGACAAGTGGGGGCATGGCGGCCACGTGGGGGAGTTGGGGCCTTAGTTCACTACGTGATTTAAGAAGTGAACCAAGAGCGTGTCAAGGCTCCGTACAGACCACAGTTCTTGCACGCACCGAATCCACCGCTCCTTCGGTACGTTCGTCAGCCCGCCGGCTCCGGTGCGAGCGGCCGGCCGCAGCGCAGGTTCCACCGCCCCGACCTGCCGCTGAGTTCCGTGACCGTCAGCGGGGCCACGTCGAGGCGCCAGAAGGCCTGCGGCGGGAGATCCAGTGCGCGGACGGCCGCGGCGCGGATCACGGCAGGCTCGGCCACCCCCAGTACCCGGCCGGCGTCGCTCCCGTCGGGGGAGTCGAGCGCGTCGAGCCACGCGCCCACTCGGGCGCACAGCTCCAGCAGCGACTCACCCCCGTGCGGAGCGGCTGACGGATCCGCCAGCCAGGCCGCCACCCCTTCCGGCTCGTCCGCGCTCACCTCGGCGAGCCGGGCGCCGGACCAGCGGCCCATCTCCCAGTCCCGGAGGGCGTGTTCGACCCCGGCCCGGAGCCCGAGCGCGTCCGCCGTGGCGGCGCAGCGCAGGGACGGACCCCGCAGGCACCGGTCCGTCGCCGGCACCGCGTCCGCGGCTGCCCCGGCCTGCCGGAGCCCCGAGCCGTCAAGCGGTGCGTCACCGGCGAACCGGGCCTCGCGCAGCGCGGCGTTCATCGCCGGTGAGATCAACATCACCCGTACCGTCATTACCGCTCTCAACTCCTCTGAACTGCCTGAACTGCCTGAACTGCCTGAACTGTGGCCACTTGGCCAAGCACACCATGGCATCCGGGCCCTCGGGTGCCCCGGATGACACCATGGCGGCGCCCACGTCCAGGCGGTATGGTCGCGACGACATGACGAGGGTGTGACGGAAGTCCGGTGAGAGTCCGGCACGGTCGCGCCACTGTGAACCCGTACCTGTGCGGGAAGTCAGACCCAGCACCTTCGTCTCAGGCACCACGATCGGGACGCGTGTTCCCACAGGAGGTTCTGCCATGGCACAGACTGCTGCCCCCGCCACCGGCGCACCCGCCATCACCCCCATTTCACTGAAGGCCATCGCCCCGTGGGCGGTCTTCTTCGGCATCGTCATGCTGATCCTGCTGTACTTCGTCGGCGCCGAGCAGGGCGCCACCTCCGTCATCTCGGGTGCGGGCGTGCACGAGTGGGTCCACGACGGCCGTCACCTGCTCGGTTTCCCCTGCCACTGACCCACCGGGCTGATCCAGGGGAATCCCTCATGAACTCCATATCTGTCAGATCTATCCTGGTCCGCGGCATGCTCGCGGGCCTCATCGCGGGCGCGCTCGCGATGATCGTCGCCTACTGCCTCGGTGAGTCCCGCGTGGACGCGGCCATCGCCCTTGAGGAGGCGCACAGCCACGAGCACGGCGGCGAGGAACTCGTCAGCCGCACCGTGCAGTCCACCGCGGGCCTCGCCACCGGCGTACTCGTCTTCGGGGTGGCCATCGGCGGCATCGCCGCACTCGTCTTCTGCTACGCGCTCGGCCGGATGGGCCGGTTCGGCCCGCGGGCCACAGCGGCGCTGATCGCGGGAGCGGCCCTGCTGACCGTGTACGTCGTGCCGTTCCTGAAGTACCCGGCCAATCCGCCGGCGGTCGGCGACCCCGACACCATCGGCAGACGCACCGCGCTGTTCTTCCTGATGGTCGCCCTCAGCGTGCTGCTGGCCGTCGCCGCCGTCATCCTCGGCAAGCGGCTGGCTCCCCGCCTGGGCGCCTGGAACGCGACGATCGCCGCAGCGGCCGGCTATGTGCTGCTGATCGGCCTCGCGTACGCCTTCCTGCCCTCGTTCAACGAGGTGGGAAAGGACTTCCCGGCCACCCTGCTGTGGCAGTTCCGGCTGGCCACGCTCGCGGTTCAGTTCACGCTCTGGACCGCCTTCGGGCTGGTCTTCGGCTACCTCACCGAACGGCTGCTCGTACCGAGGACCGAGGCGGCCGCGGCCGGGAGCGGAACGGCGAAACAAGCCGCCACAGCCGCAGGCTGACCGACGCGTACACGACGGACGCGTACACGACGGACACGTACACGACGGACACACGGACGACGGACACGTGGCCCCGGCCGGAGTACGGCGGAACCCGCAGGGATTCACCCTGCGGGTTCCGCCGTATCCGGCCCCAGCTCACTCCTGGGCGGGCCCGTCCCAGTCCACCCGGTAGTGCTTCAGTCGCGAGTCCTGCTCCACGAAACGCATGCCCGCGGCGGCCATGACGCGCTGGGACGCGATGTTGTCGAGGTCGGTGTCCCCGTGCACGCAGGCGACGCCCCGGGCACGGGCGAACCCCAGCAGCGCGCGGAGCGCCTCGGAGGCGTACCCCATGCCCCGGACCGACGGTACGAGTCCATAACCGATCGAGACGTGCCCGTCCTCGTCGGGCACTCCGTGGAACCCCATCCCTCCGATCACCTGGCCGTCCTCGCCGAGCCGTATCTCGTACGAGCCGAACGGGCTCGGATCCCCGGTGTCCGCACAGGTGTTGAGCAAGCGCGTGGCCGCCGCCCGCTCGCCGGCGGAGGGATACCCGGCCGCCCAGCGGACGCCGTCCGGCGGCCGGCCCGCCGCCACGTGCTCGGCGTCGGAGGTACTCATCGGACGGAGCAGGAGGCGCGGGGTGCTGAGGGCAGTCATGGTTCATTGGACTATCACGCGGTACGGGCGGGCCGCACCCGGATATCCTCCGGTCGCGGCCCGCCCGTACCGTATGGTCCGCCGGCCTCCGGTGTTCCCGGCGACCTGCGGCTACTCGCCGCCGGCCGGGGTGAAGTCCCCGGACAGCGCGGCCGCCACCCGCAGGTGCGTGGCCGCCTCCGTCCGGTGCCCCTGCCGCTCCAGCGTGCGGCCGAGCATCAGCCGTGCGTAGTACTCCACGGGATCGAGCTCCAGCACCGCGCGCAGCTCCGTCTCGGCCAGGCCGAGCCGTGCCGAGTGGTAGTAGGCCCTGGCCAGCAGCAACCGCGGCGCGACCAGTTCCGGCGCCTCCTCGACGAGCCCGCCCAGAATCCGGGCCGCGACCATGTACTCCTTCGACTCGAAGAAGAACCGCGCGCGCTCCCACCGCTCGGCGGCGGTACCGAACTCGTAGTAGGTGTCGCTCATTCGTCCTCCTCGGTCGAGGCTCGCCGCCGGGCCGGTCCCGTACGCGTCCAATCGCCACAACACCCCGAGATGGTTTAACATTCCACTAAATACTCGGCGTGGGTGACGCCCGGCCGGACCCGCGCGGGAATAGGTTGAGCGCCATGAGCAATCTCGATCGCCAGGCCACACCCTCCGTCTGTGGAGGGCGCGGCTTCGTCGTCGCCGAACCGGTACGTGAACTCCTCACCCCGCGCCGCGTGAAGCTCGGGGAGTCCACCGAAGTGCGCAGACTGCTGCCCAATCTGGGCCGCCGCATGGTCGGGGCATGGGCCTTCGTCGATCATTACGGCCCCGACGACATCACCGATGAGCCCGGTATGCAGGTGCCGCCCCACCCCCACATGGGCCTGCAGACGGTCAGCTGGCTGCACGAGGGAGAGGTCCTGCACCGCGACAGCCTCGGCAGCCTGGCCACGGTCCGCCCGTACGAACTCGGCCTGATGACCTCGGGACGGGCGATCAGCCACTCCGAGGAGAGCCCCGCATCCCACGCCGCGCTGTTGCACGGCGCTCAGCTCTGGGTCGCGCTACCGGACGCCCACCGCGACGTCGAGCCGCACTTCCAGCACCACTCCGACCTGCCGACGGTCACCGCCCCGGGCCTCACCGCCACCGTGATCCTCGGCGACCTCGACGGCGCGACCTCGCCCGGCACCGCGTACACCCCGATCGTCGGCGCGGACCTGGCTCTGAGCCGCGGCGCCGAGGCGCGTCTCCCGCTCGACCCCGACTTCGAGTACGCGGTGCTGTCGATGTCCGGCGAGGCCGAGGTCGACGGCGTACCCGTCCTGCCCGGCTCGATGCTCTACCTCGGCTGCGGCCGCACGGAGCTCCCGCTGCGCGCGGAATCCGACGCCGGTCTGATGCTCGTGGGGGGTGAGCCCTTCGAGGAGGAGATCATCATGTGGTGGAACTTCGTGGCCAGAACCCAGGACGACATCACGCAGGCCCGCGAGGACTGGATGAACGGTGATCGGTTCGGCACCGTACGCGGCTATGACGGTGCACCGCTTCCCGCGCCCACGTTGCCCCCTGTGCCCTTGAAGCCCCGGGGGCGAGTGCGCTGACGTGTGCGTATGTCGGTACTGGGTCGTCCTCGTCCTGGGCGATTCCGGGATGGGCGGCTGCCTCCGCCGAGGTGCGCCAGGAGCGCGACAGGTTCGGGATTCCCGGGACGGCGGTACGGCAGCGTGTGACCTTGTTCGGCAAGGTCCGCCAAGACGGATGCTGACCGATCGCCGACTTACCTGATGGCGTTTCAGGCGAATTGGGCTTCCCTGTGCAGTCGCTGCGACACCTGCCCCGCGCCCTGACCGGCGGGGGCTCTCACTCAGTTCTTACGGCAGCGACGGGATGCGGGCCGTCCGTGGGAGGCCGAGCCGCGCCAGATGTGGCCGACCGGGATTGAGGGTCGCCTGCTCCGTACTTGGATTCCCGCTCCGAAACGTCAGGACCCGACGCGGCAGGGCCGAAGAGGCGAGGACCAGCGGGACGTGCGGGGCGAGAGCTACGGGGTGTTTGCCGATGGTCCCCAGACCGGGGCCGGTTGACCCCTGACCTGGGCGACGGGTGGGCCGGATGCTGGGGTGAGCCTCCAACATCCGGACAGCGGATCAGGGGGCTGTTCACGGGCCCGCGCGGCACAGGTTCGCAGGGGCCCCGGCATATCTGAGGAGCGAACCATGAGCGGTTCCAGCGTACGAAGTGTGGTGGTCGGTGTGGATGCCTCGGCCCACGCCCAGGCAGCTCTCGACTGGGCCGCCGACGAGGCCGTCCTGCGTGGTGTGCCATTGCGTATCGCCCACGCCTGGACAATGGCCCCGCACCGTGCGCCGGGCACCGGCGGGGTCGGGGCCGCGAAGAGCCTGCTCCAGGCGGCGGAGGAGATTCTGGCTCGGGCCGGCGGCCGCGCCCAGGCGCGGCACAGCGGATTGCGGGTGGACTTCGAGGTGTTGCCCGAGGAGGCGGTGCCGGGGCTGATCCGGCTGGCGCACGACGCCGAGCTGCTGGTGGTTGGCTCCCGGGGGCTGGGCCGCTTCAGGTCCGTACTGATCGGTTCGGTCAGCCAGAGCCTGGTTGCCCATGCGCCCTGCCCCGTCGTCGTCTTCCGTGGCCCCTCCGAGGCGGCTGATCCGGTGGCTGATCGGGCTGAGCCGAGCGATACGTCGACGAGGTGCGATCCCGGTGCGGTCGTCCTGGGAGCGGCTCCGTGCGAGACGGCCGGGCCGGTGGCGTTCGCGTTCGCCGAGGCGGCCCGGCGCGGAGTCTCGCTGCTGGCAGTTCGCACCTGGACATACCCGGCGAGTTACAGCCCTTACGTGGCGGTGCCGTTGGACGGCTCGGATGTGTGCAACGAGGAGGAGAGCCGGGGCTTGCTGGAGGTCATTGCCGCACCCCGCGAGGAGTACCCGGATGTGAAGGTGTTCACGGAGGTCGGGATGAGCGAGGCGGCCACGACACTGGTCCGCCTCTCAGCCGGGGCCGGCCTGGTGGTGCTCGGAGCCGACCGCGACCGCAATCGTTTCGCACCGCCGATAGGCCGCGTCACCCAGCAAGTGCTGCACCACGCCCACGCTCCCGTCGCCGTCGTGCCCCACGGGCGCTCCTGACGGGCCGTTCGGATCCCCGCCATCGAAGGACGGTGAACGGCAGTGCCGCGAGGCGCCAGCCGTCCGGCGGTCGGAGCACCAGGGCCACCACCTCGCCGAGCAGTGACGGCCTGCCGCAAGAGCCTCTTGGAATAGGGCCGTTCGGCTGCTGGATGGGGCCTGTGAGCCTCTGCGGTCACGGAACCGAGCTCGGCAGGATACGGAGTAGCAGCACCACACACGGGATTGCGCACCGCGCATTGCCCACCGGAGTCCCGAAGGGACGTGCACACCATGGCAGTCAACGAGCGCACACACCGAAGGTTTCCCACTTGGCACCGGACCGCTTCGCCCGCTGACCCCGGAGAGATCGCGGCGGGCGCGTCCAGCACCCGTGCGCAGGTGTTCGCCGGCGTGCGGCTGCTGATCGGGGTCGTCTTCCTGTGGGCTTTCCTCGACAAGGCGTTCGGCTGGGGATACGCGACTCCGTCGGGCAAGGGCTGGGTCGACGGTGGCTCGCCCACCAAGGGCTTCCTCAGTGGTGTAGCCGCAGGACCGATGGAGAGCACTTTCCACTCCTGGGCAGGAGCCGGCTGGGTGGACTGGTCGTTCATGCTCGGACTGCTCGCCATCGGCCTGGCCCTGGCCAGCGGGATCGCCCTGAGGGCCGCCGCCGTAGCCGGCACGGTCATGATGGCGTTCATGTGGGTGGCCGAATGGCCGCTGGCCAGGCATCTGTCCGACGGATCGCCGAGTATGTCGAGCAATCCGATCGTCGACTACCACGTCGTGTACGCCGCCGCCATGATCGCCCTCGCTGCTGCTTCCGCCGGGACCACCTGGGGATTCGGTCAGATCTGGGCACGGTTGCCGATCGTCAAGCGTTACCGATGGCTCCGCTGAACCATCAGCTGAACGAGGCATCGCTCACCCCGTGTGCGCCGACCGGATCCCCGGGTCGGCGCACACGGCCGTCCGGCCCGAAGACACGGGACCACCGGCCCACTGGGTGTGGGACCGGGCGCGAGGCCGGCTCACCGCCGTGACCGGGGAAGTGAGTACCAGCCCGGTGTGCGTTGCCCGTAGACCTGTCCGTTTGCGGTGAGGCGGACAGAACTGGGCGGAGCAGGGGCCGGGCCCCCGACGGAGTGCACGTAACGTGGCGTGGATCGCCGCGTCAGCGGCCACGGTCGGGCAGCGCCCCCAGGGAGATCCACATGATCGGCGAGACAGAGGACGACCAGGGCAAATATCAACTGGACCCGTCGCTTCGCGAACTGCAGGCGCGGCTGGACCTGACCCGTGACGCGAGGGACCGGGTGGACAGCCTGCTGGGAGCGGTCCTGGCGGTGGGAAGGGAACTGGAGCTGGACCAGGTACTACGGCACATCGTGGAGTCCGCGGTGGCACTGGTGGACGCCCAGTACGGGGCGTTGGGGGTGATCGGTGTCGGCCAGCGGCTGTCCCAGTTCATCACCGTCGGCTTCGACGACGCGCAGGTGGCGGCGATCGGTGCGCTTCCGGAGGGGCACGGCCTGCTCGGGGAACTGATCCGCAACCCGGAGCCGCTAAGGCTGAGGGAGCTGTCCACGCATCCGGCCTCCTACGGCTTCCCACCCAACCACCCGCCGATGGACACGTTCCTCGGTGTGCCGATCTGGGTTCGCGGTGAGGTGTTCGGCAACATCTATCTGGCCGAGAAGCGCGGCGGCGGCCAGTTCGCTGCCGAGGACGAGGCGGTGCTGAAGACTCTGGCTGCGGCGGCCGGTGTGGCGATTGACAACGCTTCGCTCTACAGCCAGGCACGGCAGCGCGAGCGCTGGCTCACTGCCAGCGCCGAGGTCACGAACAGTCTGCTTACCGGGTCCGGGCGTGCTGATGTGCTGCAGTTGCTGGCCGAACGGTCACGGACCATCGCCGAAGCGGACCTGGCCGTGATCGCTCTGGCCTTCGGCCCGGGTCAACTCATCGTCGAGATGGCTGTGGGCGAGGGGGCCGCGGCCCACCGGGGCTTGGTTCTGCCGGCGGAAGGGTCTTTCGTCGGGGCGGCTCTGCACTCAGAGGAGCCGATCATTAGTGCTGCCGTCAACAAGGACGCGAGGATCACGGCCGGTTCGGCGCGCTGGCAGGGGCTCGGGCCCGCTGTCGCAGTGCGCATGGGGACGGCCAAGGGCGGGGTGCGCGGGGTGCTGATGCTGGCCCGCACCGAGGGGGGCGCCGAGTTCACCGCGGAGGACGCGGGTCCGTTGCTGGGTTTTGCCGGTCAGGCTGCGCTGGCCCTGGAACTGGCCGAGCGGCGTCGTGATGTCGAGCAGATTACCCTGCTGGAGGACCGCGACCGGATCGCCCGAGACCTGCACGACCTGGCGATCCAGCGGCTCTTCGCGACCGGCATGACGTTGCAGAGTGCCGAGCGTTTCATAGAGCACCCGGAGGCACTGGAGCGGGTCCACCGCGCCGTGGACGATCTGGATGCCACCGTGAAGATAATCCGGTCGACCATCTTCGGTCTGCGGGCCCGCGACGTCGGGCCCGGCGGCCAGGGCCTGCGGGCTCGCGTGGTGGACACCGTGGAGCGGGCGGTCGCCACGCTGGGCTGCACGCCCGCTCTGCGGATGGAGGGCCTGCTCGACACCGAGGTCCCCAGCGACTTCAGCGACAGTCTTCTGGCGGTGCTGGGCGAGGCGTTGAGTAATGTGACCCGCCACGCCGAGGCGCGGGCCGTCGAGGTCGTGGTCGCAGCGACACGCACGGATCTCACGCTCACCGTGGTCGACGACGGAGTCGGTATCGCGGACGGCGCGGTTCGGAGCGGATTGGCCAACCTTGACGAGCGGGCCCGGCGGTGCGGGGGAACATTCGTCGTCGCTCCGCGGATCCCGCGCGGGACCCGACTGGAGTGGCAGGTGCCGATCAGGCGCGCCTGACGTCGCGTTGCTGCACGGGGGCACTGCGACCGTGTCCGTCCTGAGGCGCATCGGGCCGGCCGGAGGGCGGACAGCAGTGCTCCGGGGCAGGTGCTATCGGAGGCTCTGGTCGCGGTCCTTGCCCACCAGCATCGCGGCCTGAATGCGGCGCTCGACGCCCAGTTTGGCCAGGATGCGCGATATGTGGTTCTTGATGGTCTTTTCGGCGAGGAAGAGGGTCTGACCGATCTGGCGATTGGTCAGGCCGTCTCCGATGAGGGTGAGAATAGCCAGTTCGCGTTCGGTCAGTTGGGCCAGCACCGGATCGGCCTGCGGGGCCGGCGCCTGCGGACGTCGCAGACTCGCCATCAGACGTCCTGTGGTCGCAGGGTCGAGCATCGACTGGCCGGAGGCGACTGTGCGGACGGCGGTGACCAGGTCGGATCCCTTGATCTGCTTGAGCACGTAGCCTGCGGCCCCGGCCATGATCGAGTCGAGCAGAGCATCATCGTCGTCGAAGGAGGTAAGGATCAGGCAGGCCAGCTCCGGCATCCGTGAGCGCAGCTCTCGGCACAGAGTGACTCCGTTCCCGTCCGGGAGCCGCATGTCCAGGACAGCGACCTGGGGGCGGAGCGCGGGGATTCGGACCAATGCCTGTGCGCAGGTTCCGGCCTCGCCCACGACCGCGATGTTCTCCTCTGCCTGCAGCAGGTCGCGCACCCCGCGCCGGACCACTTCGTGGTCGTCCAGGAGGAACACCTGGATCGGTTGGGATACCTCGCTCGACGAGGAAATGGGGTCTTCCGGAGGACTTACCGCGTTCATGGGTCTTTCCTCGCAAGGGTGTGTCGTCGGGCACCGGGCGACAGGCGCGGCCGGGTGCTGCCAGCATGGCCCTTGCGGTGGCCCTCCGCACAGGGCCGACCGGTCCCCTCTTCCAACTATGGAATGCCGTGCACGTAGGCCGGTTCGACGGCGTAGGCGAAGGTTGCTGATCTTGGGGTTTCGCGTGGTTACCGCTTCCTGGTGAAGTTGCCGGTGTCGGCCTCGGTGAGGACGTCGAGTTTGACGAGGCGTTCAGCTTGGCGCGGCTGCCTTCGATGTTCTTCGGGTGTCGCGAGGTATCCGAGGCGAGTCTCGGCCTCCTGCAGCCGACTCTGCAGTTTCTCAATGTGCGTGCGGAGGTCGTCGGCCAAGGGTTTGCAGGGAAGCAACACCTTGCTTCCCTGCAAACCCCAAGGGTCCTGTCGGCTGCACGGAAGAAGCACTCTCCAGGCGAAGAAGCGTACCGGGTCGTACCCGCGTGTCCGCATCGAGAGCGGCGGCGAACCTTTCGCGGCTGAGCCGACACAGATTGGGTCTGCCGATGGCCTTTGGCCGGACAGGGCGCGGGCGCGACCGCCATAGTCTGCTCGCCATAGCGCGACGTCAGAAGAGGACGCAGGTCACCGGTTTGGAACCCCGACGCTTCAGCCCGACCTCCTTGTGCGGTCAGATCCAGTTCAGGCGCCACAGGCGGAGAACACCCGTACCGTCCGACACGTACTGGCCGCCGCCGACATCCTTGCTGGATACCACGAAATCTTTGGCTTGCCACAGGGGGATGACCGGAACATCGCGAGCAATGGCCGCCTGAAGGCCTTTCAGGTCGCCTGCAGCTTTGCTGCGGTCGGAAAAGCGCTGACTTGCGGCGATCATGCGATCGACGGCCTTGCTGCTGTAACCCGTCTTCATGGCGCTGTCCGTGCCGACGATGGGTGAGCCAAAAGTGTCGGGATCCGGATAGTCGGCGACCCAGCCAACGGCGTAAGCGTCCAGTTTTCCGCTTGCCCAGTGCTTCTGGAAATCATGCCACTCATAGCCTTTGAGGCTCACCTTGAACAGCCCGCTGGTATCGAGTTGTCTTTTTATCTCTGCGGCTTCCTCGGCGGCGGATCCACGTCCCTCGGCATAACTGTAGGTAAAATGCAAAGGCAGTGTCTCGCCGGCTTCGGTGAGCAATTGGCGAGCGTTGCTGACATCCCGATTGGGATAGTTGTCGAAGAACGAGGTGGTGTGGCCGGCGATGCCCGTAGGGATCAGCGAGTAGAGCGGGTCGATGGTGCCCTCGTAGACGTTGTAGGCGAGCCGCTCTCGGTCGATCAGCCAGGCCATTGCCTGCCGAATTCGAGGGTCGTGAAACGGCCTGCCCCGACGAGTGTTGAGGTAGAGGTTTCGAGTTTCGGAGCTGCTCGCTTCCGACACATGCAGCCCGGGGTCACTCGGGTTCAGGTCGGCGAGCACTTCAGGCGGAAGGCGCCGGGTGGCGACGTCGATCCGGCGGGTCTTCCATGCCTGAGCAAGGGCGTCGGGATCATCGTAATAGCGAAGTTCGATGGGCTGGCCAGTCTCTTTGATAGCACCCTTGTAGTGAGAGTTGGGCGAAAGAACCGCCTTTTCGCCTTTCACGTACGAGACGAGAGCGTACGGTCCTGTGCCGTCGATCTGACCACCGGGGCGCAGGGCGTCAATCGGGTACTTGGTCGAGTCGACGATCGAGCCCGCTCCGGTAGCCACCTTGAACGGGAACGTGGCGTCCGGTCTTGTCAGCCTGAAATTGACAATCCGGTCACGGGCATCTACCGAATCGATCGTTTCCAGTAGAGACGCAGGTCCCACTTCGGAATCTATTTGCTTGACGCGCTCGAAGGAGAACTTCACATCTGCGGCCGTCATGCTGCGTCCGCTGGGAAAGGTGATGTCACTCCGGAGCAGACAGCGATAGGTGCGCAGGTCAGGGGTGACGAAGGAGCAGCTCTCGGCCGCATCCGGCACGGGCTCGACCGCTCCGGCCTTGAGGGTCAACAGCGTCTGAAAAACGTTGCTGTACAGAGCCAAAGAGCCAGAGTCATAGCTGCCGGCCGGGTCGAGTGACGTTGCGGGTTCCGTTGTTCCGACCTTTATGGTCCTGCCCTGCTCGTCCGGTGGCAGTAGCACCAGACAAGCTGCTGTCGCCACCGCAACTACCGTGAGCACTATCAGGATCGCACGGGTGCGAATACGAACCGATCCCATCAACCTTCTCCTCGCAAGATCGAGGCGAATAGGTAAGTTCATTGGATCCCCCACTACTTCAAGCCAGGATTTCGGGAAACGGATGTCAGTGAACGCGAGTGATTCGACATCGCAAAGCTCCATCCAGGAGATGCCCCACCAGCGTCCTGAAGAAGGCGTCAGCTCAAAGGAAGCCATAACGGATCATCGCCACTGGCCTGTCGCGTCGAAGGTCAGAACACAACACTCAACGACGGCGCGTTGACCGCATGGCGTCGTCCTGTAGTGCCGCCACGAAGAAGAACGCGGCGAGCTCGGTCACGCTACTCGCTCCGGTCGATTCCGTGCTCATGCCGTGTCACGCGAAGAGTTCCGCATCGGGCATGCGCGGCGCGGTGCAATTGCGTCCCCTCCGTAGGCTGAACGATTCCGCTCCCGGCCACTGAATGCCCCGCGCTCCCGAAAGCCGAAATCACACACGGCACACACGTGTGCCACAGCACCAGAGCCATCGCCACACCTCGCTGCGTGGCCGAAGAGACGCCCAATTATGCGCGTGCGTCGCCCCTCCCGGGGCTCGGTGGCGCTTCTCACCCGAAGTCTTATGCCTGATCCGACGGAACTGTTATGCCCCGGTCTGCAAGGAGGGCAGGGTCGGATCGACAGAACTCGCTCCCCTCCAACCAGGCGTTCTTGCTCTATGCCGGGTCGACGTGGGGGCTCTCGTGCACAAATTGACAACCCTGTGTTCCCTCGGGTGACTTCCCTGTGACATGTCACCTGTGCAATGGTCCATCTCGCAGGGCGTGGGCATGCCAAGTCGGGCGGTCGTTCCATCTCCCGTCCCGTCGTCGGCGCGGTCTTCCCACTGTCCACGTCCTCTCCCCCCATTCAGTCGGCCGCGTCCCGCGCGGCCAGACCCCCTCCCTGGGAGGCGTAGTGAGAACGTCACTTGTCCGGCGAAGTCTGGGCGCGGCGCTGCCGCTGACCCTGGCCCTCGCCATGGGCATAGGCCTGCTGGCTCAGCCGGCCGGCGCAACGGAGAACACTCAGTCCGCCTCACGCATGGAGGCGGGAGGCCCGAACCGTGCTGAACCCCCGCCCGTCGCGCAACACGCCGCCGCCGAGACGGAGCATGTCGCGAAGGGACGCCTGAAGGCGTCTCAGCTTCCGCCCTTGGCCGCAAGCAAGGACGCACTCAAGGAGGTCTACGGCAAGGACGCGAAACCGCCCGCGCAGCCCTCCAAGTCGGCGGCGAAGACGGTCAGGGGGGCGGCCGGGAAGAAGAGCGTCGCCGCGTGCAGCGTCTCCGACTTCACGAGCCGCACCGGCAGCGCGCTGGTGCAGCAGATCAAGGCGTCGACGACCGACTGCGTCAACACGCTGTTCAACCTGACCGGGAACGACGCCTACTACGCCTTCCGCGAAGCGCAGATGGCCTCTGTCGCCTATGCCCTGCGCGACGGTTCAGCGTCCTACCCCGGCAACTCCAGCACCGGTATGCCGCAGGTCGTGCTCTACCTGCGTGCCGGCTACTACGTTCAGTACTACAACACCACTGCGGTGGGCGCCTACGGCAGCACACTGCAGACGGCCATCCGCTCGGGCCTCGACGCCTTCTTCGCCAGCTCGCACTCGCGCGACGTCAACGACGCCAACGGTGAGACACTCGCCGAGGCCGTCACGCTCATCGACAGCGCCGAGGAGAACGCCCGCTACATCTACATCGTCAAGCAGATGCTGGCGGACTACAACTCCTCCTGGGACACCTCCTGGTGGATGCTCAACGCGGTCAACAACGTCTACACCGTGACCTTCCGCGGCCACCAGGTGCCGGCGTTCGTGACCGCGGTCCAGTCCGACCCCAGCCTGATCGATGCCCTGTACAACTTCGCCTCCGGCCACCTGTCACTGCTGGGGACGGACCAGTCCTACCTGACGTCCAACGCCGGGCGTGAACTGGGCAGGTTCCTGCAGCACTCCGCACTGCAGTCCAAGCTCCGGCCCCTGGTCAGCGGTCTGCTGAACGCCAGCTCGATCAAGGGCACCACCGCACCGCTCTGGGTCGGCGTAGCGGAGATGACCGACTACTACGACAAGGCCAACTGCTCCGCCTACGGCACCTGCGACCTGCAGTCGCAGCTGGCGAACTCGGTCCTGACGGTGACCTACCCGTGCAGTTCCAGCATCACCATCAAGGCCCAGCAGATGAGCTCGAGCGAGCTGTCGTCAAGCTGCTCCAGCCTGCGCAGCCAGGACGCGTACTTCCACAACATCGTCCGGGACAACGGCCCTGTCGCCAACGACAACAACAGCACCATCGAGGTCGTGGTCTTCGACTCCAGCACCGACTACCAGACGTACGCCGGTGCCATGTACGGGATCGACACCAACAACGGCGGCATGTACCTCGAGGGGAACCCGGCGGCGGCCGGCAACCAGCCCCGGTTCATCGCCTACGAGGCCGAGTGGGTGCGCCCGGACTTCCAGATCTGGAACCTGAACCACGAGTACACGCACTACCTCGACGGCCGGTTCGACATGGCCGGCGACTTCGGCGCCGGCATCACGACACCGACCATCTGGTGGATCGAGGGCTTCGCGGAGTACGTCTCCTACTCCTACCGCGGTGTTCCCTACACCGAGGCGATGACGGAGGCAGGCCGTAGCACCTACGCCCTGAGCACCCTGTTCGACACCACGTACAGCAACGACACCACGCGCATCTACCGCTGGGGCTACCTCGCCACCCGGTACATGCTCGAGAACCACCGCACGGACATGGACACCGTCCTCGGCTACTACCGTTCCGGCAACTGGAACGCCGCCCGTACCTACCTGACCAGCACCATCGGCACCCGCTACAACAACGACTGGTACACCTGGCTGGCGGGCTGCGCGGCCGGCAACTGCGGCGGGGGCACCAACCCGCCCGGCAACCAGGCACCCACCGCCGCGTTCACCACCGCCGTTCAGGGCCTGAACGTCACCTTCACCGACCAGTCCACGGACGCCGACGGCACCATCGCCTCCAGGTCCTGGAACTTCGGTGACGGCACCACCTCCACCGCCACCAGCCCCAGCAAGACCTACAGCTCCGCCGGGGCCTACACGGTGAAGCTGACCGTCACCGACGACAAGGGAGCGACCGCCACTGCCACAAGGACGGTCACCGTCAGCAGCGGCGGAGGCACCGGTACCGAGTGCACCGGCACCGACACCAGGGAGCTCGGCCAGAACTGCCAGCGCAGCAACCAGTCCGCCACCACCGGGAACTACACCTACCTCTACCTCTACGTCCCGGCCGGCACCACCCAGCTGAAGATCACCACCGCGGGCGGCACGGGTGACGCGGACCTGTACTACAGCGCCGGCGGCTGGCCCGGCACCACCAGCTACACGCAGCGTGCCACGGGGGCCGGCAACAGCCACACCCTGACCATCAACAACCCGCCGACCGGCGCCAACTACATCAGCCTGAACGCCGTGAGCAGCTTCAGCGGCGTCACCGTCAGCACCAGCTACTGACAGAAGGGCACTACGGAGAACCACAACTCCACTACGGCCCGGGGCGGCTCCCCCCGCCCCGGGCGACGTCCGGGGCGGCGGTACGGGGGTTCACCTCCGCTGCACCGGGCGGCGAACGACTGCCGCTTGCGCAGTCGACGTTCCCCATGCGTACGAGCCCTTGGACACCGACCGGAGGCGCCGCGTACATCCCCGCAAGCATCCCGCGAGACGCCGTCGCTCATCAGGCCGGACCGGGAAGCGCCCGTCTGGGTCCGTCCATGGGGCGAGGGGGCGCGTACGTGCGTGCCACCCACTTCTGAAAGTGCGGGGCCTGAGCCAGCAGTTGACAGTGGGCACGGACGGCATGATGGTGCACGGCCTCGACAACCGACGCGTCAACCAGGTTGCGGCGCCAAAGCAGCAGATGCCGCTGCCACAGAGGATCCCCCGCCAGGGGTTTGATCAGCACCCCGCCTATGGGGCACACGGTGGGCTGAACTGCGGCCACCCCAAGACCTTTAGCGATCATCGACTGCAATTGATCAAGCACATGAAACTCGTGGGTGACCGCAGGTGTGAAACCCGCAGCCCGACAGGCGTCGTAGAAGGCGCCAGGCCACCCCACCCCGTCATCGGAAGAGACGAACCACGTGTCCTCGGACAGCCCCTCCAGGGGAATCTCCAGGCGGTGCGCCAGCGGGTGTCCGGCGTGGATGGCTACGAAAACCGGAACAGTTCTGATCGCACGATGATCCAGATCCGGAGAGTGGTGAATCGGTATCCCAGGGTAGTCGCACCCCAGGCCGACGTCGAGTTCACCAGCTTCCAGGAGGCTGAGGAGCTCTCCGGTGGCGTACACGCTACTGACAGAAACGACGAGATCGGGGCAAGCGTCGCGGAGGGCGTCCAGCAGCGCGGGCACCACTGGTGTGTTGATGACACCGAGACGGAGTCGACGTGCCGCTGCGGGTGTGCAGGCGTGCCGCAGGCGGGTGAGATTGTCCGCGAGCGTCAGAACTTCCCGGGCCTGGCCCACGATCTGCGCGCCATAGGGGGTGAGCTCCATACCTGTGCTGCTGCGAACGAACACTCCCTCACCGAGGAGCCCCTCGATACGGCGCAGTTGCGTGCTCATCGCGGGCTGGGTGTATCCGAGCGCAGCGGCCGCCCGGCCGACGCCCCCCGAGTCGGCTATCGCGCACAGCACGCGCAAGTGGCGCAACTCAAGCTCCATGGGGAACACCTCGCTCTGGGTGAACAGAGTTCCATTATGCGCCAGAAAGAAGGATGTGGGCGCCCTGCGAAGGCCCCGCTCCCGTGCCACCCGCTATCTCGCAGAGCGAGGGTTATGGATGAGCCTCATGATCCGGTATGACCCGGTCTGTTGTTTGGGAATGCCCCTCGTGCAAGTCTCGAAATCAGTATAATTCCGCAGATGCCACTGCGGAACCTGAAGCACCCCGCCATTGAGGAGCGACATCATGCCTCACACTCGCATCACCTTCACCGTCGAGGCAACCGAAGCAGCGGTTCACGGCGCCCGCCACCGCGTATCCACTGCGGTAAGGCGGTGGGGAGGGCCCGTCGACGAAGAGCTGTGTTTCCATCTGGAACTGGTGGCATCGGAACTACTCACCAACGGTCTGCGTCATGCGGGCGGACCCATGACCGCCGAGGTAACACTGATGCATGACCTCGTTGTCGTCGCGGTCCTTGACGGCTGTCCGGAGCTTCCGCGGTCTCGACCGACGCAGATCGACGACGAGTGTGGGCGTGGACTCGCCTTGATCGAGGACCTCTGTCTGATTCAGGGGGCCGAGACAACTCCCGACGGCAAGCGCTGCTGGGCGGTTCTGCCTGTGAGGACGGCATGCGATCCGGCCGTCGAGTTGGTGCCGGGTGGAGGCCAGGACAACGGCTCCATGGCGGACCGCGCGCGCTGGTCGCTGTCCCCGAACGGGCGAGGTCTGCTGTCGGGTTTGTTCCCGGCTGCGTAAGGCGCGCCATTGATCGGACGCCTTGGGGTTCTCGTCCAGGACGTAGCGAACGCGCGAGCCGCCCGAAGTGCCCGGTGTCGTTTGCGCTCGGGCGTACGCCGCCGCCCCCGCGTCCGGTGAATCCCCATGCGAGCGAATCCGTTCGAGACGCCATTCGAGACCGTGGCACCATGTACCGCATGCCGACGAACCGAAGGGTCCATGCCGCGTAGACGGCCAGGACAGATCCGTGCTGGTGCCCCCCCAGCCACCGCGCAACGGGCACAAGGCCAGTCATCGACGGTCTGTCTTCGCGTGCAATGTCCGAGATCATGTGTCTTGAGCACACCCGCAACTATCTGCAGCCAGGCGACGTCAGCGCGGCTGTGAGCCTGTGGAAGAACTACGTCCACCAGCCCGCGCGTGATCTGTGGCATGACTACGAGTGGGGCAACGTGCACTGGTACTGCTGCGGCAACCCCCTCGAAGCCCGAGCCCTCCTCGACATCGTGATGCAGGCCGTATCACCACGAAGCGCCCGCGAACTCCGAAAGATCGTCAGCCGGTCAGATGCCGTCTGGAACCTTCCGTCCTCGCCCTACGACGCGGACGGAAGATAGAGAACAAGCTGAGAGGTGCAGGCGGGCCATGCTCCCGCCTGCCATCGGTGCGCCTTGGCCCGAGGTGTGGGCGGGAGGAAACGCGGACGGCCGGTACCTCGCCCCCGAGGTACCGGCAGCTCCCGAACTGCTCACAGCCTTGAGGCTGCCTGTTTCTTCAGTGACGTCAGGTGGGCGAAGACGACGACGTTGGCCGAGTAGCCGTTCTTCTTGTTGAAGCGTCCGCCGCACGTCATGAGTCTCAGTTCCGGACGGTTGCCGGCCCCGTATACCTTCTCGTCCGGGAACTTGTCCTTCGCATAGGTCTTGACCTCATCGATGGTGAAGAGCGCGGTGAGCCGGTCGGCCCGGCTGACCTTCACCGTGTCGCCCCGGTGCAGCGCGTTGAGGTTGAGGAAGATCGCCGGCCCTGTTTCGGTGTCGCGGTGACCGACGATCAGAGAGGTTCCCGCGTCACCGGGTGACGGGCCGTTCCGGTACCAGCCCACCACCCTCGGCTTGCTCAGCGGCGGGGCGCCGAGGTGCCCCTCGGCGTCGAGCCCGAGGCCGATGACCGGGGCCTCGATGAAGATCCCGGGCACCGCGATCTTCATCGGCCGTGCGGGTGACAGGGGTACGTGCGAGACCCGCTGGGTCGGGAGGTCTCCGCCGCCCGCGGCGTCGCCGCCGTGCGCGGCGGAGACCGACGGGTCGTCGGACGAGTCCGAACTCGCTGAGACGATGCCCGCCACCAGCGAAAAGAGCACGCACAGTGTCATCGTGAGACGGCACGCCCGACTCGGCCCCCGTCGCCGTCGCCGTCGCCGTCGGCTGTGCGCGCTAGGCCTCGTTGCGGGCACGACGGCGTGCGGCTCGACGGACCATGATCAGCCCTGCGGCCCCGACCGCTCCCGCAGCCAGCGCGGCAGTGGTCCCCACGTTCCCGTCGCTCTCGGCACTGAGGTTGGTCATGTCGGGGACGCCGCCGCCGCCGGCGGGCACCGCACCGGACGGCCGGTCGTAATTTGATTCGACACCCGACGCGGACGAGTCCCGGCCGCTGTTCTCGGCACGGCCGCCGTTGGTCGCCGGCTTGGAGCAGTCGACGCGGAACCTCTTCTGCTTCGGACCCGCCGGGGTGATCCACACCAGCTGGTACGTGCCCTCCGGGAGCAGGTACTCCTGGCTGCGCGCCGAGCCGTTCACGAGCGGCAGCGTGCTCTGCAGCGTGTCGCCCGGGGGAACGGTCGGGGGCTGCGCGGTAATCGCCCAGGGAACGGCCGGGAAGGACTCGAAGTTGCTGGCGGCGAGGACGAACTTGCATACTTCGACCCCGTCACCGCCGCGTGAGTTCCAGCCGACCGAGCGGATGTCGATGTCACCGCTGTCGCCGGGGGCGGCGTAGGCGGCGGACGCACCGGCCAGCGTCGCTCCGGCGATGACGACCGCGGCAGCCGCGGAACCGCCCACACGGACACTGCGGGCGCGGACGGAAGCGGAAATGCGCATGCTGAACTCCCTCAAGCCGAGATGATTGTCGTACTGATCGATTGATCGCCTAAGAAATGGCATGGATCGTCGGAGAAACCTGTCGTAACACTCTAAAAAAGCTGACAAGTACCCTGAGTAGCCGATAGCGGGCCAGGACGGGGCAAGGGTGGCGAGCCGGCCGATCCGCGGCTGCCCTGTGTGCCACGTGACCGACGAATACGGCGACGGATTGCCTGACGGGGCCTCCGTGCCAACGGTGACGGTTGCTGGTGACGGGTTCACCTGGGACTTTGCCGGCGTAGCCGGTGGTGCACGACTCGATCTTGCGGGGCGGTCACGGGCTCGTCGGCGGGGCAGCAGGCCGCGGCTGATTTCGGCGGGTCCGGCGAGTCGGTCCCGGATGGTGTGGTGCGCGATCAGGTGCGCGTAGATCTCCTGCCGCACGCCACTGAGCCGGTACCGCGCGAGAACGGAGCGGGTCAGGGCGGACGCCGGTCACCGCGCCGGCACAGCTCGAAGATCTGGGCCTTGAACTGCGGCATGAACGAACGGCGAGGGCGAGGCTTCTCCTTCCCCATGCGCGCCATGATGGACATCCTCCCGGGGCGGAACCCCTGGTCTCGAATGTCCGTCAAAGCGGATCAAGCCGATTCCGGCCCGCGGCCACTTCGGAGGACACCGGCGAGGCGTTCACGCCCCGGCGGCGCCCTTCGGACAGGACGGCCGCTTCTCGCCTCCGGCCCCGTCCTCGCCGTGCCCGGGGCGCTCCCGGCTGGCTTGGTGGTCAAGGAAGCCCCCGGTGAAGGCAATCCGGCCTGTATACAAGCCGGTTGGGTGACATGTATGCCATTCCGCCCCCGGCGCGCTCCCGTTCACTCGGGCGCACAACCGGGTGCCTTCAGCAGCACTTAGGAGCGGTATCGGAAATTCCGCTCCGACAAAGAAGAGGCGGGCGAGCCGACGAGTGGAAGGGCAAGGTCAAATCGCGCCAACATTTCCCCTAATCTCGTTCGTTCGAACCGGGCGCCGTTGCCGTGCCCTCATATGCCCCGTGAATGCCTACTGGGCAACCCCCACCCAAGCGTGGGACGCCCGAGGGGAGTTGACTGCAGGTCAGCCGGGGTCGCGGACCTGGGGTCATACATAGGCCGACCACCGAAGTCAAGCCTGGTCTTGCCAAACGTACTCAAGTTAGAGTGAGTTCACCGAAGATTTGAGGAGATGTGCAGTCTTGCTGAAATTGCAGCTCAGGCCACGCCTGGCGTGACGCGGGCTGCTTAGCTGACGGTAACGACGAGAGCAAAGAGACAATGCAGCCAGATTTCGAGCAGCGCCTGATTACTGCGATCCAGCCCATCAGGCACTTCTTTCTCGCCCAGTGCTTAGAGTTCGCCATGACCAGCGGTCTGCTGAGCCGGCTGAGCGAAGCGCCACCCGCCGGCGTCGACAGCGTCGACAGCCTGGCCCAGGACCTGAACCTCCACCCCGAGCGCCTCACGGGCCTCCTGCGCTACCTGGAGGGTGAGGGCATCGTCATCGATGCCGAGGGCGCGCCGGCCATCACCGCCAAGGGCCGCGAGTTCCTGGAGTTCCGCCCGTGGTACGAACTGCTCATCGGCGGGTACGGCGCCACCCTGCGGGAGCTTCCCGAGGTCATGGCCGACCGTAAGAGATTCGCCTCGCGCAACGGCACCATGGTCGGACTCGGCAGCTGCGGCATGAGCCGCTTCGACGCCGTGCCCCTGGTCAAGCAGTTGATCGCCCTCCTGCCCGAGCCGCCCAGCGCCCTGGTGGACCTCGGATGCGGCGACGGCACCTTCCTCCTCGACCTCTGCGAGGGCGGCAGTCCGGGCATCGGGGTGGACCCGACCCCTGGCAGTATCGACATCGCGCGCCGCGCCGCCGCCGAGCGAGGCATGTCCGATCAGGTCCGCTTCGTGACCGCGACCGCCGAGGGCTACATGGCGCAGGTCACGCCCGAGACCACCGGTGCCCCCTGCTTCGTCACCGCCTTCTCGCTGCAGGAGGTTCTGGAGCAGCAGGGCCGTGACGCCACCGTCGAGGTCGTGCGCTCCGCCCTGGCCCACGCGCCGGCAGCGCACCTGGCGATCGTCGAGGTCGACCACCGCCCGCTCGACCCGGCCGTCACGCGGCACGGTCTGGGCAACGCTTACTACAACCCGTACTACTTCCTGCACCAGATCACGGAACAGCGTCTGGAGACGCGGACGTTCTGGGAGGAACTCATCAAGGAGGCCGGCGGGGAGGTCGTCGACTGCCTGACGACCGCGCCCGAGGTCGACTCGACCGGCCTTGAATTGGGGTTCCTGGTACGTGGCCAGTAATACCGAGAAGGAAAGGGTAACGCAGGTGCCTTCTGGGTTGTGGCGACACCGGGATTTCCGGAATCTATGGCTCGGGCAGACGTCTTCCATGTTCGCGGCGCACATGGTGGCGGTTCTCTTCCCGCTGCTCGCGTCCGTTTCCCTCGATGCCTCGCTCTTCGAGATGGGGCTGCTTTCGGCGGCGGGTTATGTGCCCTACCTCGGGGTCAGCCTGTTTGCGGGGGTCTGGCTCGACCGGAAACCGAAGCGAGCCATTATCGTTCTGTGCGACCTCGCCCGCGCGCTGCTTCTCCTTACCATCCCGCTCGCCTGGTGGCTCGACCTTCTGAGCGTTCGCACGCTTCTCGTGGTGGCTTTGCTCGTCGGCTCCTTCAGCGTTGTCGCCGATGTGGGAAGTGCCTCGATTCTTCCCGCCCTGGTCGAGCGCGACGATCTCATCGACGGCAACAGCAAGCTGGAACTGAGCGCGTCCTCGGCGAGCATCGCAGGCAGCGCGCTCGGCGGCGGCATCTTCCAGCTCCTCGCCGGGCCCGTCTCGATGCTGATCAACACGGTGCTCTTCGCGCTCTCCGCGTTCTTCACCGCGCTCATCCGCGGGGAGCGGAAGCCCGGTGAGGGCGCCGAGGACGCCGAGGGCACGGAAGGTACGGAGGGCGGCGAGAAGCCGAGCCAGTCCATCTGGCGCGACATGGCCGACGGCGTCGCGTTCGTCACCGGCCACATCACGGTGCGGACCCTGGTCCTGACCACGCTCGTCATCAACTTCTTCATGGCGATCGCCGAGCCCGTCGCGCTGGTCTTCGTCACCCGCACCCTCGACATCCCCGCGTACACCGTGGGGCTGATCCTGGCCGCGGCGGGTGCCGGAGCGCTCGTCGGCGCGGTCATCGCGGCGCCGATGAGCCGTGCCATCCCGCTCGGCCGGCTGCTCGTCCTGACGGCCGCGCTCACCGGCGTCGCCTCTCTGATGACGCCGCTCGCCACACTTGTTCCGGCGCCCGCGGCCGTGGCCCTGATGATCGCCATGTACGTCCTGGACGCGGCGATGATCGTGGTCTACAACATCAACGTCCGCAGCTACCGTTCGGCCATCACGCCGGACGACATGCAGGGCCGGATGAACGCCGCGAGCCGGATGGCCGGCATGGGCGTCATGCCCATCGGCGCCGTCCTGGGCGGACTGCTCGGTACCGCGGTGGGCACGCTCCCGGCGCTGGTCCTGGCTTCCCTGGGAACACTGACCGCGCCCCTGCTGCTGGCGTGCACGCACGTCCGTACCGTGAAGCGGGTCCCGGAGCCGGAAGCGGAGCCTTCCGCGTGAGCGGGCGGCTGAGCGGGCGGGTCACCGAGGACCCGAGCGCACTGGTGCGGGAACTGGTCCTCGATCCGCAGTTCCGCTACGAGGCCCGCAACCTGTTGCCCTGGTACGTCGCGATCGAGAAGTCGCTCGTGGCCGAGTACCTGCGGATGGGGCTGATCGGCGCCGGACAGGCGGGCACCCTCGGGCGCCTCCTGGACGACGTGACACCCGAACTGATGGAGCGGGGGCGACAGCAGAGCCTGTCCGACATCGCCCTCGCGATGGAGCGGAGCGTCACGGAGCGGCTTGACGAGCCCGTCCCCGTCTGGCACGCCGACCGCAGCAGGAACGACCTCCAGGCCTGCGCCCAGGTGATGTTCGCCAAGCAGCGGCTCCGGGAGGCGGCGGCGCAGCTGCACGACCTCGCCACGGCGGCCCACCGGCTCGCCGACCGGTCGGTGGACGTGCTCATGCCGGGCTACACGCACTTCCAGTCGGCCCAGGTCATCAGCGCGGGCTTCTACTTCGCCGCGCTGAGCGACCGGCTGCTGCGCCGGTCGCGGCGCATGCTGCAGACGTACGACATGATCGACGCGTGCCCGCTCGGCGCCGGCGCGATGTCCGGGCAGGAACTGCCCTGGGACCGGGACCGGCTGGCCGCACTCCTCGGGTTCGACCGCGCGGAGCCACTGGCGCTCAACGCGGTCGCGTCGCGGGAGTGGGCGGCCGAGGTCACCTCCGAACTCGCCCTGCTCGGCGCCACGCTGAGCCGGTTCTGCACCGACCTGCTGATGTGGGCCGGCAGCGAGCACGGGTTCCTCGACCTGCCCGACGCGCTCTGCGGCATCTCGGCGGCCATGCCGCAGAAGAAGAACTTCCCGATCCTGGAACGCATCCGGGGCAAGACGGCCCACCTGGCCGCCTTCCACTTCGACGTGGTCCTCGGCCAGCGCAACACCCCCTACAGCAACCTGGTGGAGGTGTCCAAGGAGGCGGGCACCCACGTGGCCGAGGCCTTCGACACCTGCAGCGATGTGACACGGCTGCTGACGGCGGTCCTCGAAGCCCTCGTCCTGCGGGAGGACCGGCTCCTGCAAGCGTGCGAGAAGGAGTTCTTCGGCGGCTTCACCCTGGCCAACCAACTGACGCTGCACCACGGCGTCACCTGGCGCACCGCCCAGGTGATCGCCGGCGGCTACGTACTGGCCGCGGTGCGGGCCGGACGTACCCCCAAGGACGGCGCCCCGGACGTCCTGCGGGACCTCGCCGCCGAGCACGGACACGTCATCGAGGACGCCGACGCCCTGCTCGCGGACGCCTTCGACGTCCGCGCCGCGCCGGCGCGGATGCGGTCCTCCGGGTCAGCGAACCCGGACCACGTACGGGCCGCCCTGGCCGGTCAGGAGAGGGAGGAGAAGGACCTCGCCGCCGCATGGGAGCGGCGCGCGACGGTCGTACGACAGGCGTTGGACGGCACCGACCGGGCCCTGGGCCTCGGAGCCGATACGGAGTGAGCGCATGCGGGGGAACATGGCGGATCAGAGGACGGCACGTGTCCCTGTGCCCACGGCCTGGCCGGCGACTGCCACCGAAGAGCCGAGACCCTGGGCGGTCGGCAGCGGCTGGGCCGCAGGCACCTTCGGTGAGCTTCTCCAGGGGGTCCTCCCGGACGACCGGCACTTCCTCGTGACGCTGCCGATCACCATCGGCTCCACCGCGACGTTCCGCTACGCGGACGACGCCGCGGGCATCACGGTGGAGGCCGCCCGCAAGTGCAAGTCGGCGCGGGTCGTCGCGCTGGCGCTCGAAGCGCTCGGCCGGCCGGGCGGCGGCGAACTGCTGCTCGCCGGTGAACTCCCCGAGGGCAAGGGGCTCGCGAGCTCGTCCGCGGACCTGGTGGCCTCGGTGCGCGCCGTGGCGGACGCCTTCGGGACATCCTTCCCCACCCATGCCGTCGAAGCCATGCTGCGCGAGGTGGAGCCCTCCGACGGGGTCATGCACGACGAGATCGTGGCCTTCCTGCACCGCGAGGTACGGCTCCACAGCCGCCTCGGCCACCTGCCCCGGCTGGTGATCATCGGCTACGACGAGGGAGGCCAGGTCGACACCGTCACCTACAACCGCAGGCCCGCTCCCGTCGACGCGGAAACGCGCGCCGAGTACGCCGCGCTGCTCGACCGGCTGGCCGGCGCCGTCGCCGACGGCGATCTTCGTACGGTGGGCGCCGTGGCCACCCGCAGCGCCGAACTGCACGCCAGGACCCGGCCGCGCGCCGCACTCGCACCGCTGGTGACGGCGTGCGACGAAGCGGACGGCCTCGGTGTGGTCATCGCGCACAGCGGCACCGTGCTCGGTGTCCTGTTCGCCGCCGACGACCCCGAACTCGACCGGAAGACCTCCCACGTACAAGCCCGATGCGCGCGCCTCGGCGGGCCCAGCACCATCTATCACCATGCGCCCGGCTCAGCCGCGCGGCGCGAGGCCATCTGGGGGAACGGCGATGTTCTTTGAGTCCATGCACGATTCCATCGGGTCGACACCGCTGATCCGGCTGAAGCTGGACGCGCCACCCGATGTCGAGGTCAGCGCCAAGCTGGAGATGCACAATCCCTTCGCCATGAAGGACCGCGTCGCCCGCCACATGCTCCTCGAAGCCCGGCGCCTCGGTGTGCTGAAGCCCGGCGCGCCCGTGATCGAGAGCTCCTCGGGCACGATGGCGCTCGGCATCGCCCTGGTCGGGCGTTCCCTCGGCCACCCGGTGCACATCGTCACCGACCCCCGCATCGACCCCATCACGCTGGCCAAGCTCCGGGCGCTGGGCTGCGAGGTCCACGTCGTGGACCGCATGTCCAGCCACGGCTGGCAGAGCGCGCGCATCGAGCGCCTGGAGCAGCTCCTCGCCGACCTGCCGGGCGCCTTCTGGCCGAAGCAGTACAGCAACCCGGACAACCCCGGCGCCTACCGGGCGCTCGCCCGTGAACTCGTCACCGACCTCGGCACCGTCGACGTACTCGTCGGCTCGGTGGGCAGTGGCGGATCCCTCTGCGGCACGGCGCGGGCCCTGCGCCGCCACAACCCGGACCTGTACGTCGTCGGCGTGGACTGCGTCGGCAGCGCCCTGTTCGACCAGCCCGACCGTCCGGAGCGGCTGCAGAGCGGCCTCGGCAACAGCCTCCAGCCGGCCAACCTCGACACCTCGCTGTTGGACGAGGTGCACTGGCTCAACGACCACGAGGCGTTCGCCGCCACCCACGACCTCGCCCGGGATCAGCAGATCTTCGCCGGGAACACCTCCGGCTCCGTCTACCAGGTGCTGCGGCACCTGGCCCGCCACAGCGAGCCCGGCCGCCGCATCGTCGGGATCTTCCCCGACCGGGGCGACCGGTACGCCGACACCGTCTACAGCCCGGAGCACTGGGACAAGCACGGCCTGCGGGACATGGAGCGCAGGCCGCAGCCGCGTGAGGTGGTCTACGGCACCGAGGTCCACTCCTGGTCGCGGGCCTCGCTCCGGGAAGTGCGCCCCGTACCCCGCAAGCTGCTCTTCGTCGAGTCGAACACGACGGGTACGGGCATGGTGGCCCTGCGGCTGGCCCGAGAGCTGGACTTCACGCCCGTGCTCCTGACCAGCGAGCCCACCCGGTACACCGGCCTCGACGACACCGGCGCCGACGTGATCGTCTGCGACACCAACTCCCTGTCCGCCCTGAGGGCGACGGTCCAGGAGCACTTCCGGGCGCTGGAGATCGCCGGCATCACCACGACCAGTGACTTCTACGTGCCCACCGTGGCCGAGCTGGCCACCTGGCTCGGCGCTCCTGGCAACCCGGCCGAAGCCATGCGGACCTGCCGCGACAAGGCGAAGCTGCGCGAGACGCTGGCCAGGGAGGGCGTGCGCCAGCCCCGCTTCGTGGTGGTGCGGGACGCCGCGGCCGGAGCGACCGCCGTGGCCAAGGTCGGCCTGCCCTGTGTCGTGAAACCCGTCGACGACTCCGGCTCCACGAACGTGCTGCTGTGCACGAGCGCGGAGGAGGCCGGCGCCCACATCGCGCACATCCTCTCCCGCACGGTCAACGCCCGCGGCCTGCCCACGGCCGGAGAGGTGCTGGTCGAGGAACTCGCCGACGGACCCGAGTACAGCGTCGAGATGTTCAGCGTGGAGGGCCGGCACGCCTGTGTCGGCATCACCGCCAAGTCGGTCACCGGCGCACCCCGCTTCGTCGAGCACCAGCACCTCTTCCCGGCCTCCGTGACCCCGGAGGCCGCCGAGGAACTCACACGCACCGTGCGGGCGGCGCTGTCAGCCGCCGGAGTGCGCTCGGGCCCGACCCACACGGAAGTACGGCTCGTGGCCGACGGACCCGTGATCATCGAGGTGAACCCCCGGCTCGCCGGCGGCATGATCCCCGAGATGATCCGCCTGGCCACGGGAACGGACCTGCTGGAGCAGCAGGTCCGCGCCGCGACCGGCGGGGAACCGCTCCTGGAACCGGAGTTCGCCCGGCAGGGAGGCATCCGCTTCCTCATCGCCGACAGGGCGGGACGCATCGCCGCCGTCGAAGGGCTCGACTGTGCCGCCGCGGTGGCCGGCGTGGAGCGCGTGACGATGACGGTGCGACCGGGCGCCGAGGTGAGCCCCGCCCAGGACGCCTACGGGCGACTCGGCTACATCATCGCGACGTCCGAGCGGCCCGACGACATCGAGAAGGTCCTCGACGCCGCCGAGCGGAAGATCCGCTTCGTGTACGAGGATGAGGCGCGGGACGAGCGGGACCTTTACCGCGTCGTCAGCAACGACGAAGAGCAGTACTCGATCTGGCCGCACGGCCGGCCGCTGCCGACGGGCTGGCAGGCCCACGAGACGAGCGGCACCAAGGACGAGTGCCTGAGCCACATCGCCGAGGTCTGGACCGACATACGTCCGCTCAGCCTGCGGGCGAGCCAAGGCCGGTGAACACACGAGCACCTGGCGCACACCAGGAAGCCGACCCGGCCGGAAACCGCCACGAGCCGGGACCACGGCTCTCCCACGCCGCCGTCCAGAAGACCGCGGCAGACCCGCGCACAGCCTTACCGGAAAGGAAGACCAGGTGACGGCTCCGGAGTTATCGGCTCTGCAACGACGCTTGAACAGGGCCGAGTCCCGACCCGGCGAGGACTGGCTGGTCCTCGTCGAGAACGTCCCGGAGTGGCCCGAAGGAGCGGCCCTCCCGGCCGAGGTGCCCCAGGCGGCACACGCCCGCGCCCCCTTCTCCTACGCCGCCTCCCAGGGACACCCGAGGCTGACCGAAGCGCTGGTGAAGCGGGAACACGAGGTCTCAGCGAGCCGGCTCGTCGACGAGTCCAACGTGCTGGTCACCGCCGGCGGCATGTACGCGATCGGCCTGGTTCTGCGCGACCTCGCCGACCGGGGCTACCGCAAGGCGGTGCACACCACCCCCGTGTTCTGCGGCGTACGTGACAGCATGCGGGCCGCCGGAATGCGCAACAAGGCGCTTGCCCTGACCGGGACCTCGGACGACCTGGCGCTGCTGCGCCGCGAGTGCACCGAGCCGACGGTCGTGTACGTGAACCTGCCGCACAACCCGACGGGCGAGGTACTGCTGCCCGAGTACCTCGACGTGCTGGCCACCCTCGCCGCACAGCCCGACGTGCACGTCGTGTACGACGCGGTGTACGACTCCTTCGACTTCGGCCCCGACCGCTGCCCGACCCCGGTGGACCTGGCCGTCGGGGAGCCCGGAATGACCGTCGTCAACTCGGTGTCGAAGAACTACGGGCGCCCCGGGGACCGGATCGGCTGGATCGTGGCGGCCGAGGAGAACATCCACCGCCTGGTGCCGCGCCTGGAATGGGAAGCGGTCTGCCTCAACGGGCGCGCCCAGCTCGACGCGGTCGCCGCGATCAGCCGCGGCAACACCGAACTCGTCGAGGCGGTCAGGGCCGGGCGGGCCGCCTACCTCGCCCACGCCCGCGGACCGTGGGCGCCGGACCCCGTCCCGCACGGCGGCACCCAGCTCTGGCTCGACCTCGGCGTCCCCGACATCGAGCGGTTCGCCGACTTCGCACTGGAGCGGCACCACCTGGTCCTCACCACCTCGGCGAACTACGCCCCCGTCCTGCCCGGCCGGATCCGCTTCCCCACGGGCATCCCCGCGGAGCGGCTCGTCCGGGGCCTGACGGGACTTCACGAGGCCCTGGAGGACTGGGCGACGTACGACGGGGAAGGGACGGGCGACCATGGCGACAGCCGTTGACGGCCTCAGCGGTACGGTGCGGCACTGGCGTGCCGTCTTCGCGGGAGTCGAGACGCTGGAGGGGCACTTCCCGGCCGGCGTCGCCCAGGACCCGGTGCGGCCCCGGGCGACACACGTCCTGACCACCGGCGCCGACGCCGGGGTCCGGCCGGCGGACGCCGCGAAGCGCTGGGGCGTCGGCCTCGACACACTGGTCGGCGGCGCCTGGGCCCTGGTGCTCGCGCTCCGCTCGGGCCGCGACGACGTGGTGTACGGCCATGCCGCCGAGGGCGTGGGCACGGCCCCGCTGCGGGTACGGCTCGACTGTGCCCTGCCGGTGTCCGCCTGGCTGCGGGAACTGCGCGCCCAGTGGGAGGACGCCTCGGCGCACCTCGACGTGGACCTCGACGACATCCGGCGCTGGATCGTCGGCGACAGCGGGGGCGAGCTGTTCGACAGCACCGTCTCCTTCGGCTCCGGCGCGCACGACTCCTCGGGAGTCACGCTGCACGCCGAGCCGGCGCCCGGGGGCGGGCTGCGCCTCGAACTCCGCGCCATGCCGGAGGCACTGTCCGTCGCGGCGGCCGAGGGCGTGCTCGCGGTGCTGGAACGCACCTTGACCCGGCTGACCGCCGAGCACGAGCCCCTGGTCGGCGACCTGGTCGCCGCCGCGAGCGGGGTCGTCCCCCTCGCGCAGACGGGCGGAACGCACCCCGTCGCGGAGGCGGACGCCCTGATGTCCTCCGGGACGCGCGCAGCCCTGCTGGCCGGCGTGTGCCGCGGCGACGACGAGGAGGCCGAGCAGTTCGTCTCCGTCCAGGAGATGTTCGAGGCCGTCGTGCGGGAGCACCCCGACGCGGTCGCCGTCGAGGCGCCGGACGGCGAGCTGACGTTCGCCGCCCTGGACGCGCGGGCCCGCTCACTGGGGGCGCGGCTGCGCGAGCGCGGTGCGGGCGCCGAGACCACCGTGGCGGTCCTGTGCGAGCGCACCGGGGACCTGGTGGCCGCGATGCTGGGCAGCTGGGCGGCGGGCGCCGCATTCGTCCTGGTCGACCCGGCCGAGCCCGAGCGGCGCACGGCCGAGAAGTTCGCCTTGGCCGGGGTGCGCCTGGTCGTCGCCGACGACACACACGCGCGGGCCGCGGAGCGCACGGGTCTGCCCGTCGTCCCCGTCACCGCGGACGCGGCGAGCGCGCCGGGGGAGCCCTCGGCCTACCCGCGGCCGCTGCCCCAGCACCTGGCCTACGTGGTGTTCACCTCGGGCTCCACGGGCAACCCGAAGGGCGTACTGATCCACCACCGGGGCCTGGCCGAGCACATCCGCACCCAGCTCGCCCCCGTGTACCGCCGGGTGAGCCCGGACGGCGCCGGTCTGCGCGTGGGCGGGGCCGCGCCGGTGACCTTCGACTCCTTCATCGACCAGGTGCTGCCCATGGTCGCCCTGGGACACCGGCTCGTCCTCTTCGACGAGATGCAGCGGCGCGACCCGGGCAGCTTCCTGTTCCGCACCCCCGGTACCGAGCTCGACGTCGTGGACTGCTCGCCCTCCCAGCTGTCGCTGCTCGTCGAGTTCGGCCTGCTGGGGACACCCCTGAAGCTGGTGGTCTTCGGTGGCGAGAAGCCGGGCCGCAAGCTCTGGCAGGCGCTGCGCGCCGCCGACGTGACGGTCGTCAGCATCTACGGCGCCACCGAGTGCTCCATCGGCTCGGTCGAGGCCGACGTCCACCGCGACGAGCGGGTGTGCCTCGGCCGGCCCGCCGGCTCCGGTACCGTCTACGTCCTGTCGCCCGACCAGCGCCTGCTGCCCCCGGGACTGACCGGGGAGATCTACCTGGGCGGACCCGGCGTCGGGCGCGGCTACGCGGGCGATCCCGCCCACACGGCACGGGCCTTCGTGCCCGACCCCTTCTCGGACGTGCCGGGCACACGCATGTACCGCACGGGCGACGTGGGCAGAGTCGCTCCGGACGGACGCCTGGTGTTCCTCGGCCGGGTGGATGACCAGCTGAAGATCAGCGGCTACCGCATCGAACCGGCCGAGATCGAAGCCGCCCTGGACGCGGTGTCCGGCGTCCGCCGCTCCGCCGTCCTGCCGGTGCGGGGCGTGGGCGCGGACCAGCTCGTCGGCTTCGTCGAGTGCGATGCGGACTTCGACGCGGAGCGCGCCAAACAGGAACTCGGCGCCCGGCTGCCCTCGTACATGGTTCCCAGGCGCCTGGTGCCCCTGGACCCACTGCCGTTGACGCACAACGGGAAAGTGGACCGCAAACGGCTCGCCGAGATGGGTGGATCTAGTGAGTGAACTGGTGAACCGGCTGAGCGGGGCCGACAGCCGGGTGGTCCTCGGCGACGCGGGCCTCTCGGCCACCGAGTTGCACACCCGTGTCACACGGCTGCGCGCCGTGCCGCTGACCTTTCCGGACACCCGGGGCGGCACCACGCTCGACATCGCGGTCGACGCCGACCGCACCGTCCTGGACGGCGCCGACTTCACGGCGGGCACCGGCCCGCTGCACATCGAGGGCACCCTGACCCTCGACCGCGTCCCCGTGCGCTGCACGGCGGACATCGACCTGGCCTCGCGCACGGGGACCGGGCGGATCTTCGAACAGCGCGCGGACCACCGGGAGACGGCGTGAGCAGCATGACCGCCGACGCCGTACGGGCGCGGATGACGACCCTCTTCCGGGACGTCCTGGGCCGGCCGGAGCTGGCCGCAGGCACCGACTTCTTCGACCACGGAGATTCACTGCTCGCCGCGCGCCTCATCATGCGGGTGCGCATCGAGTTCGAGCAGGAGGTGCCGCTCACCTGGCTCTTCGAGGGCCGCACCGCGGCCGCCCTCGCCGACCGTCTCACCGGAGCCGACCAGGCCCTGCCACAGGCGGCGGCGCCCCGGCCCATTCCGCCGGCCGACCGGGGCCGGCCGCTGCGGCTGTCGCACGCGCAGGAGCGGCTGTGGTTCCTGCACCAGCTCGACCCCGACGACCCCGCCTACAACGAGCCGCTCGTCCACCGCGTCCGGGGACCGCTCGACACGGCGGCCCTGCGGGCTGCGGTCCAGGCGGTGGTCGACCGCCACGAGGCGCTGCGCACGGCGTTCGTCCTGGACGGCGACGCTCCCGCGCTCTTGGTGCGGGAGGGCGTCGAGCTCGACCTGGACACCCGGGACCTGCGCGAGCAGTACGCCGAGGGCGGCGACGCGTGGCTGCGCGGCTTCCTGCGCGGGGAGATCCGCCGCCCCTTCGACCTCACCGCCGCACCCCTCGTGCGCGCCCACGCCTTCCGCGTCGGCGACGACGCCTGGGCGCTGCTCTTCACGCTCCACCACATCGCCACCGACGGCTGGTCCAACACCCTCTTCCTGGACGAGGTGAGCAGCGGCTACCGGCAGGCCATCGGGTTCGCCGGCGCCGCGGGCGCCGCGCCCCTGCCCGTCCAGTTCACCGACTTCGCCGCCTGGGAACGCCACACGGCGACCGAGGACATGGAGAGCGGACTGCGGTTCTGGGAGGAGGAACTGCGCGGAGCGCCGCTCGCGCCGGCGCTGCGCACCGACACCCCGCGCGGCAGCGCCACCACCACGCTCGGCGAGGCGATCCTGGCCGGTCTCGACGCCGCCGAGACCGCCCGGATCGCCGACGTGGCGCGGCAGTGCGGAGTGTCGACGTACTCCCTGTCCCTGGCCGTCTTCACCCTGCTGACGCACCGCTGGACGGGCGAGGCCGACGTCGTGGTGGGGACGCCCGTCGCCAACCGCCCGCACCCCGACCTGGAGAAGCTGATCGGCTTCTTCGTGAACACGCTGCCGATCCGCTCCACGTACGACGGCCGGGAGACCTTCGCCTCCTACGCGGCACGGATCGAGGCGACCGTGCGCCGGGCGGTCGAGCACGAGCGGGTCCCCTTCGACCGCATCGTCAACCGGCTCGGCGGCGGCGGCCTCACCGGCCACCAGCCACTGGCCCAGGTCGTGTTCGCCTTCCAGAACGACTTCGACCGCAGGCTCGCCCTGGAAGGCCTCGAGGTCGAGTTCTTCCCCGTGCCCAACGGCTCGGCGCGGTTCGAGATGACGATGTTCATGGCCCAGGCCCCGGGCGGCGTCCTCGAATGCGAACTCGAGTACAACACCGAGCTGTTCGCCCCGGAGACGGCGGAGCGGTTCTTCTCCGTCTACCGCACCCTGATGGAGGGCGTACTCGACGATCCGCACCGCGCCCTCGCCGCGTACGGGCTGGTGTCGCAGGAGGAACACCTCAGCCTGCGGCAGTGGAACGCCACCGGCCAGCCGTTCCCCGACGACCGGTGTCTGCACGAACTCATCGAGGAGCGGGCGGCCGCGGCCCCGGACGCCGTGGCCGTGGTCCACGGACACGAGCACCTGAGCTACGGCGCGCTCGACGCCTGGGCGAACCGGCTGGCCAGGCACCTGCGTACGGCGGGCGCGGGCGCCGACACGGTCGTCGGGATCTGCATGGACCGCTCCGTCGAGATGGTCGCCGGGCTGCTCGGCATCCTCAAGGCGGGCGCGGCCTACCTGCCCCTAGACCCCGGCACGCCGCGCAACCGGCTGAACACCATCGCGCACGACGCCGGCTCCCACTGGTGCCTGGCCCTCGAACGGCACCGGGACAGCGTGCCCGAGGTGCGGCACACCGTGTTCCTCGACTCGGACCGGGAGACGATCGACGCCTACGACGCGACGTCCCCCGATGCGCCCGTGCACCCCGACGACCTGGTGTCGGTCTACTACACGTCGGGTTCGACCGGACGGCCCAAGGGCGTGGCCAACACCCACCGCGGCTGGGTCAACCGCATGGCGTTCATGCAGCGCCTGCACGGCCTGCGGCCCGGCGAGAGCGTCCTGCACAAGACCACACTGAGCTTCGACGACTCGGCGCTGGAACTCTTCTGGCCGCTGATGACCGGGGGCCGGATCGCCCTGATCGACCCCGGACTCCACCGTGACCCGGTGGAGATCCTCGACGCGGCGGTCCGCAGCCGCACGGTGCACCTCCAGGTCGTGCCCAGCATGCTGGCCACGGTGGTCGACCACGTCGATGCGGGCCGGCGCGAGCTGCTGAGCGCCCTGCGGACCACGGTCTCCAGCGGAGAGGCCCTCTCCGGAGAGCTGGTGCGCCGCTACCACGAGGTCCTGCCGGGCGCCCTGCACAACACCTGGGGTGCCACGGAGGTCTCCATCGACTCCACCACGCACACCTGCTCGGTCGCCGACATCGACACGGCCGGTGCGGTCAGCGTGGGCCTGCCCTTCGACAACAACCAGATCCACGTGCTCGACGAGCTGCACCGGGAAGTCCCGGTGGGCGTCGTCGCGGACCTGTACATCAGCGGGATCGGACTGGCCCGGGGATACCTCGGGGACCCGGCCAGGACGGCGGCGGCGTTCGTGCCGAGCCCGTACGCCCCCGGCGAGCGCATGTACCGCACCGGCGACCGGGGATACCGGCGCCCGGACGGCTCGCTGATGTTCGTCGGGCGCTCCGACCACCAGGTCAAGATCCGCGGCATGCGCGTCGAACTCGGCGAGATCGACGCCGTGCTCACCCGGCACCCGGGGGTCAAGGAGGCGCTCACCGTCGTCCAGGAGACGGCGTCCGGACTGAAGCGGCTCGTGGCCTACGTGGTGGCGGACACCGGCGCCGCCGGCCCGACGCCCGAAGCGGTGCGCCGGCACGTCTGCGCGTACCTGCCCGACTACATGGTGCCGTCGTTCGTCCTGCTGCTCGCCACCTTCCCGCTCACCCCGAACGGCAAGGTGGACCGCAAGGCGCTGCCGGAGCCGGACCGGCTGCGGGACTACTCCGAACTGGCCTTCGTACCGCCTGAGGGGCCCGTCCAGGAGAACCTCGCCGAGATCTGGGGCGACATCCTGGGCGTCGACAAGGTGGGGGTGCTCGACAACTTCTTCTCGCTGGGCGGCCATTCCCTGGTCGCCACGCGGCTGGCCTCCCGCATCCGCCGGCGCTTCGGCGTGGAGCTGCGCCTCCAGGACGTCTTCGGGATGCCGACCATCACGGCGATGGGGGACGAGGTGGAACGCCTGCTGGCCGAACGCGTCAACAGCATGACCGAGGACGAGGTCAGGGAACTGTTCGAGCAACTCGGCGGCTGAGCCGCCCCGTACGGCGTCCGTCCGACCGGACGCGTCCGACACCCGCCGATCCGATACCCGCCGATCCGATACCGGCCCCATCCGACAGCAGAGGGGAAAACCAACCATGCCCAATCCGTTCGAGGACGCCGACGGCACGTTCCACGTCGTGGTCAACGCCGAGGGACAGCACTCCCTGTGGCCGGCCTTCGCGGAGGTCCCCGCGGGCTGGGAGACGGTCTACGGCGAGGCGGACCGCGAGTCGTGCCTGAAGTACGTCGAGGAGTCCTGGACCGACATGCGGCCGCGGTCGCTCGTCGAGGCCACCGACGGCGCGTCCCGGTGAACCCCGTACCCCTTCGTTTCCCTGTTCTCTTCAGGAGCACCCACTACCACGGAGTTCCCTCATGACCACTGTAGTTCTGGACGCGCGGGACATAGCCCGCATCATCGGCACCATCGGCCGGGACCAGGTGATGGACCGGGTCACCGACCGCCTCCTCGTCGCTTTACGCGCACTGGCGAACGGCGAGGGCGGCATCACCCCCGCCCGTGACGGATTCATCAGAGAGGCCAACGGCCAGGGCTGCCTGGAGTGGATGCCGCACCATGAGCCCGGGAAGAGCGTCACGCTCAAGACGGTCGCCTACTCTCCGGGCAACCCCGAACACTGCTCGCTGCCAACCATCCTCGGCACCGTCGCCCGCTTCGACGACGTGACGGGCCGACTGATGGCCCTGGCCGACGGGGTCGTGCTCACCGCGATCCGCACCGGCGCGGCCTCGGCCGTCGCCAGCCGGCTGCTCGCGCACCCCGACAGCAGCGTGGTCGGCCTGATCGGCGCAGGCGCACAGGCGGTGACCCAACTGCACGGCCTCAGCCGGGACTTCGACATCAGCAAGGTCCTCGTCCACGACATCGACCCGCGCCACGTCGCCGGCTTCCCGCAACGGGTGGAGTTCCTCGGCCTCGACGTACAGATCGCCTCGGCCGCCGAAGTCGTCGCCGCGGCGGACATCCTGTGCACCGCCACCTCGGTCGAGGTCGGCGCGGGCCCGGTTTTCCAGGACGCCGGCGTGCGCGAGCACCTGCACATCAACGCCATCGGGGCGGACCTGCCGGGCAAGACAGAGCTGCCGAAGGACCTGCTGGAGCGGTCGTTCATCTGCACCGACCACATCGAGCAGGCCCTGCGCGAGGGCGAGTGCCAGCAGCTCGGCGCGGACGCGGTCGGCGCGCACCTGGCCGACCTGTGCGCCAAGCCCGAGCTGGCGCAGCCGCACCGGACGCGCACCTCCGTCTTCGACTCCACCGGGTTCGCCCTGGAGGACCACGTGGCCCTGGACGTGCTCCTCGAACTGGCCACCGAGCTGGGCCTCGGCACCGCGATCGACATCGAGTACCACCCGGCGGACGCCCTCGAGGTCTACCCGCCGCTCCAGGCAGGTGACCGACGCGTGGGGATCACGGCCGGCTGATACCTGGACCACCCGCGACCGAGAGAACAGGAATTCACGTTGAGTGCAAGCCAGTCGGAGGCCGCGACCACGAGCCGGCCGGGCGGCGCCGTCGGCCAGGAGTTCTATGTGTTCCCCGCCTCGCGGGCCCAGAAGCGCATGTACTTCCTACAGGAGCTGGCCGGCGACGCGTCGACCTACCACGTGCCCCTCTTCTACACGCTGACCGGCACGGTCGACGAACAGGCGCTGCGGGAGGCCGCCCAGGGCCTGGTGGACCGGCACGAGGCGCTGCGGACCCGGTTCGCCGTGCGCGACGGCGAGCTGCTCCAACTGGTCAGCCCCGAGGGCCGGGTGGACTGGCGGGCCGAGGAGGTGGCCGACGACGACGCGGCCGTCGCGTGGTGGGTACGGCGCGAGAGCGACCGGCCCTTCGACCTGCTCGGCGGACCGCTGTTCCGGGTCGCGCTGCTGCGCAGGTCCGCCCGTACCTCGGTGCTGCTGATCGACGCGCACCACATCGTCACCGACGGCTGGTCCACGGGCATCCTCCTGGAGGAACTCTCCCGCGGCTACGCGAGCCTCGTCGCGGGCGCGCCGGACGCCCAGGAGCCGCCGGAGATTCAGTACGCGGACTACTCCGAGTGGCAGGACGAGTGGCTGCGGAGCGAGGCGGCCGCCCGGCAGGAGCGCTACTGGCAGGAGCGGCTCGCCGGTGACCTCCCGCTGCTCGAACTGCCCACCCCCCGGCCCCGCCGGCAGGACGCGCCCGCACCCGGCACCGCCGGGATCCATGTCTTCGAGCTGCCCGACCGGGCCGTGGAAGCGCTGCGCGGCCTGTGCCAGGAGGCGGGCGGCACGCTCTTCATGGGGCTCCTCGCCGCCTTCAAGGTGCTGCTGAACCGCTACAGCGGGCTCGACGACATCCTCGTCGGCACGCCCATCGCCAACCGCAACCGCGAGGAGTTCGAGAAGACGGTCGGGCTGTTCGTCAACACCACGGTCCTGCGCTCGGACCTGGCGGGCGATCCGGCCTTCCGCGAACTGCTCGGGCAGGTCCGCGACCGGGTCCTGGAGGCCCAGGACCACCAGGACATCCCGTTCGAGCGGCTCGTGGACATGAAGAACCCGCAGCGCGCGGCGGCCGCGTCCCCCGTGTTCCAGGTGATGTTCGGCATGAACCGCGCCGGCGACCTGGCCTGGACCCTGCCGGGCGTCGACGTCGAATGGCTCCCGACGCCCCTGTCCCAGGCCAAGTTCGACCTGCTGCTCGACGCGACGGACGGTCCGACGGGCGTCGAGTGCTCCTTCGAGTACCGGGCCGATCTGTTCGGCGCGGAGACCGTCGCCCTCCTGGCCGAGCACTACGGCGTGCTGATCGAGAGCATCGTCCGCAACCCCGACGCGCCCGTCTCGGCCCTGCGCGTGCTGACCGACGCCGAGCTCGCACGGCAGGCCCCGGCCCCGCCGCAGGGCCGTACGGCCGGACCGGCGCCGCAGCCGTGCCACGAGCGGTTCGGGCAGTGGGCGGCGCGCACGCCCGACGCCGTCGCGGTGGTCGACGGCGGCGAGCACCTCACGTACGGTCAGCTGGACGGCCGCGCCAACCAGCTGGCCCACCACCTGAGGGCGGCCGGTGTCGGGCCCGGACACCTGGTGGGCCTGAGCATGAACCGCAGCGCCGACCTGGTCGTCGCGATCCTCGGCATCCTCAAGGCCGGCGGATGCTACGTCCCCTTCGACCCCGCCTACCCGGCCGACAGGCTCCGCCCCATGGCCGAGGACGCCGGCGTCGCCACCCTGGTGGTGGGCGAGGGCGTGCCGGTGTGGTGGGAGGGCGCCGGCGGCCGGGTCATCGACCTGGCCGAGGACGCCGAGGCCATCGCCGGGCAGCCGAGGACCGCCCCGGCCGCCGAGGTGACCGGGGACGACCTCGCGTACGTCATCTACACCTCCGGCTCGACGGGCCGGCCCAAGGGCACGCTCATCCCGCACCGCAACATCGCCCGGCTGTTCTCCGCCACCGACCACTGGTTCGGCTTCGGACCGCAGGACGTGTGGCCCCTCTTCCACTCCTACGCCTTCGATTTCTCGGTGTGGGAGCTGTGGGGAGCGCTGGCGTACGGCGGCCGCCTCGTCGTGGTGCCCTACGAGACGAGCCGCGACCCCGAGGCCTTCCACCGGCTGCTGAGCGCCGAGCGGGTGACCGTCCTCAACCAGACGCCGTCCGCCTTCTACCAGCTCATGCGGGCCGACAAGGAGGCGTCCGCCGCCCTTGCCCTGCGCCTGGTCGTGTTCGGCGGCGAGGCCCTGGACCTGCCCGCCCTGCGGGAGTGGTTCGAACGGCACGGCGACACCTCGCCGCGGCTCGTCAACATGTACGGGATCACCGAGACGACCGTCCACGTGACCTACCGGCCGATCTCGCTGCGGGACCTCGACGAGGGCCGCGGGAGCGTGATCGGCTGGCCGATCCCCGACCTGCGGCTGCACGTCCTCGACCGGCACGGGCGCAGCGTTGCGACCGGGGTTCCCGGCGAGCTGTACGTCGGCGGGGCCGGGCTGGCGGACGGCTACCTCAACCGTCCGGACCTGACCGCCGAGCGCTTCGTACGGGCGCCGTTCGCGGACGGCGCCGGCGAGCTCCTGTACCGCACCGGAGACCTTGTACGCGTCCTGCACGACGGCGACCTCGAATACTGCGGGCGCGTCGACCGACAGGTGAAGCTGCGCGGCTTCCGCATCGAACTCGGTGACATCGAGGCCGCCTTGAGTTCTCACGAGGACGTCTTTGACTCGGTGGTGCTGCTGCGCACCGACGAGGCCGCTCACCCCTACCTGGCCGCGTACGCGGCCACCCGGGCCACGGCTCCCGACGCGGACGCCCTGCGCGGTCATCTGGCCCGGCTGCTGCCGGAGCACATGGTGCCGGCCTCGTACACCGTGCTGCCCGCCTTCCCGCTGACCGCCAACGGGAAGGTCGACCGCGACAGGCTGCCCGAACCGCACTGCGCGCAGGGCCCGTCGGGCCGGTCCGAGGACCACGTCGCGCCGCGCACCGCAGTCGAGCGCACCCTCGCCGACATCTGGGGCCGGGTCCTGGGACAGCGGGTCGGCATCGACGACGGCTACTTCGCCCTCGGCGGCGACTCGATCCGCAGCATCCAGCTGCTCTCCCTGGCCCGCGAGGCGGGCCTGGACTTCAGACTCACCGACCTGATGACCCGCCAGACCATCCGCGGCCTGGCCGGCGCCGTCACCGTACGCACCCCGCGCGCGGAGCCCGAGGCCCGGCGGGAGGCGTTCGACCTGCTGTCCCCGGCGGACCGCGCCCTGCTGCCGGACGGCCTCGACGACGCCTACCCGATGACCCGGACGCAGCTGGGGATGCTGTTCCACAGCGGGCTGTCCACCAACGGCACGGCCGAATACCACAACACCTCCACCTACCGCATCCGCGCCCGCTGGGACGTCGCCGCCTGGCGGGCCGCGGTCGCCGAGACGATCGGCCGGCACGAGATCCTGCGGACCTCCTTCGACCTGCACTCCCTCTCCGAACCGGCGCAGTTGGTCCACCGTGACATCGAACTCCCGCTGACCCACGAGGACGTGACCGATCTCGGCGCCGAGGACCGGCGCGCGGCCGTCGAGGCCCGCGGCGCGCGGGAGCAGGAGCGTCCCTTCGACTGGCAGCGGGCACCGCTGATCCGGTTCCACGTCCAGCGGCTGACGCAGGACACCCTGCAGCTGTTCGTCACCGAGCACCACGCCATCCTGGACGGCTGGAGCGAACGCTCGCTCTTCGCCGAGCTGCTGCTGCGCTACGCCGTCGCGGTCGCCGGCACCGGGCAGCCGGACACGGCCCCGCCCGCCTCGCGCTTCGCCGACTTCGTCGCCCTGGAAGCCGCGGCGCTGGCGGACGAGGAGACCGCGGCGTACTGGACGGCGGAGCTCGACGGCGCCTCGCTCACCCGGCTGCCGCGCCCGGACCGGCCCCCGCACCGCGGCGGCGGCTCGGACATGCGCTTCCATGAGGCCCCGCTCGCCCCCGAGGTGACGGCCGCGCTCCCGGCCCTGGCCGCCCGCCTCGGGGTACCCCTGCGCTGTGTGCTCCTCGCCGCCCACCTGCGGGTGATGAGCCTGCTCAGCGGGGGTGAGGACGTGGTCACCGGCGTCGTCTACAACGGGCGCGGTGAGGAACGCGACGCCGACAAGACGCTCGGCGTCTTCCTCAACACGCTCCCGTTCCGCGGCCGCCTCACCGGTGGCAGCTGGGCCGGGCTGATCGAGGAGACGGCCCGCCAGGACGTCGGCATCCAGCCCCATCGCCGCTTCCCGCTGCCGGAGATCATGCGGCGCACCGGCGGGGCGGGGCTGTTCGAGAGCTTCTTCAACTACACCCGCTTCCACGTCGAGGACACCGCCGCGCGGCAGGGGGACGTCGTCGTCCTCGAAGCGGAGGGCACCGCGCCCACGAACCTCCCCTTCGGCGCCGAGTTCGCGGCCGGCAGCCCGGACGAGCAGCTCACCCTCGGACTGCGGTACGACGCCGGGCAGTTCCACGAGGAGCAGATCGCCGCGTTCCACGGCTACTACGCCGCTGTGCTCGCCGCCATGGCGGACGACCCCGACGGGCGCTACGAGGACGCGGACCTGCTCACGACCGCCGAGCACGAGCGGATCGCGTCGTGGAACGCCACCGACCGCACCTACGACAGACCTCACGTCCTGCACACCCTGATCGAGGAGCAGGTGCGCCTGCGCCCCGACGCGCCCGCCGTCCGCTACGAAGGGGAGGAGCTGAGCTACCGCGCCCTCGACGAACGGGCCGCCCGGCTGGCCCGCGCCCTGCGTGCCCACGGCGTGGACCGGGGGCAGTTCGTCGGTCTGTATCTGGAGCGTTCGCTCGACCTGTCCGTCGCCCTGCTCGCGGTCCTCAAGGCCGGGGCCGCGTACGTGCCCCTGGATCCGGACCATCCCGACCTGCGCCTGAGGCAGGTCCTCGATGCCGCCGGGATCTCCGTGGTCGTCACGGCCGAGCCGGGTGATTCCCGGCTCGACGACGCCCCGGGAATCACGGTCGTACGGGCGGACTCCGGCGCCGGACCGGCCTCGGACGGCCGCGGCGCGGCGGAGCCGGTCGCCAGCGCGCCCGAGGACCCCGCCTACATGATCTTCACGTCGGGTTCGACCGGCACGCCCAAGGGCGTCGTGGTGTCCCACCGGGCCATCTGCAACCGGCTGCTGTGGATGCAGGACGAGTACGGCCTGCGCGCCGGGGAGCGGGTCCTGCACAAGACCCCCTACACCTTCGACGTGTCGGTGTGGGAGCTGTTCTGGCCGCTGCTCGCCGGCGCGACGCTGGTGCACGCCCGGCCCGGCGCGCACCGTGACCCCGCCCGGCTCGCCCGCCTGGTGACCGCAGAAGGGATCACCACGGCCCACTTCGTCCCGTCCATGCTCCAGGCGTTCGTCGAGGAGCCCCTGGCACGGGAGTGCACCGGCCTCACCCGGGTCATCTGCAGCGGCGAGGCACTGCCGCACGACCTGCAGACCCGCTTCTTCGCGGTCCTCGGGGCCGAGCTGCACAACCTCTACGGGCCCACCGAGGCCGCCGTGGACGTCACCGCCTGGCTATGCCGGGACGACGGGCGCGGCGTGGTGCCGATCGGCCGCCCGATCGCCAACATGCGGACCCACGTCCTGGACCGGCGCGGACACACCGTCCCGGTGGGCGTCACGGGCGAGCTGCACCTCAGCGGTGTGGGGCTGGCCGACGGCTACCACGGCCGCCCCGACCTGACGGAGCAGAGCTTCATCCACCACACCGACCGGCACGGCGTGCGGCGGCGCATGTACCGCACCGGCGACCTGGCCCGCCGGCTGCCGGACGGCACCCTCGAATACCGGGGCCGGGTGGACTCCCAGGTCAAGCTGCGGGGTTTCCGCATCGAGCTCCAGGAGATCGAGACGGTCCTCGCCGGGCACCCGGACGTCGCCGAATGCGCCGTCGTCCTGCGCGAGGACCGGCTCGTCGGGTACGTCGTCGCGGCGGCCGGTGCGGACCCCGACCCGGCGGACACGGCCCGGTACCTGCGCGAGCGGCTTCCCGCCCACATGGTGCCCACCACCTGGACGCGGATCGACGCCATGCCGCTCACCGGCAGCGGCAAGCTCGACCGGAAGGCGCTCCCGCAACCGCCCGCGCCCGGCGCGGCGCGTGCCGACGGCGCGCCGACCCCGCCCTCGGACGCCGACGAGGAACGGCTGCTGCGCCTGTGGCAGCGGCTCCTGGACGCCACGGAACTCGGCGTCCACGACGACTTCTTCGCCCTGGGCGGGCACTCGCTCATGGCCGTGCGCCTGGTGTCGCTGATCAACGCCGAGTTCGGGCGCGCGCTCGGGGTGGCGGCGGTCCTGGAACACCCCACGATCGCGGGCCAGGCGGCGCTGCTGCGGCGGGAGCCCGGCGCGGCGGACGGCTCGGCGGACCTCGTGACGATGCGCGGGGGCGGCCACCGAGCCCCGCTGTTCCTGGTCCATCCCGTCGGCGGGGGAGTGACCTGCTACCGCGAGACGGCCACCGCCCTCGGTGACGAGCAGCCGGTGTACGCGCTGCCCGCGCCGGGCCTCGCCGACGGCGAGGAGCTGCCCGACTCGGTCGAGGCCCTGGCCGAGCGGTGCCTTCGGGCCGTACGCGCGGTCCGGCCCGAAGGCCCGTACGCCGTGGGCGGCTGGTCGTTCGGCGGGATGGTCGCGTACGAGATGGCCCGCCGGCTCGCTGAGGAGGGTGAGGAAGCCGTACTGCTCGCCATGATCGACAGCGGCTTCCCGGACGCGGGGCCGCCGCCGGGGGAGCCCGAACTCCTGGAGGCCTTCGCGGCGGACGTGCTCGGCTCCGCCGGCGGGGCCGCCGGCGCCGTCCTGCCGGCCGACGTGGCCGCACCCGCGGAGGCCGGAAACGTCGCCGAGGCCCTGGGCGCCCTCGCCCGTCACCTGGACGCCGCGTCCGCGGACACCGGCGTCACCGCCACCCGGCTCGGCCGCCACTACGAGGTATTCCGCACCAACCTCCGGCTGTCGGCGGCCTACCGGCCCCGGCCCTACGGCGGGGCGGTCAGGTTCTACCAGGGAACGGACGGCGCCCGCGCCGGGGCCGCCGCGCGCTGGGCTCCCCTGACGCGGGGGCGCCTGGTCCTGCGCGAGCTCAAGGCCGACCACTACGACATCGTGCGCGCCCCGCACCTCAAGGCCCTGGCCGACGACCTCGGCGCCGCCCTCGCGGCCGCCGGGGACCCGGCCCGGACTTCCCCGACCTCCCACTGACGAACCAGCTCCAGGAGACACCCCCCATGATCGAGCTACGCAGCGACACCTTCACCCTGCCGTCCCCCGCCATGCTCCGCGCGATGGGCCGGGCGCGCCTCGGCGACGACGTGTACGGCGAGGACCCGACCGTCAACGAACTGGAGGCCAGGGTCGCCGGCCTGCTCGGCAAGGAGGCCGCCTGCCTCATGCCGAGCGGCACGATGGCCAACCTCGCCTCGATCATGACGCACTCGCCCCGAGGGTCGAAGGTCCTGGTCGGGGCGGAGAGCGACATCTACGTCTACGAGGCCGGCGGCGCCTCCGTCCTCGGCGGCGTCGCCTACGAGCCCATCGCCAACCAGGCCGACGGCCGGCTGGCGCTGGACGACCTGCGGGCGGGATTCCCGGATGACCCGGAGGACCCCCAGTTCGCCCTGCCGTCCCTGATCTGTCTGGAGAACACCCAGAACCGTTGCGGCGGCGTGGTGCTCTCCATGGACTACCAGCGCGAGGTGCGCGCGTTCGCCGACGAGCGCGGGGTCGCCGTCCACGTGGACGGAGCACGGATCTTCAACGCCGCGGTCGCCCTCGGCAAGCCCGCCGCGGAACTCGTGCGGTACGCCGACTCGGTCCAGTTCTGCCTCTCCAAGGGGCTGTCCGCGCCCATCGGGTCGATGGTGGCGGGGGACACGGAGTTCATCCGGCGCGTCCGCCGGGTCCGCAAGATGCTCGGCGGCGGCATGCGCCAGGCGGGATTCCTCGCCGCCGCCGGCCTCGTCGCGCTCGACGGCACCGGCCGGCTCGCCGACGACCACGACAACGCCCTGCGGCTGGCCAAGGGCCTGGCCGACACCGACGGCATCGAGGCCGACCCGGCCGCCGTGCAGACCAACATCGTCATGTTCCGGGTGACAGCCCCCAGGTTCACCTGGCAGACCTTCGCCGACGCCGCGGGCCGGCTCGGGCTCGCGGTGGCCGAGCTGGGCCACGGCCGGCTGCGCGCCGTCACCCACTCGGGCGTCACCTCCGCCGACATCGACGCCGCCGTGGCGATCGTCCGGCGCGTCCTGTCCAGCGGAGCGGAGGCCTGAGATGACGGCGCACGAAGCGGCACCCACCGCGTCCGCGATGCGCGACGCCCTCCTGCAGAAGCTCCGCGGCGGCAAGCGCGACACCCCCGCCGCCGGGACCATCACCCGGGCACCGCGCACCGGCCCGGTCCCCGCCTCCAGCGCGCAGAAGCGCCTGTGGTTCCTCGACCAGCTCTACGGCCGCAACGCCGCCTACAACGTGGCGTTCGCCGTCCGCGTCGACGGCGCCCTGCGGCTCGACGTACTGCGCGACGCCGTGGGCGGGGTCGTCGCCCGGCACGAGGCCCTGCGCACCCGCTACACCAGGCAGGGCGAGGAACTCTTCCAGGACATCGCGCCGTCCCTGACGCTCGACGTGCCCTGCGAGGACCTCTCCGCCCTGGAGGAGGCCGCGGCCGAGACCGAGGTGCGCAGGCTGCTGGCCGCCGAGAGCCGCATCCCCTTCCCCCTGATCGCCGAGCCGCTCGTGCGCTCCCGGGTGTACCGCACCTCCGCCACCCGCCACTACCTCTTCGTCAACTTCCACCACAGCATCACCGACGGCTGGTCCGAGGGGATCTTCTTCCGGGAGCTGTGGGCCCTGTACGAGGGCGCCGCCGCCGGGCGGGAGGTCCGGCTTCCCGACGTGCCCCTGCAGTACGCGGACTACGCGGTGTGGGAGCAGAGCGAAGGCGCGAGCGCCGACGTCGAACGCCAGGTCCGTTACTGGAAGGACCGGCTGTCCGGCACCCTGCCCGTCATGGACCTGCCCAGCGACCGGCCCCGCCCCGCCGTTCCCAGCTTCCGCGGCGCCTCCGTCGCCGTGCAGGTGCCCCCGGACCTCGCGCGGGAGCTGGACGAGCTGAGCCGCCGCGAGGGGGTGTCGCCCTTCATGGTCCTGCTCACGGCGCTCAACGCCCTGCTCCACCGCTACACGCGCGAGCAGGACATCGTCGTCGGCACCCCGGTGGCCAACCGCACCCGCCCGGAGGTCGAGGACACGATCGGGTTCTTCGTGAACACCGTCGCCCTGCGCACCGACCTCTCGGGCACCCCCACCTTCGCGGAACTCCTGCACCGCACCCGGGACGTGACCCTGGGGGCGCAGGCCCACCAGGAAGCACCCTTCGCGCGGGTCGTCGAGGAGGTCGCGCCCGGCCGCGACCTGGGGGCCAACCCGCTGTTCCAGATCCTGTGCAACTACCTCGACCTCCAGGACGCCTGGCACCTCGGCGACGTGACCGCGCAGGTCGTGGACATCGCGGACCAGTCCACCCGCTTCGACCTCGAACTGCACGCGGAGAAACAGGAGTCCGGCTACCTCTGCAGGTTCGTCTTCGCCACCGACCTCTTCGATGAGGCGCGGGTGCGGCGCATGGCCGACCACTACCTCACCCTGCTGGCCTCGACGGTGCGCGAACCCGGTCACCGGATCGACGCGAGCGAGCTGCTCCCGCCCGAGGAGCGGTCCCTGGTCCTGGAGACGTGGAACGCCACCGCACGGCCGCTGCCGGACCGGACGGTCGTCGAGCAGTTCGAGGAGCAGGCCGCGCGGACCCCCGAGGCCACCGCGCTCATCTTCGAGGACGAGTCCCTCTCGTACCGGGAACTCAACGACCGCGCCAACCGGCTGGCCCGGCTGCTCGCCGGACACGGCGCGGGACCCGAGCAGATCGTGGCCCTGGCGATGCCGCGCTGCCTCGACACCTTCGTCAGCATGGTCGCCGTCCTCAAGGCGGGCGCCGCCTACCTGCCGGTCGACCCCGACTACCCCGCCGAGCGCGTCGCCTACATGCTCACGCACACCCGGCCCGCGCTGGCGCTGACGCACGAGGCCCGACGGGACGGCCTGCCCGACGGCACCCCGGCGATCTGCCTCGACGCGCCCGCGACGGCCGCCGGCCTCGCGGCCCGGCCGGCCGGGAACCTGACCGACGACGAGCGCGGCGGCCCCCTCCGGGACGCGGGCCCCGCCTACCTGATCTACACCTCGGGCTCCACCGGGCGCCCCAAGGGTGTCCTCATGCCCCACGCCGGCCTGCGCAACATGCTCGCCGCCCACCGCGAGGCGTTCCCCGCCGGAGGCCCTGGCACCCGTACGGCGCAGTTCTGCTCCATCGGCTTCGACTTCTCCGTCGAGGAAGTCCTGGCGACCCTCCTCCAGGGGCAGACCCTGGTGGTGCCCCCGGACGAGGTCCGCCGCAGCGCGGAGCAGCTCGCCCGCTGGATCGAACGCCACCGGGTGAACGAGCTGTTCGCCCCGACCGCGGTCATCGAGGCCCTCTACGAGAGCGCGCGCGAGCAGGGCCTGCCCCTCGACTCGCTGACCGACGTCATCCAGGGCGGCGAGGCCCTCACGCTCGGCGAGCGGACCCGGACCTTCCACCGCGCCGGGCCCGGACGGCGCCTGCACAACGTCTACGGTCCCGCCGAGACCCACGGCGTCACCATGTACACGCTCCCTGAGGACAGCACGGCCTGGCCGCCCGCCGCACCGCTGGGCGGCCCCATCGGCAACACCCGCGCCTACGTCCTCGACGACCGGCTGCGCCCCGCGCCCATCGGCGTGACCGGCGAGCTGTACCTCGCGGGAGCCTGCCTCGCCCGCGGCTACGCCCACCAGCCCCGGCTGACGGCGGAACGGTTCGTGGCCTGCCCCTTCGGCGCGCCCGGCGAGCGCATGTACCGCACCGGCGACCTCGCCCAGTGGCAGGAGGGCGGCGTGCTGCAACTGTTCGGCCGCTCCGACGAGCAGGTCAAGATCAGGGGCTTCCGGGTGGAGCCGGGCGAGGTCGAAGCCGTCCTCGCGGCCCACCCCGCCATCGCCCAGGCAGCGGTGACGGCACGCCAGGACAGGCCGGGAGACTCGTATTTGACGGCCTACGTCACCTCGGCCGACGGCGCCACCCTGGACATGGGCACCCTGCGTGCCCACCTGGCCGGCCGGCTGCCGACCTTCATGGTGCCCGCCGTCTTCGTCCAGCTCGACGCCCTGCCGCTGAGCCCCAACGGCAAGCTCGACCGCAAGATCCTGCCCGCCCCCGACCGCGGCGCGCACTCCGGCCGCGCCCCGCGCACCGAGGCCGAGCGCCTGCTGTGCGGGCTCTTCGGTGAGATCCTGGGCCTCCCCTGGGACAACGTCGACGACAGCTTCTTCGCCTTCGGCGGCCACTCCCTGATGGCGACACGGCTGGTCACCCGCATCCGCACCGAATGCGGGGTGGAACTGCCGCTCCGGTCGGTGTTCGAGAGCCCGACCGTCGCCGAACTCGCGCCCCGGCTCGGCGACCGCGGCGCGGCCCGCCCGGCACTGGAGGCGGGTCCCCGGCCGGACGTCGTACCGCTGTCGTTCGCGCAGCGCCGGCTGTGGTTCCTCAACCGCTTCGAGGACCAGCGCGCGGTCTACAACATGCCCTGGGCGCTGCGCCTCACCGGAGCCCTGGACACCGCCGCGCTCCAAGCGGCCCTGGCCGACCTCCTGGAGCGGCACGAGAGCCTCCGTACGGTGTACCCGGAGGTCGCGGGCCAGCCGTACCAGCGCATCCTGCCCTCGCACGAGGCCAGGATGCCCCTGCTGAGGCACGACGCCGCGGACGCGGACGGCACGCCGGGCAGCCTCGCCGAAGCGGTCGCCCGAGCGGCCGCCGAGGGGTTCGACGTCACCGCCGACCTGCCGCTGCGCGCCCACCTCTTCACCGAGGCGCCGGGAGCCCACATCCTGCTGATCGTCGTGCACCACATCGCCTGCGACGGCTGGTCCATCGGCCCGCTCTGGCGGGACCTGGGCGCCGCCTACACCGCCCGGTGCGTGGGTGAAGCCCCAGGGCAGGCCCCGCTGCCCGTCCAGTACGCCGACTACGCCCTGTGGCAGCGGCGGATCCTCGGCGAGGCCGACGACCCCCGCAGCGCCCTGGCCCGGCAGAGCGCGTACTGGAAGGACGCCCTCGCGGGACTGCCCGACGAGCTGAACCTGCCCACGGACCGCCCGCGCACCCCGGACAGCGACCACCGCGGCGGCATGGTCCCCTTCGAGATTCCGGCCGCCCTGCACCAGCGTCTCGCCGCCCTGGCCGAGCGCACCGGCGGGAGCACGTTCATGGTCGTCCAGGCGGCCCTCGCCGCCCTGCTGTCCCGTGCGGGTGCCGGCACGGACATCCCGCTCGGGACACCGCTCGCGGGCCGCACCGACGAGGCCCTGGACGACCTGGTCGGATTCTTCGTCAACACCCTCGTCCTTCGGACGGACACCTCGGGCGACGCCACGTTCGCGGAGCTCCTGCGCCGTACCCGCTCCGGCAGCCTCGCGGCGTACGCGAACCAGGACATGCCCTTCGACCTCCTGGTGGAGGCCCTGAACCCCGACCGCTCGGTCAGCCGGCACCCGCTGTTCCAGGTGATGCTCGCCTTCCAGAACAACGCCGGCGGCGAGTTGGAGCTGCCGGGGCTGCGCGTCGAGGACTACGCGTTCGACCTGCGCCACTCCATGTTCGACCTGCTCTTCAACATCACCGAACACCGGGACGCCCAGGCCGCCCCCGCCGGACTCGGCGGGTACGTCACCTACCGGCTCGACCTGTTCGACCGGAGCACGGCCGAGTGGCTCACCGCGGGCCTGGTCCGCATGCTGACCGCCATCGCGGCCGACCCGGACCAGCGCCCCCGCGACGTCGAACTCCTCGACGACGGGCAACGCCGCACGCTCCTGACGGACTGGAACGCCACCGGCCGCCCGCTGCCCGAGGCGGGCCTCGCCGAACTCGTCGAGCGGCAGGTCGCCCGCACGCCCGAGGCCCCCGCCATCGGCTTCGGCGCGCTCACGCTGACGTACGCCGAACTCAACGCCCGCGCCAACCGCCTCGCCCGCCGGCTCGTGGCCGACGGGGTGGGCGCCGAGGACGTCGTCGGGCTGCTCCTGCCGCGCACCCCGGAGCTGGTGGTCGCGGTGCTCGCCGTACTCAAGGCGGGCGCGGCCTATCTGCCGCTGGATCCGCAGCAGCCCGTCGACCGTATCGCGTACATGCTGCGGGACGCGGCGCCGGCGGTCACCCTGACCACCGCACCGCTCGCCGCACAGATCCTGGACGGGGCCCCCGCCCGACGGCTGTGCCTCGACGACCGGGAACAGGCCGCCGCCATCGCCGGGCAGCCGGCCGCGGACCTCGAAGACGCGGACCGGGCGCGCCCCGCCTCATCGCGCCACCCGGCCTACCTCATCTACACCTCCGGGTCCACCGGCCGCCCCAAGGGCGTGCTGATGCCCGGCACGACCCTGGTCAACCTGCTGTCCTGGGAGGGCCGGAACCATCCCGGGCCGGCCGGCGGGCGCACGGCGCAGTTCACGACGCCGAGCTTCGACGTCAGTGTCCAGGAGATCCTGGCCACCCTGGTCGCCGGCGACACGCTGGTCATCCCGGACATGGACATCCGCGCCGACTTCGCCGCGTTCGTTCGCTGGGCCGACCGCGAGCGCATCACCCGCCTCTACGCGCCGAACGTCGTCATCGAGACGCTCTGCCAGATCGCCGAGGACGAGGACCTGCCGCTGGCCTCGCTGCGCCGGGTGGCCCAGGCCGGTGAGGCTCTGGTGCTCACGGACCGCATGCGGAAGTTCTTCGCGCAGCGGCCCGAATGCCGTCTGGAGAACCACTACGGACCGGCCGAGACCCATGTCACGACCGGGTTCGCCCTGCCGACGGACCCCATGTCCTGGCCCTACACGGCCCCCATCGGGCGCCCCCTGGACAATACGCGGGTCTACGTCCTCGACAGCGGGCTGCGCCCGGTGCCGCCCGGTGTGCCGGGCGAGCTGTACCTCGCCGGCGCGGCGCTCGCCCGCGGCTACGCAGGGCGCCCGGGTCTGACGGCGGAGCGCTTCGTCGCGTGCCCCTTCGGCCCGCCCGGAGAGCGGATGTACCGCACCGGCGACGTGGTGGCGTGGACCGCGCGGGGCCTGCTCGAATACCGGGGGCGCGCCGACGACCAGGTCAAGGTACGGGGCTTCCGCATCGAGCTGGCCGAGGTCGAGTCCGCCCTGGCCGGCCATCCCGCGGTGGCGCGGGTCAAGGTGCTCGCCGAGGACCACCCCACCCGGGGCAGGCAGCTCGCCGCCTACGTTGTACCCGCGACCGGCTCGGAGCCGCCGACGGCGCGGGACCTCCAGGAGCATGCGGGCCGCTCGCTCCCCGGCTACATGATCCCGGCACGCTTCGCCGCCGTGGACGGCTTCCCCTCCTCGCCGAACGGCAAGGTCGACGTCAAGGCCCTGGCGGCGCTGGCCAAGGAGCTGCCGTCGGAGGAGGAGCACACGCCTCCCGCGACCCCGGTGGAGCGGGCGATGGGCGCGGTCTGGCAGGAACTGCTCGGCACCGACCGGGTCGGCGTACACGACAACTTCTTCGCCCTGGGCGGCCATTCGCTCCTGGCGACGCAGGCGGTCTCGAAGCTCCGTACGGCCCTGGGGATCGCCCTGTCCATGCGGGAGTTCTTCGCCCACCCGACCATCGCCGCCCTGGCCCGCGAGGTCGAGACCCGAGAGGAGTCGCCGGACACCACCGAAGTCCGCGTGGTCCGCCGCACCCGCACCACCCTTTGAATCCCGGCCGCCCGACTGCGCAGGTCAACCGCTGGACGCGCGCTTCGACGGCGACGGATGCCGACCGATGGGTTGTGCGGGTGGAGAAGGCAATTCCGTAACTGTCTGACGCACTCTTGATCACGCCACCTCCCCCTGAGCCCCGCCTGATCTCCGAGGCCGGACAGGATGAGTCCACCATCCACCTGCGGCCCGGTGTGTTTCCCGCTCGGGCTCGGCGCTCAGAGGATTTACCTGTGCTTCATCGCCGGACAGCGCCCCTGACTCTGGTGCTCTTGGGGCTGATGCTCTCCGCATGCTCCTCGAGCCGGCCCGCACCACCGAAGAGCGGCCCCCAGGTGGTCCGCGACCGGCTGGCCGCAGCCGCCGACGCCCCGTACTCGGCCACGCTCAGAGCCATCACGCAGTCGGGGCCCAGACGACTCCAGCTCATGGAGGGGCGGGTCAACCTCAACGCGCCGTTCACAGGGCGCACGACAGACACGACCGAGCAGTACACCGAAGACGTCGTGATCACCCGGCAGAAGGTGTACCGGCGCGCCACCGGAACTCACGGGGTATGGCAGGAGTTCCTCGCGTCGGCGGCAAAGGGCGGTATACCCACGGACCGGCTCCCGCAGTACGTGCGGCTCATGCTCGGTCACAGCGCATCCGTGCACCAGGGCGGCGAACCCATGCGCGTATCGGCCCGCCTCACGCCGAAGGACGTCGAGGCGGTGGACAGGACCGTCGGACGCAACCTGCGACCCGCCACCGCGATCGACGCGGACGCATGGATCGACAACGAGGGCCGAGTCGTGCGCGTACGCCAGAAGACCCACTTCGCGTCCGACCCCGACATCGAAGCGACGATCACGTTCACCGACTTCAAGAACGCCATGCCGGTCAACGCACCCGCTGCGTCCTGAGCACCCTCGTCCCGGTCATGACAGGCCGAGAGTCGGGCGTAGCGGCCCCGGCGCACGCCGCCGGGTCACCATCGCGTGGGGGAGGTCAGACGACGATGTTGTGGCGGGCGATCGGGTCCAGGAGTTGTTCCTCTTCGTAGGTGAGATGGGAGAGGAGACAGTCGGCGAGCCTGTCGAGGACGGTGCGGACCTCTTCCAGGCGGGACGGGTCCTCGACCATCGCGACCAGCACCTCGTCCAGGCGCGCGATCAACGAGGCGATCAGCTCGTGTTCCTCTTCCAGGCGGGCCAGCACCGGCGTGAGGTCCTCCTGGGCACCGCGCAGCTTGCCGAACATCACCTCGTCCTCCAGCAGATGGTGCTGGGTGACGATCCGGCAGTACGTGGCGCAGAAGGCGCCCAGCGACCAGTAGTTCTGGCGCATGGTCATGGCGTTGAGGAACGAGCGGGCAGCGGCCGGGCTGTCGCGTCCGGCCAGGACCTCGCCGACCGCGTGCTGGAGCTGGGCCAGTTCGTCGCGGAGGCTGTCGTGGACCAGTACCAGGGTCTGGGCGGCGCGCTCACCGGCGGCGCCGGCGGCGGGTCGGTCCGGGTGCGGCCGCGGTGCGACGGGGCGTTTCGAGGGGTCGAGCCGCCGGTGCTCGATCCGGGCGTCGTCGGGGAGTGCGGCGGCGGCGGGCGTGCCGCGCTCTTGTCCGACCGCTTCGCGTACTGCTGGGGCCACCTCTGCGGCGAAGCGCATCAGGGCGCCGGCGCCGTCCGCGTTCACGCTCAGGAGGAAGCCGCTGAGTCCGTGGGTGAGAGCGAGTTCCGTCAGCTGGGCGGTGGTGAAGGAGGGGTCGACGATGTAGACGCGGCGCACGGCGGACGGCTCCCGCCCCGCCGTCCGCGCCCCCTCGTCCAGGGCGCGCATCAGACCGGCGAGCTTCTCGGGCGGGGCGTAGGAGGCGCTGCCGAGCCAGCCGTCCGCGAGCCGCCCGGTCAGCCGCAGCATGCGCGGGCCGTAGACCCCGAGCCAGATGCCGACCGGGTGCGCGGGCAGCGGTCCGGGTTGAGCGCCCGCGAGCCGGTAGTGGGTGCCCTTCAGCCGTACGCCCGGTCCGTCCGTCCACAAGGCGCGCAGCACGCCGATGGCCTCCTCCAGCGCTGCCACGGACTCCCCGGGCGTACGGCGCGTGCCGCCCATCGCCTCGATGGCGTCCCAGAACGCCCCTGCTCCCAGGCCGAGTTCCACCCGGCCGTCGCTGAGGAGGTCCAGTGTCGCCACGCTCCTGGCCAGCATGGCCGGGGGCCGTAGCGGCAGATTCGCAACCGCGGGAACCAGCTTGATGCGGCGGGTCACCGACGACAGATGCGACAGCAGCGTCCAGGTGTCCAGGAAGGCCGGCTGGTACGGATGGTCCTGCACCCCGAGGAGGTCGAGTCCGGCCTGGTCCGCCTCTTGGGCCAGTCGTACGAAGGCACGATGGCGGGCAGCCTCGGGCGGCGCGAAACAGCCGAAGAGGAGGTCGTGGCCGAGGTCAGGCATCGGGGTGCTCCTACGATCTGTGGGCGGCACAGACCCCCAGCCTCACCCAGGTCACGTCAACCCGCACGCCGACCGCCGTGACGCTGCCCGCTGGGTTCTCAGGTTCTCAGGTACGGCTACCCAGCTGCGACCTGTCATCCAGGGACCGAGCGAGGGTGTCGCCGGCGGCTCGGTACGCGGGTGTGTCCATCGCAACCGGACGGCGTCTGCGGCTGACGAGCGCTGCCTCAGGTGCGGGCTGCCGCTGCGGCGATGATCCAGTTCCTGAACTCGACGGCGTAGTGCCGGAGATGGTGCTCCAGGACGTCGTCCGGGCACGTGACGGGGAAATACACCGTCAGGTCAGCGGTGAAGCCGTCGCTGGTGTCACCGAACTGGATCAGCGCACGCCCGACGACCGTGCCGTCGGGCAGGAACAGGTTCGAGGACATCTTGCGCGGAAACTCGGACTCCGGGAGGAGCTCGGCCGCGTCCGCGGCCCAGGCCATCGCGTCCGTTCCCCAGCCGCCCATGTAGAAGGAGCAGACATGGGGGCCGATGTTCTCCACCACGCGCGCTCCGATGGCATCCGTGCCCATCACGTAGTGCTCGGGGTGTGCCGCGAGGAGTGCGCTCTCGTTGCCCGCGAACGCCTCGTCCATCCAGGCCAGGAACGCGCCCGAGGTGAGGCCCTGCGCCGTGAGCACTGTCGTGCCTGCCTTGAATTCTCCGTCGGAGGTGCGCGCGCTCTCGCGCAGGAAGGCATTGCCCTCCTCGATGTCCTCGGCCAGGAGATCGAGGAGCCCCTGGTGTCCCAGCCGCGTCCTGAGGCGGTCGAGGGCGCGACGGGCGTAGAACAGCTCGAAGTCGTCGATGCTCCCGCCGGTGGGTCCCGAGGCAAGCGTCACGGTGACGGGCGGGGGCGTCTGTGTCTCAGTCATTCTCGAACCTCCATTACGATGCGAATGTGAATTCGCATTCTCGTATTGAGAGTACCTAGAGGAGCGCCGGGCTTGTCAAGGATGGCTGCCGAGACTGCCGCGGATACCATCAGGGACGTGAATGATCAGCCGGACCGCCCAGCGCCCTACCGGGAACCACAGCAGGCGCGCAGCGCCGCGACGCTGGCTCGCGTACTGCGGGCGGCCGAGGAAATCGCGTCATCGGACGGCCTGGAAGAGATGACGATCACTGGCGTCGCGGAGCGGGCCGGTGTCTCGGTCGGCACGATCTACCGCCGCTTCGAAGACAGAGATCAGCTGATCACCGCCCTTTCCGAGCGCATGCTGGAACGGCGCGAGGAGTACGTCGCCGAGCAACTGCGCGCCGCCGAGCCATCGTTGTCCGGCGTCATGGACGCCTACGCGCACGCGCTGCTGCAGTCCTTCGCGGGCAGCGGCAATCTCTTCCCGGAACTGCTGCGCGCGCGGGGAGCCGGCGCATCGGACCGCGGGGCACGCACCATCATCGAAGTCCACCGCCTCCTTCTCGAAGCGGCATCCCCCTACGCGCACCGGATCCGGCGCGCCGACCCGGACACGGCGCTGGACACCGTGGCCCGCGCCATCCTCGGCGCCTGCTTCCACAACTCGGTCCGCCCCGACCCCGCCACGGGCGAGACGGGCCTGCGCCGGTACGCGGACGAACTCGGTGACATGGCGATCGCCTACCTCCTCACTCCCGACCGCGACCGCGACCGCGCCGCTCTTCCCTGAGTGCCACGCGGCCTTGGGCGGTGAACGACGTACTCGTTGGTACTGACGACCGATGGGGAGGTCTCCGGGGGGTTTATGGAGCGCGCGTCCGCTGATGAGGGCCGGATCGGGCGCGTCGCCACTCCCGCCGCGAGATCTTCCGCCCATGCCCGACACGGGCATGGGCGGCCTGCCGCCCCCGCGCGCCGGCGCGCCACACACCCTGCCACGCGGCTCGGGCACGATGGCCCGCGCGGCCGTACCGACCGACTCGTCCAGGGTCAATGGGACTTGGAGAACAGCGCGTTGAGTTCCGGGAAGGCCATGCCTTCACCGAGGGAGTCGTAGCCGCCGGTGCCGAAGAGCTCCTCCGCGGTGCGGCGGGCGGCAGCGTAGGCGACCTGTGCCACGCCCGAGCCGAGGCTGACGCGAGCCACGCCGAGGGTGCCGAGCTCGGCAACGGTCGGGGCGCCGGGGCCGGCCATGACGTTCAGCGGTACGGGGATGTCCCTGGCCAGCGCCGCGATGGTGGCGGTGTCGGTGATGCCGGGGACGAAGATGCCGTCCGCACCCGCATCGACGTACATGTGCGCCCGGGACAGGGTTTCCTTCAGGCGGCTGTCCGGGGCACCGAGCCCGAACAGGAAGGTGTCGATACGGGCGTTGAGAAACAGGTCCGCGCCTGCCCGGTCAACGGTCTGCCGGGCCGCGGCCAACCGCGCCGTCAGCTCTGTCGGGGGTCGGGTGCCGTCCTCGATGTTGACGCCTACGGCGCCCGCCGCGAGCACCCCGGCGACGGTTTCGGCAACACCGGCGGCGTCCTTGCCGTACCCGCCCTCGATGTCAGCGGTGACCGGAACCGCGACGGCGGTGACGATTCGTCGAATCAGTTCCAGCGCCCGGTCCCGGGTAAGGACGTCGCCGTCCGGAGAACCCAGTGACCAGGCGGCGCCGGCACTGGTCGTGGCGATCGCGGAGGCACCCGCGGCCTCGATGACGCGAGCGCTCGCAACGTCCCAGGCGTTGGCGAGCGCGAGGGGGGCGGTCGGAGTGTGCAGGGAGCGGAAGACGCGGGCATTGTCCGGCTGTGTGATGGTCATGGACGCAGTCAAACATCGACTGCCTCCCGTCTTCCGGCGAGAATCCGACACAGACGTCGACCTCGGAACCGACGCGCCTGCCCCCCACCTCCGGAGTCAACCCCCGAAGGACTTCCGGAGCCGACGGCTGACAGAGGGCCTGCTCCGGACATCAGTGCGGCGTCGTTGGTGAAGAGCGCGCGCATCCCTGTCTCTCCGCGCGAGGAGCTTCCGAACAGCGGGCGACAGGCCGTGCACCGCCGCCCCGATCGGCTCTCGGCGGCCGCCCGTCGCGGCAACCGGACACTCGCGGCCGGGGTGCGGAAGTGCGCGCCGCGCTCCGGCTAGCGCTTGATGCCCACGCCTGCCAGCAGGCTGATCTGGGCGTCCGGGATCTGCGCCCCGTGCGCGGCGGGTTCGGCGGACCGCCAGCGGTGGCAGCAGCAGATGCCGGGGTCGACCAGGTCGAGTCCGTCGAAGAAGCGACGGACGTCGCTGTGCGAACGGAACTGCACCGGGGAGCCGGACTTCGTGTAGACCTCCGCGACCTTGTTCCAGGTGGGGGGGTCGAAATCGGGCGTGCAGTGGTTCATGGCCAGGGCGCTGCCCGCCGGGAGCGGGTCGAGCAGCCGGCGGACGATGGCGTACGGGTCGTGCGGGTCGGTGATGAAGTGCATGAGCGCGTTGAGGGAGAGGGCGATGGGCTGGTCGAAGTCCAGGATCCCCGAGTCCTCCACGGAGTTCATCAGCGCATCGGGGTCGGTGACGTCGCCCTCGACGTAGGTCGTGCGTCCCTGTGTCGTGCTGCGCATGAGGCGTTCGGCGTACTTGAGGACCAGCGGGTCGTTGTCCGCGTACACGACGCGGGCGTCGCGCGCGACGGACTGGGCGACCTGGTGCAGGTTGGGCTCGGTCGGTATGCCCGTGCCGATGTCGAGCCACTGGCGGATGCCGTGCTCCTGCGCCAGGACCCGGGTGGCCCGGTGCATGAACGCCCGGTTCTCACGTGCGGTCACGTAGATGCCGGGGTGGGCCTGGGCGGCGACCAGGGCCGCTTCCTTGTCGATCTCGAAGTGGTCCTTGCCGCCGAGGAAGTAGTCGTACATCCGGGCCGAGTGCGCCTTGCTCGTGTCGAGACCGCGGCCGGCCTGCCTGGTGGTCATGTGCTCCCCTTGATGCGCGTGTCTGTCGGCCCGCAGGCCGGGGACGGGACCGGTGTCGTCGTCCCTTCTGCTCGCCGTCGGATCACCCGGCGGCCAAGTGATCGGCCAGGCCCTCTTTGACCCCTCGGACGAACGCGGCGATCTCCTGCGGCGTGTAGATCAGCGCCGGCCCGGCGGGGTCGGTGGACTGGCGTACGGCCACGCGCCCGTCTGCGAGCTGTTTCGCCTCGACGCACTGCCCGCCGTTCGGCCCGCTCCAGGGACGCTCCCAGCCCTGTTCCCCGAGATCGCAGGCCGGCATGCCGTTGTAGACGCCCTCGTCGGTGATCGTCATGAGTACTCCTTACGCATGCGGTTCAAGAGCGCTGTGCTGTCCTCGGACGAGGTCAGCAGCGCCATGCGGGAATGTGCCTCAAGATGGGAGACGACGTCCGCGCGCTGGTCCAGGTAGACCGAGGCGGACAAGAGTTCGCTGTAGACGATGTCGGGTAATTCGGGTTCCTCGAACCGGAAATACGTGAACGGGGCACACGCTCCGACATGCGCGCCCGCGGTGAAGGGCACGATGTCGAGGCTGACGTGCACGAGCTCGGAGACGTCAAGGAGTCGCTCGATCTGCTCTCGCATCACGTGCGGGCCGCCCACCACCCGGTGCAGTACGGCTTCCTCCATGACCACCCACAACGTGGGGGCGTCCTCCCGCTCCAGCAGGCTCTGGCGGCGCAGCCGCAGCTCCACACGGCGTGCGAGCTCCTCCTCGCTGCCGTTCGGTATCCCGCCGCGCAGCACCGCGTGCGCGTAGTCGGGGGTCTGCAGAAGCCCCGTGACGTACTGGGGTTCATATGTGCGCAGGGTCTTGGCGCCGGACTCCAGGCTGACGTAGGCCGTGAACCAGCCGGGGACTGCATCGCGGTAGGAGTGCCACCAGCCGGGCTTGTTGGCCTGCTCGGCCAGGTCGACGAACTCGTCGATCTCCTGGCGGTCCGCGCCGAAGGTCTCCAGGAGCTTCTCCACGTAGAGAGGCTTCAGCGCGACCTCCGCCTTCTCCAGCCGGCGGACCGTCAGCGTCTGCACGCGCAGTGCCTTTGCCGCGTCCTCCAGTGAGGCACCGGCCCCGAGCCGAATATCCTGCAGCCGACGGCCGAGGATCATGCGCAGGACTGTTGGCGCGCTGGTGCTGGAACGGGCTTCGCTCACGCCCAACCTCCTGAGGAACCGTCAACATCAGCATTCTTACAGCGATTTGATGTTGACGCCAGACTGATACCCGCGCTGCTGAAATTATCAGGGAGTCGGTTGCAGCGTGAGCTCTCTCACGCGCATAGTGGACGTGTGAGCGGTCAAGTCACAGCAATGACGCAGGATCCGGTCCGGGGAAGGCGCGTGATGTCGATGACGTCGTCGGCACCCCACCGCCGGGCGCTTGCCTCGGCACACGCCTCTCGCCGCAGCCCCGCATCCCCCCACCGCGCCCCGCCCCCCGGAAGGCGCTGGAAGGCGACATCCGTGACTCTGTCCACGCCCTCGGCCCCGTTCTCGCCCCCCGCCTTAGTCGGGACCGTGCCGCGCCGGGAGTACTGGTTCGGCCTGCCCGCCCTGCGTACCAGCGTGAGAGCGGCCCGCGACACCGTGCGCGACCGGCTCTGTGCCTGGAAGCTGCCCGGCGACACATGCTGTGACGCGGTGCTGCTGGTCTCCGAGCTGACCACGAACGCTGTACTCCACACCGGCGGCAGTCGCGTCCTGTGCGGCCTCGTGCTGACCAGCGACGAGCGACGCCTGCGCATCGAACTTCATGACGAGGGCAGCACCCCGGTCCGCCCGCCCGAGCACCGCGCCGGCCCCGGCGAGGAGAGCGGGCGGGGCCTGTTCCTCGTCGCGCAACTCGCGGAAAGCTGGGGCTCCGCACGCTCGACGCGGGCCGAAGGCAAGGTCGTCTGGGCGGAGTTGACGGCACACTCCTGACGCCACGGCCCCGCCACGTCCCCTTCGCGGGGCGGAACCCCTCCTCCTCGATCCGTCTACAGAGGGCGCACATGACTCCCCACGGTGAAACCGCTTCTCCCGTCGTGCTGTACGTATGCGCCGACCGAGCCCGGAGTGCGCCCGGGGGAGCCACGCAGCGCGCGCAGGCGGAGGGCCGCGCGTTCGCGGAGGAGCGCGGAATGACGATCGCCGAGGTCGTCACCGACACGTTCGGTGAGCCGGACCCGGCCCGGCGCAGAGGGTGGCGGCGGGTGAGACAGCTGGCGCAGACGGGCGACGTCACTGCGGTACTCGTCCGCTGGCCCAGCGCCATCGCCCCGGAGTCCGCGCGCGAACTCCGGCACCGCGAGGCCGCCTGGCTCCGCGACCAGGGCGTGCGCGTCCGGTACACCTGGGCGCCCTTGTCATCAAGGGGCTGCGAGGCCGGCTGATCCCGCTCCAAGGCCCCCTGATCCCGCTCCGAGGCCTCCTGACAAGTCTGGACGGACGGCTTCGGGGTGCCAGGTGTGGCCGAATCGCCGCACCTGGGAGAGTTCCGCCCAAAGCCCGACAAGCCCTGAGATGGCGCCGACCGGGAGCGGCCTGCCGTTGAACCCGCGGGAGGTCCAACACCGCTCGGGTGGACCTACCGCTTCGTTGCCGCCGGCCGGGCGGACCGCGCTGTCGGGCAGCGTTCCGAGCCCCATGGGTTCCCCTGTCGAGCCGTGCCGGTGGTGCCGGCCATGGCGGGAAACTCTGAATGGTGGTTCACTTCTTCTATGGCCTACCGCAAGACCCCGGCCGAGATCGGCCGGCTCGAAGCCGCCAGGGAGCACCTCGTCGCCTGTGCCACCTCGGTGGTCACCGAAGTGGGCTGGGCGCAGACGTCCGTGACCGCCGTCGCGGACTCGGCGGGCATCGCCGCCGGTTCCGTCTACCAGCACTTCGCGTCCAAGACGGCACTGGCCGTCGAGGTGTTCCGGCGCGCCGCCGGACGCGAGGTCGACGTACTGGGCGAAGTGCTCCAGGGGCCGGGAGACCCCGTCGAGCGGATCGGCCGCGGCGTCGAGGTCTTCGCCCGCCGCGCCCTGGAGAACCGCGGGCTGGCCCACGCGCTCCTCGCCGCCCCGGCCGAGCCGGCGGTAGGCGCCGAACGCCTCGACTTCCGCCGCCGCTACCGCGCCCTGTTCGCCCAGGTCGTCCACGAGGGCATCGAGGACGGCCTGCTGCCCGCCCAGAACGGCGAGATCACCGCCGCCGCGCTCACCGGGGCGATCGGCGAGGTGCTCGTCGAACCGCTCGGCACCGGCGACGAGAGGGCCGCGGAGGAACTCCTCGCCGAACTCGTCGCCATGGCGCTGCGCTGCGCGGGCGCCCCGCCCGCCGCCGCCCGGCAGCCCTGACCCGGTCCAAGCGCCCCAGCCGCCCGTCCCCGACTTCCGTTCCCGGCCGCTTTCCCCGAATCCCGTTCCCTTCCACCCGGAGGAATCCCGTGCCCGCGACCGAATCGCCCCGCAGCCACCCCACCGCCCTGACGCACGAAGTGACCAACCAGCCGCCGCCATTGACCGGTCACGACGTCGCCGAGGACGCGGTCCTGCTGGAGGGCGTACGCCGGGAGGGAGCGGAGTGGCACACCGACGACATCCACCGCCTCGGCCGTCTCGTCGGCAGCGAGGAGGCCCAGGAGTGGGCCGACCAGGCCAATCACCACGAACCCGTGCTGCGTACGCACGACCGCTACGGTCACCGTGTCGACGAGGTCGAGTTCCACCCCGCCTACCACCACCTCATGGACACCTCGGTGGGCGCGGGCCTGGCAGGCGCGGCATGGGCCGACGAGCGGCCGGGCGCCCATGTGGCCCGAGCCGCGGGCTTCATGCTGATGACGACGCTGGAGCCGGGACACCTGTGCCCCGTCTCCATGACGTACGCGGTCGTCCCGGCGCTGCGCCACTCACCCGACCTGGCCAAGACGTACGAACCCCTGCTCACGAGCCGGGTCTACGAGGCCGGGCTGCGTACCCCCGCCGACAAGCGCGGGCTGCTCGCCGGGATGGGCATGACCGAGAAGCAGGGCGGCACCGACGTACGCGCCAACACCACCACGGCCACCGAGGCGGCCGACGGGACCTGGCGGCTGCGCGGACACAAGTGGTTCACCAGCGCACCGATGAACGACCTGTTCCTCGTGCTCGCCCAGGCTCCCGGCGGGCTCTCCTGCTTCCTCGTGCCGCGCGTACTGCCGGACGGCAGCCGTAACACCTTCCGCATCCAGCGGCTCAAGGACAAGCTCGGCAACCGTGCCAACGCCAGCAGTGAACCCGAGTTCGACGACACGGTGGCCTGGCTCGTCGGCACCGAGGGCAAGGGCGTACGCACCATCATCGACATGGTGACCATGACCCGCCTGGACTGCGTCCTAGGCTCCGCGGCCGGCACCCGCGCCGCACTCGCCCAGGCCGCCCACCACGTACGCCACCGAGCGGTGTTCGGTGCCAAACTGATCGACCAGCCCCTGATGCGCAACGTGATCGGCGACCTCTCCGTGGAGTCCGAGGCCGCCACCACGCTCGCGCTGCGCCTGGCCGGCGCCGCCGACCGGGCCCAGCGGGGCGACGCCGGGGAGCGCGCGTTCCTGCGGCTCGCCACCGCCGTCGGCAAGTACTGGGTGTGCAAGCGGCAGCCCGCCGCGGTGGCCGAGGCGCTGGAATGCCTGGGCGGCAACGGTTATGACGAAGCATCAGGGATGCCCCGTCTCTACCGGGAGGCTCCGCTCAACGGAATCTGGGAGGGCTCGGGCAATGTGAACGCCCTCGACCTGCTGCGGGCGCTGGCGCGCGAGCCCGAGGCCTTCGACGCCTTCCGCAGCGAGATCGAGGCGGCCTCGGGCGCCGACCGGCGACTGGACGCGGCCTGGCAGACGCTGCGCGGCGAACTCGTCCTGACCGAGGACGCCCCGCTGCGCGCCCGCCGTCTCATCGAGCGCGCCGCGCTCGTGCTTCAGGGCTCCCTCCTCGTCCGGCACGCGCCGTCCGCCGTCGCCGACGCGTTCTGCGCGTCCCGGCTGGACGGGGACCGGGGTCTGGCGTTCGGCACCCTCGCGCCCGGCACGGATTTCGCCGGGCTGCTGGAGCGGCTCCCCGCCTGACTCCGGGACGGTGAGGGGCTGTCACGCGGCCTCGTCGTCCGCGAGCCGGGACAGGGAAACGGCTCGCGTGGTCCGTGCGTGCCGGACCACGCGAGCCCAGCATGATCCAAACGAAAGACCCTAGCTCTGCGGGACGTCCTTGACGAAGACCATCCCGTCGACTCCTGCCAGGTGGGCCGGGTCAAGTGGGGCGTAGCCGTAGTAGGGAGACACCCGAGGGCCGGGTCGCGTGTCGCCGAAGGCGTCGGCCAGCCGGGGGACATCGACCACGCAGCGGTCGTCCGGGAGCGCGTACAGGAGCCCTTCGACGGTGTCCGGCGGCGGGGTGCCCACCCCCTGGTGCCGGATCGTGCCGAGGGCCGTGGCCAGGAAGGCGTACCCCTCACCGAGGCGGGCGCTCACGAGCGCGCCGGCGCTCCACCACTCCAGCGGCAGGCCGCCCATCCGCATCGTGCTCCTGGCCCGCTGGAGATGCCCGTTGTGGGCGTGGACCAGTGCCGGGCCCCGTTCGGCGAGGGCGAGCAGATTGGCCGCCATCATCGAATCCCGCAGGCTCACCAGCCACGTCATGCGGCTCGGTGAGGTGTCCGCCATCCAGAAGTGGTACCGCAGCAGCCCGGTGGCGGTGCGCCCGTACAGGCGTGCCCGGTCCCAGCCGTGCCACGAGGTCGCCGTGATCAGGTGCGGTGTCTGCGCGTCGAGCAGCGCCAACAGATCGTCGGCGAGCAGCCGCAGCTCCCTGGCCTCGTCCGACTGCCCGACGGACCGGGCCGGGTCCGTCATCGCGGCGGGGTCGGTCCAGCGGGCGTCCGCGCCGAGCAGGCGGTCGAGCGCTTCCGCGGTGCAGGGGAGCAGCGCCGGGTCCACCCGGTCCGAGAGATAGCCGTGGAGCGCGGTGAGGGCCGTCCGGGGGCTCGCGGCGCCGGTGATCTCCAGCGGGCCGTCGAAACCGGCGAAGCGGATCCGCTCGGACTCGGGCAGGCCTTCGTTGTGGGCGCGCATCCAGCGCACGAGCTCGCGGTTGGCGGCTGAGGCGCCCCAGCCGTGGCTGAATCCGTGCTCCATGGCCTCGTCGAGAGTGCCCGTGCCCGAGGTGACGTAGCCGTCCACGACCAGGCCCATCACGCAGTCACTCTCGATCGCGACCGTCCGGTAGCCCTCCTGCTCGACGAGCTGGCGGAAGAGCTCGTTGCGCACGTCGAGCAGCGCGTCCTCGCCATGGGTGGGCTCGCCCAGAGCGAGCAGCCGAGGCCGGGCCGGGAGCAGCTTCATGACGGCGGAGGCCTCGACGGCATGGGTGATGTCCTTGAAGTCAGTAGCCATGCCTTCAACGGTATCGTTGAACCTTCGGTTGAGACTTTCCCGCGATATTGGCAGGACCATGAGGCAGAACCTTCAAAACGATGGGCGGCTCAGGCCGGTCGATCTGGCGCGCGGGCACGGTCTGTCCACGCAGGCGGTCAGGAACTACGAGGAGGCCGGCATCCTTCCGGCCGCCGGTCGCACAGCCCACGGCTACCGCACCTATACCCCGCTGCACGCGGGCGCCCTGAGCGCATTTCTCGCCCTGGTGCCCGGCCACGGCCACCGGATGGCGACGTCGGTCATGCGGGCGGTGAACGAGGGCGCGGTCGATGAGGCGCTCCACCTCATCGACGAGAGCCACGCTCAGCTCCTCGACGACCGCCGCACCCTCCAGGCCGTGGAGAGCGCCCTCCGTGACCTGGAGCCCATTACGGCGTCCGAGCCCGGTACGGGCTCCGAACCGGCCGCGGTCCCCGGGTCCGGCGGTACGTTCATCGGGCCGCTCGCGGGAATGCTCGGCATCCGGCCCGCGACGCTGCGCAAATGGGAGGGGGCCGGGCTGGTGAGCCCGCGCCGCGACCCGCTGACCGGGTACCGCGTCTACGACGAGGCCGATGTGCGGGACGCCCGGCTGGCTCACCAACTGAGGCGGGGCGGCTACCCGCTGGAGCAGATCGCCCCGCTGATCGCCCAGGTACGGGCGGCCGGCGGGCCGGAGCCACTGGAGGCCGCGCTGGTGGACTGGCGCGGCCGGCTGTCCGCCCGGGGACGGGCGATGCTGACCGGGGCCGCGGAGCTGGAGGCGTACCTCCGCCTGCGCGGATGAGAATCCCCGGCCCGCCGGTTCCGGCCTCAGAGGAGTTGCGGAGTCGGAGAGCCGGCGAGTCGAGGCCGTCAGGGCAGCAAGGCTCCGCCGCCTCCCTCGCTGTGGTTGACCCGCGCCACCAAATCCCCAGTGGCCGGCTGCGGGTAGAACCGCCGGGCCCAGCGCCGGAACGGGCCGATCGGGCCGTCGCCGGAGGCCAGCCGGGGCGGTTGCAGGTACTGCTTGTGATGCCAGATCGGGAAGTCCGCTGCCGTGAACTCGCAACTGGACCGGAAGATGGCGCGGTCCAGCAGCCGGGCGGCGACACGGCTGACCGCCCGCGCGAGCGGGGGTGGCAGCCGGCCCGGCTCGGCGAAGGCGATGCGGTTCAACTGCCGGAACTGCATCCGGTTGGGCGCGATCGCCGTCGGCATCACCATCGTGCACATCCGCAGACCGAGGCGAGGTGTGTGCACGTCGGCATGAAGACAGCCGAGCCCGTACCCGTCCACCTCCACATCGACGGTGAACCCGCCCAGGAGCGGTGCCGTCTCATGGGCGCGCATGGATACGTGGAACGCGGCGTCGTCGTACACCACCGGCCCGCCGATCTCGGCCTTGGCCCAGCCGTGCAGGGTGGCGAAGTGCCCGAGGTCCACCGAGTTCTCGATGACCTCCTGGACGTTTCCGGCCAGCTCCCAGGCGGCCGTGCGGGCGGGCCGGTGGCCGATCTCGTGCCAGCGGGGGATCAGCCAGTCGGGAGCACGGCCGTCGTGGTGGCGCCAGACGAAGACGGCACCGTTGACCTCGTGCACGGGCAGTTGCGTCAAGGTGGAACGAGGCGGTGGGGTGCCGTATCCCGTACGCACGCAGGTGCCGTCGGCGCCGAACGCGAAGGAGTGGAAGGGGCAGGTGAGTTCGTCCCCGTCGAGCTTGGCCAGGCCGAGGTGGGCGCCGAGGTGCGGACAGTACGGGCGGATGGCCCGGACCGCTCCGCTCCCCAGCCGGTACAGCACCACGTCCTGGCCCGCCAGCGGCCGGGTCAGCACTCTGCCCGGCCGCAGCTCGTGCGAGAAGGCCAGCGCGGACCAGCCGCTCGGGTATGGCAGGGCCGGTGCACCAGCGGCGTCCGCCGGGGTCGGACCCTCACTGATGGCGCGCCCGTACTCGGGTGGCACTTCCACGACTTCCCCTTCCACGATTCGTCGCCCGGAGGCTGCCCCGGACCCCCGCGCGATTCCCTCAACATGCCGCATGTCACCCGAACGGGGACTGATGCGCGATGAGTTGACGTCGTATGTGTGCGTGCGTCACGTCGTCGGACCGAATCGTCGAGGAGGTCTCCCGGTACGAGCGGGGACTCGTCGCGGTGCCCACCCGTGGTGTGAGGTCAGGCGCCCCAGCGCAGGGCGACCGTGTCACCCGCGTTGATCACCTTCCCGCGGGCAGCTCCGGCGAAGGCCGAACCGTCGATGCTGACCTTCCAGGAGTTCGACCCGCTGTTGGACTTGCCGTTGACGGCGGTGACCGTGCCCGTTCCCGAGGAGGGCGTCACGCCGCTCACACAGCCGGACGGGGTGGCCGTGGTGGCGGCCGAGTCCAGAACCGTGCCGAGGGTGGTCGTGGTGCCGGTGGGCGTGAACGCGACGGAGCAGACCTTCAGGCCTCCCGCGCCGCCGTCAACCGTCAGGGCCAGCTTCGTGGCAGTGCCGGAGGCGAAGGTGCCCTGCGCCGCCCACCGGGGTGCGCCGCTGGTGACCGGGACCGGGGGAGCCGCGGTGAAACCGCCGCCCGCGACGGCACGCAGTCCGTCGATGGACGCGTAGGCGGATGGGGTGGTGTCACCGGGCAGGTACTTGAAGCCGCCGCCGGGGCTGAACTGCTGGGCTATCAGGAAGTCGACGGGGGTCTTGCCCGCGGAGGTGAGGAAGTCGCCGGTCTGCGGGTTGATGCCGCAGGCGTTGAGTCCGGAGACGGCCCAGCCGTTGGAGTCGGTGTTGATGCCGAACATGGCGTTGAACGCGCCGCTGCCCGGTACCAGCTTGCTCTTGAGGAACGCCTTGGCCCGGGAGATGCCGGTGTCGGTGTTCGCGACCCCGGAGACGCAGAGCGCGGCCATCGCGGCGCCGGTCATGTCGATGTCGCTCGTGGCGGCGAGCGCGGCCGGGTCGCCCTCGGCCTTGCTGAAGTTCCAGCCACCGTCGTCGTGCTGGTTGGCGCGGAGACGGGTGACGAGGGAGTCGCGCAGGGACTCGGGCACGCGCTGCGTCCCCGCCTGAGTCCTGGCGCCACCGAGGGCGAGCGCGGCGAAGACCGTCCCGTTGAAGTTCGCCGAGGGACCGAAGTAACCCGGTTCGGCCGTCTGCCAGTAGCCGTAGATGTCACCGATCAGATTGCGTGAGGCGGAGACCCGGGCCGGGTCGATACCGGCCGCGTACGCGTTGAGGGTGGCGCGTTCGTAGTCGCTGACCACCGGTGCCGCGGACGGCCAGCCCGCCGTGGCGAGCAGTGCGCGGTAGACGGATCTCGCGTTCTTCGTGGTGTCGCCGCCCGGTGTGACGTCGACCGCGGCGGTGCCGGCCGAGGCGAGTGCGCTGAACGCCCATTCGTTGGACAGCCCCGCCGAGGCGTAGGAACCGTCCGCCGCCTGGAGGGATTTGAGATACGCGACACCGTTCGTCTTCGACGTGGCGATCTGGGCCGGCGTGGCAGTGGCCGCGGCCGGCAGGACGCTCAGACAGAGCGCCCCGACTGCGGCGGTCGCCGTGAACGCGAGGCGACGTGAGATCGAGGGTCGGGACATGGCCTGCTCCTGGGATGAGGGGCGCGCCGACCGGGCCCGCGGGCTCCCCAGGGAGGCAGCACAACGGGCAGGCTGGCCGCCCGAACGCGTGGACCGGCTTCCTGTGGTGCGTCGCCGCTCGGGCATTCGGGCTCGGAACGGCCTCCAGCCGTCCCACTACCGCTGCGCGTCAGCCCCGGATTCTCACCGGGTTCCCCCAAGTGGCAGCCCAGGACGCTACCGGAGACGTTCCGGTCCCGCCAGACGTACCCCGCGCAGCCGCCGCGCACCCCGCCCCCATGCCTTGACGGCGTGTCACTCTGCGTGCTCCAATCCGCCTGATACGCACTGAGTTCCAGGGGAAGCCGGTCTGAATCCGGCGCTGACCCGCAACCGTAGGCCCGGTTCCACCGGGCGAGCCGGAATGCCTGGACCTGATCTTCAGCGAGAAACGCCGTCGCGGACTACGGCGTGGTCGATCAGCCCCGCCTGCGGTGAACCCGTGTGCGACGAGGCCGTCTCCACCACGTTCAGGTCCCCGCGGAGACAGAACGAGGGGGCCGCGGTGGGGACCGCACAGCGAAGAGACCGGCAGACGAGGACCAGGGCGTTCCTGTCCCTGATGTCAGCGGCATTCCTGCTGCTTGCCATGTCCGTGACACTCGTCACGGTCACCCCGGCCGCGGCCGACCCGCTCGGGGACTGCACGGCCACCAAGGGCGCGATCGTCGCTGTCGACTTCGGCCCCTTCGCGGGCAAGGTCGAGCGCGGCTGCGACACGACGCCGACGACCGGTTACGAACTCCTCGACGAGGCGGGCTTCACCACCGAGGGCACCCAGCACGACGGCCCGGCCTTCATCTGCCGCATCGGCCTCGGCTCCGGTACCCAGTACCCGACCACGGGCCAGGAGTCGTGCGTACTCACCCCGCCCGCCACGGCGTACTGGTCGTACTGGATCGCCTCACCGGGCCAGAGCAAGTGGACGTACAGCCAGTACGGCGCCATGGACCGCAAGCCGAAGGACGGTGACGTCGACGCCTGGGTGTTCGGCGGGACGGACATCGGCGGCACCACGGGCATGCCGACGTTCACACCGGACGACGTGCGCGCCGGGGGAGGCGGTGGGAGCCCTGATCCCGGCGGCACGCCGACCGCAGCGCCCGGTGAGATCGACGTCGCCGCCGCGGCCGGCTGGGTCGCCGGCACGCTCAAGGACGGCGAACGCGTCGTCGATGACGGCGCCGACACCGCCAACTACCTGCTGACCACCGAGGCCGCCTACGCTCTCGCGGCCGCGGACACCGACAGTGCGAACCTCGACAAGATCGCCGCGTTCCTCGCCGCCCACGCCGACGACTACGCCTACGCCGCCGGCAAGGACCAGGCACCCGACGCCACCGCCGCGGCCCGCCTCGCACTCGTTGCCGAGGTCACCGAAGGCGACCCGCATCACTTCGGCGGACACGACCTGATCGCAGACCTCCTGAACAACGTCTGCACCGCGGGTCCCGAATCGGGAACCTTCGACCCCGGTTGCACAGCGAAGGGCGACTTCCGCAACGCCTCCTACGGCGACGGCCAGGCCCTCGCGCTGCTCGCCGTGCTCCGTGCCGGTGCCGAACCCCCGGCCGCGACGGTCGAGCGGCTCACCCGGCTCCAGTGCGACGACGGCGGTGTCACCGGCATCCTGATCCGCCCCGGTGAGTACTGCGACGGCGACCCCGCCACCACCGGCCTGGTGGCCCTGGCCCTGCACGAGGCGGGAGGCCAGGACGCCGCCGTGGCCAAGGCCGGGACGTATCTGAAGAAGGCCCAGCGCGAGGACGGTGCGTACCCCGGCTACACGGGGTCCACGGCAGGCAGCGTCCACGCCACCGCCTACGCGGCCCAGGCACTGCGCGCGCTCGACGACACCGCACAGGCCGACGCGGCCGTGTCCTGGCTCTCGCGTGAACAACTGGACGGCGGCGGCTTCGGATTCGAGGAGGCGGCCACCGACCCGGCTCTCTACGCGACCGGCCCGGCGGTCCTCGCCGGCGCGGACACCGACCTCGCACGTCTGACGACGAAGAAGCCGGACCCGACGGACCCCCCGACCACCGCCCCTCCGACCACCGAACCGCCCACGACCGAACCGCCCACGACCGGCCCGACCCTCCCGGCCGGTGAAGGCCCCGATCTGAAAAAGGGGGTCGCCTACCTCACCAGCGCGGCCAACCTCGAGCAGGGGCAGTACTACGGTGACGGAACGGGCCGCGCGGACTTCGGTCTCACCATCGACGGCGCCTACGCCCTCGCCGCCACCGGCCTGAACAACGACAAGCTGCGCGGCATCGTCGACTTCCTCGACAAGGGCGGCAAGGACCCGGGCGGCAGGACCCTCCAGGACTGGACCAGAACCGGCACGAAGTACGCGCTCGGCGGCTCCATCGGCAAGGCCGCCCTGCTCGCCGAGACTGTCGGCCGCGACCCCCGCTCCTTCGGCGGCAAGGACCTCATCGCCGCACTGAACAAGGCGGTGTGCACCGCGCCGAGCACGGCTCCCGACCGCGGCTGCGCCGCCAAGGGCGCCTACACCTACGCCCCTTCCGTCTTCTCCCAGTCCTTGGCGATCATGGCCCAGGTGCGTGCCGGCGAGAAGACAGCGGCACAGGATCCGATCGCGTATCTGGAGAGCCTTCAGCACGGCAGCGGCGCCTGGCCCAGTCTGATTCCCGCCACGGACGACTCCGACGTCGACTCCACCGCCATCGCGGCCATGGCCTTGGACCTCGCGGGGGACGAGAAGGCCGGCAAGGCGGTGGACAAGGCGCTCGGCTGGATCGCGGGCAAGCAGCTTCCCGACGGCGGCTTCCCCGGCGCCGCGGGCGACTCCGTCAACTCCGCCGCCCTCGCCGTTCAGGGGCTCTCGCTGGACGCGAAGCGGTACGCCGCCCAGATCGCCAGGGCGCGTAAGTTCCTCGCGGGCCAGCAGAACACCGACGGCGGGTTCAACGTCGCCAAGGAAGGGCAGCGCGGATCAAACCTGCGCGCGTCCACCCAGGCGGTCGGCGGGGCGACCGGGATTTCGTTCGGCACGCTGGAGCGGAGCCTGACCGGCACCACGGAGCAGCCCACGCCCAGCCCCAGCTCCTCCACTCCGTTGATCGTCACGCCCGATGACTCCTCCGGGGGCACGGGCGGGATCGTCGACACCGACGGAGGCGGCGCCGGCGGGGGAGCGCTGGCCTCGACCGGTGTGCAGGTCGGCGCGCTGGTCGGTTTCGCGGCGCTGCTGGCCGGCGCCGGGTGGCGCGTGGTGGTCGTGGCCCGTCGCCGGGCCTCGGCGGGGGGACGGATATGAGCACCCCCGGGTGGCGCAGGGCCGTGCAGGCGGCCGCCGCCCTCCTCCTGTCGACTGCCGCACTGACGGCGACCGCGCCGCCGGCGGCGGCGGATCCACAGCCCATGGGCCGGTGCACCACCACATCCGGAGCCGTCCTCGCAGTCGACTTCAGCCACTGGGGCGGCCCGGTCTACCGCTCCTGCGGCACGACGCCGACGACCGGGTACGAACTCCTCAACCAGGGCGGCTGGCGGACCACCGGCACCGGACACGACGGCCCCGCCTTCATCTGCCGCATCGGATACAGCGGTCAGCAGGGCGGCAAGCAGTACCCGACGCCCCAGCAGGACGACTGCGTGCTGACGCCTCCGGCTTCCGCGTACTGGTCGTACTGGCACGCGGACCCGGGCGCGAATTCCTGGGAGTACAGCCGGCTCGGCGCCATGCTCTACAAGCCGAAACCCGGCAGCGTCGACCTGTGGATCTTCGGCGGCACCGACATCGGTGGCACCGAAGGACGTCCGAAAATCACCCCGGACCGACTGCGCGCCCACAACACCGCGGCGACGGGCAACGTCGGCAAGCCCGCATCGACCGAACGCGCCCCGGAGGTGCCGCCCGGCACCGACACGGGCCCGAAGGCGCCCGAGCAGAAGAAGCCGACGCCGTCGAAGTCCGCTTCCGCCACGGCGAAGCCGTCCAGGAACGCGTCGCCCAGCGCATCGGAGCCGGTGTCACCAAGCCCTTCGTCCACCGTCCCGGTCAGTCCCGCCGAGAGCGCTTCGGCCACCGGGACCGGGGTGGTCGACGCGGCTCCGGCAGCCGACGCGAAGGCCGACTCCGGCTCTCTGGTGCCGGTGGTGGTGGGCGGCTCGCTGATCGTGCTCGTCGGCGGAGCGGCCGTGTTCGCGGCCAAGCGCCGACGCCGCACGGAGTGACCGGGGTGTCGCACACCACTCCCGTGGCGGTCCGGCCGGTGTCCGGTCACACACCGGACACCGGCGGCCGTCGGCTGCCCCGCACGCTGCACCCGGTCGCGTGGTGGATCTGGGCACTCGCCCTGGCCACCGCCGTCAGCCGCACCAACAACCCTCTCCTGCTGTTCCTCGTGCTCGCGGTCCTCGGCTATGTCGTCACCGCGCGCCGTACCGAGGCACCCTGGGCCCGCGGCTTCGTCTACTACCTCTACCTCGCGCTCACCGTCGTCGCGATCCGCATCCTGTTCCGGGCGGTGTTCGCCACCGGGATCACCCCGCACGACCACTTCCTCTTCTCGCTCCCGCACATCCCGACCCCGGACTGGTACGCGGGCATCCAGCTCGGCGGACCGGTCTCGCTGGAGGCGCTGCTCTCGGCCGCCACCGACGGGCTGCGGCTGGCCTGCATGCTGTGCTGCGTCGGCGCCGCCAACACCCTCGCCAACCCCAAACGGGCCCTGCGGATCCTGCCCGGCGCACTCCACGAACTCGGGGTCGCTGTCACCGTCGCGATCAGCGTCGCACCCCAACTGGTGCAGAGCGTCCAGCGGGTGGCTCGCGCGCGCAGGCTCAGGGCGGGACGCGGCAAGGGGCTCAAGGCGCTGCGGGGCATCGTGGTGCCCGTCCTGGAGGACGCCCTCGAACGCTCCCTGCGCCTGGCCGCCGGAATGGACTCCCGGGGCTACGGCCGCGCGGGCACCGCCACCCGCCGCTCCCGCCGCGTCACCGGGGCGCTCATGCTCCTGGGGATGTGCGGTCTGTGCGCCGGGGCGTACGGGCTCCTCGACGCGACCACGCCCGCCTTCCTCGGCCTCCCCGCCATGGCGGTGGGCGCCGTGCTGTGTGTGGCCGGTCTGCGTCTGGGCGGACGCAGGGTCTCACGCACCACGTACCGGCCCGACCCCTGGCTGCTGCCCGAATGGGCCGTCGCCGGAGCGGGCGTGCTCTCCGCCGTCCTGCTCTTCGCCGACGTGGGCTACGACGCGGCCGAGCTCAACCCGTCCATCTACCCCCTCAGCTGGCCGACGCTGCCGCTGGTGCCCACCGTCGCGATCCTGCTCGCCGGGACCGCCGGGTTCCTCGCGCCGCCGCCGGCCCCGCCGCACCCGGTCGTTCCCCGACAGCGCGCCGAGAAAGCCGAAGCCACGTGATCACCTTCGATCAGGTCACCGTCCAGTACGACGACACGGCCGAACCCGCCCTGCGCGGGGTCGACCTCACCATCGAGGAGGGCGAACTCTGCCTCGTCGTCGGACACACCGGCGTCGGCAAGTCCACCCTGCTGGGTGCCGTCAACGGCCTCGTGCCCCACTTCACCGGCGGCACCCTCCACGGTCGTGTCACCGTCGACGGCCGGGACACCGCCCACCATCCGCCCCGCGAACTCGCGGATGTGGTCGGCGTGGTGGGCCAGGACCCGCTCGACGGATTCGTCACCGACACCGTCGAGGAAGAACTCGCGTACACGATGGAGCAGTTGGCCATCGCGCCGAAGGTCATGCGCAAGCGGGTCGAGGAGACCCTCGACCTGCTGGGCCTGGCCGACCTCCGCCACCGCCCCCTGCACGAACTGTCCGGTGGCCAGCAGCAGCGGGTGGCCATCGGATCGGTCCTCACCGCGCATCCCCGCGTCCTCGTCCTCGACGAACCCACCTCTGCCCTGGACCCGACGGCCGCCGAGGAGGTACTCGCGGCCGTCACCCGGCTCGTCCACGACCTCGGTGTCACCGTCCTCATGGCCGAGCACCGCCTCGAACGAGTCGTCCAGTACGCCGACCGCGTGGTCCACCTGCCGGGCAATGGCCAGGTCGTTCACGGCGCCCCCGGAGACATCCTTCGTACGTCCTCCATCGCCCCGCCGATCGTGGAGCTGGCCCGTGCCGCCGGCTGGAACCCGCTGCCGCTGTCCGTCCGCGACGCCCGCCGCGCCGCCGCCCCGCTCCGGGCCGGGCTGGCCGGCATCACGCCCGTTCCGGTACGTCCCGCCCAGGCGGCCGGACAGTCCGCGCTGCTGACGGCGCACGGCATCACCGTCAGCTACCACGCCGTCCCCGCCGTCCGCGCGGTCGACCTCGACCTGTGCGGCGGCGAGATCACGGCACTGATGGGGCGCAACGGCTCGGGGAAGTCCTCCCTGCTGTGGACGTTGCAGGGATCCGGCCCGCGCGGAGCCGGCACGGTCCGCGTCACCGGCGACGGGGGACCGCGCGATCCGCACACCATGCCCGCCGCCGACGCGCGGCGGCTCGTCGGGCTCGTCCCCCAGACGCCCGCCGACCTCCTCTACCTCGAAAGCGTCAAACAGGAACTCGACCAGGCCGACAGCGAGTCCGCCGACGGGAACGAGACCTCCGGGGCACGGGTCATCCTCGACCGCCTGGCCCCGGGCATCGCCGACGCGACCCACCCACGAGACCTGTCCGAAGGACAGAAGCTGGCCCTCGTCCTGGCGATCCAGCTCACCGCGACCCCTCAGGTGCTGCTGCTGGACGAGCCCACACGTGGGCTCGACTACCGGGCCAAGGCCGAACTGACCCGGATCGTCGCCGCACTCGCCGCCGAAGGCCGTTCCGTCGTCATCTCCACGCACGACGTCGAGTTCGTGGCACGGACAGCGGACCGGGTCGTGGTCATGGCCGAGGGCGACATCGTGGCAGACGGCCCCACCTCCGAAGTCATCGTCGCCTCACCGGTGTTCGCACCGCAGACCGCCAAGATCCTCGCACCGCTGCCGTTCCTCACCGTCGATCAGGTGACCTCGGCACTCGCAGCGGGCGGCGCCGCACCCCACGACGCCGAGGACCCGGCATGAGCGCCGGCGCCGCGACGGCCATCCGGCTCAACACCCGCGTCTCGCTGGTCATCGCCCTGGCCGCCTTCCTCGGAGCGGTCGCCTTCTTCTGGCCCTTCGTCGTCGCGCCGGGAAAGTTCGGCTCGAACTACGCCCCGCCCCTCATCTTCGGCGTCCTCCTGGTCCTCGTCCTGTGCGTGGTGCTCTCCGAGATGGCCGAGGGTGGCATCAGCTCCAAAGCCCTGGCCATGCTCGGCGTACTGTCCGCAGTCAACGCCGCCCTGCGCCCCCTGGGCGCCGGAACGGCCGGCATCGAGACGGTCTTCTTCGTGCTGGTCCTGGCCGGACGGGTCTACGGACCGGGCTTCGGCTTCACTCTCGGCTGCACCTCCCTCTTCACCTCCGCGCTGATCACGGGCGGCGTCGGGCCGTGGATGCCGTACCAGATGTTCGGCTGCGCGTTCGTGGGCATGCTCGCCGGATTCCTGCCCCGCGCCACCGGCCGCCGCGAGGTCCTCATGCTCGCCGGCTACGGATCGCTCTCGGGCTATCTCTTCGGCTTCCTGCTGAACCTGTCCTTCTGGCCGTTCTCCCTCGACCCGAACAGCTCCATCGCCTACCTCCCCGGGCTGCCGTTCACCGAGCAGTGGCACCGCTATCTCGCCTTCGACCTCGCCACCTCCCTCGGCTGGGACACCGGGCGGGCCGTCACCAACTTCGTCTGTATCGTGCTGGCGGGCCCGGCCGTGCTCACCACGTTCCGCCGGGCCGCCCGACGCGCCCGCTTCCAGGCCCCGGTGCGCTTCACCGCCTCCGGACCGGCGAATCCTGACGGGAAGTGAGGGCCGGACGGGCGGGGTGCCCGCGCCACGCTCACACGCGGGTACCCCGGCCCCCTCCGGTCCTCCGGATCCTTCCTGGGTCAGGAGGCGGGCAGCTCACCGCGGACGGTACGGGCCGCGGTGACCAGGTTCTCCAGGGACGCCCTGGTCTCGGGCCAGCCGCGGGTCTTCAGACCGCAGTCGGGGTTGACCCACAGCCGTTCGGCGGGAATGGCCTCCAGCCCCTTGCGGAGCAGAGCGGCGGCCTCGGCGGCGTCGGGAACCCGAGGGGAGTGGATGTCGTACACGCCGGGCCCCGCCTCGCGCGGGTAGCCGTGTGCGGCGAGTTCGCGGGCGACCTGCATGTGCGAGCGGGCGGCCTCCAGGCTGATGACGTCGGCGTCGAGGTCGTCGATGGCCTGGACGATGTCGCCGAACTCGGCGTAGCACATGTGGGTGTGGATCTGGGTGTCCGGACGCACACCGCTGGTGGTGAGCCGGAACGACTCGGTGGCCCATTCCAGGTACGCGGCGCGGTCCGCCGCGCGCAGGGGCAGCGTTTCGCGCAGCGCGGGCTCGTCGACCTGGATGACCGAAGTGCCCGCGCTCTCCAGGTCGTTGACCTCGTCCCGCAGCGCGAGGGCGACCTGCCGGGCGGTGTCCCCGAGGGGCTGGTCGTCGCGGACGAAGGACCAGGCCAGCATGGTGACGGGCCCGGTCAGCATCCCCTTGACCGGACGGCCGGTGAGCGACTGCGCGTACGAGGTCCAGCGCACCGTCATCGCTCCGGGACGGGAGATGTCGCCGGCCAGGACCGGCGGGCGGACGTAGCGGGTGCCGTAGGACTGGACCCAGCCGTGCCGGGTGGCCAGGTAGCCGGTGAGCTGTTCCGCGAAGTACTGCACCATGTCGTTGCGTTCGGGCTCGCCGTGTACCAGGACGTCGATGCCGGTCTTCTCCTGGAAGGAGATGACCTCACCGATCTCGGCCCTGATCCGCTCCTCGTAACCGGCCGTGTCGATGCGGCCCGCGCGCAGGTCGGCGCGGGCCGTGCGCAGCTCGTCGGTCTGCGGGAACGAGCCGATGGTCGTCGTCGGCAGCAACGGCAGCCCGAGATGGGCACGCTGGGCGGCGGCCCGCTCGGTGTAGGGCTGGGAGCGGCAGCCGTCGGCGTCGGTGACGGTGGCGGTCCTGGCCCGTACGGCGGGGTCGGCGGTGATCGGGGAGTTCCTGCGGGAGGCGAGGTCGGCGCGGTTGGCGGAGATCTCGGCGGCGACGGCGCCCGTGCCCTGGGCCAGTCCCCTGGCCAGCGTGACGACCTCGGTGGTCTTCTGCCCGGCGAAGGCGAGCCAGCGCAGGATCTGGGGGTCGATGTCCCGCTCGGGTGCCGTGTCGAGGGGGACGTGCAGCAGGGAGCAGGACGCGGCCACATCGACACTGTCGGCGAGGCCCAGAAGGGTGGCGAGGGTGGCGAGGGACTTCTCGTAGTCGTTGATCCAGATGTTCCGGCCGTTGACGACGCCGGCGACGAGCCGCTTCCCGGACAGTCCGCCGGCGGCGGCGAGGTCTTCGAGGTTGGCGGCGGCCGAGCCGGTGAAGTCCAGGGCCAGGCCCTCCACCGGGGCCTTCGCCAGGACGGGCAGGGCGTCGCCGAGCCGGTCGAAGTAGGAGGCGACGAGCAGCTTGGGGCGGTCGGTGAGACCGCCGAGGTCACGGTAGGTGCGGGCCGCCGCGTTCAGCTCGGCCGGGGAGCGGTCCTGGACCAGCGCGGGCTCGTCCAGCTGCACCCACTCCGCGCCCGCGGCACGCAGATCGGCGAGCACCTCCGCGTAGACCGGCAGCAGCCGGTCCAGCAGGGTGAGCGGTTCGAAGCCGGCCGGCGCCCCCGGAGCGGGCTTGGCCAGCAGGAGATAGGTGAGGGGACCGACGAGTACCGGCCGGGCGGTGTGCCCGAGCGCGAGGACTTCCTTCAGCTCGGTGACCTGCTTGGTGGAGTCGGCGGTGAAGACGGTGTCCGGGCCGAGTTCGGGGACGAGGTAGTGGTAGTTGGTGTCGAACCACTTGGTCATCTCCAGCGGCGCCACGTCCTGGGTGCCGCGCGCCATCGCGAAGTAGCCGTCGAGGGCGTCGGCGTCGACGGCCGCACGGTGGCGCGCCGGGACCGCGCCGACCATGACGCTGGTGTCCAGCACATGGTCGTAGTACGAGAAGTCGCCGGTGGGCACCTCGTGGACGCCGGCGTCCGCCAGCCGCCTCCAGTTGGTCCGGCGCAGGCCGGCCGTCGTCTCCCGGAGGGCGTCGGCGCTGACGCGGCCCTTCCAGTAGCCCTCGATGGCCTTCTTCAGTTCCCGGTTCGGGCCCTGGCGGGGGTAGCCGTACACGGTGGCTCGTGCTGCCGCGGCTGCGGGCTTGGCTGTCACGGAAATCTCCTTCGCGAGATGACTCCTGAACATCCCGGGGACGGGACACGGACGCGAAGGGATGACGTACCGGACGGATCTCGCACACGCCATCGGCGCGGTCTTCCGTCTGGTATGTACGCCGACCCGCCCACGAGGTCACCGGGATATCCGCACGCGAGGGGTCGCGTGCGGGCAACGGGCAGGTCTTCGGACTCGCGGGCACATCCGCCTGGGCGGACACCTACTGGCCGTCGCTTCCCAGATCCAACCGGATCCAGTGCGTATGACGGCGGTCGTTCCCACTCACCGCTGCGGGGCAGTCCCGGAATTCCACCGGGTTCCCTCTTGCGACGCGCCTGCCTGGCGGACAGGGCGAACCAGCTGCACGGACCAGACTAGACGGTCGTCCACTGCCCAGGCGCCGCTGTTCACATTCCGGAACGTGAAATGAGACCCCGGCCCATGTTCTCGGTGAGCGTGATCCGCTCTCCTGTGGGACGAATGTATTGCCCAACCTGGAGCAGGCCGTGCACCGTCGGAGCCGGGAGGCGGCCGAGGACGGACGAGGACGGACTGACCGGGGCGACCGGCCAGGGGCACGCAACCCCTGACCAGTAGCCATCCGTTACCGCGGTGGCCATGCATCAGCGCCGGTCACCCGGGTACCTGCACCGGGCATGACGCCTATGGGAGGAAGAGAGAACACCGTGAACGACCTTCACCCGAAAGACCGGGGGAACAGCGGAGACCCGATTCCGCGGGACCCGCCCGATCAGCAGGCCACCGCCGACGAGGACCCCTTGGACGTGGTCGGCGGCCCGATGCGGCCGAAGGCCGCCGAGCAACCGGACCTGGAGATGCCCGATACGGACGAGGCAGGAACCGGCCGGCGCGGCGCCCCGCCCGCAGGCCATCGCCATCCGGACCACCCCGTGCCCGACGAACCGTCCGGCTGACCCGGTTCCCGAAGGCACCCGAGGGGCCGGCCCGTCGCGTTGCCCACGATGACGCCGGCGCCGAGCCGGCGGCCGTACGGTTGGACCCGCTGCCGCTGCCCGCCTGCCGCTGCCCGGCATCGGTGACCCCGTCGCTGTCCCCTGCGCCGCTGCTCGTTCGTCGTGAGGGTGAGAGCCCGCTGATTCCGGAGGCCGTGATGCGGTACGCCCTGATGATCTACACCGAGCCCGGCCACGAGGAGACGCTGTCGGAGGAGGAACGCGAGGCGGCGTACGCCGAGTATCTGGCGTTGGCCGACGATCCGCGGTGCGTCGGCGCCGGGCAGTTGCAGTCCGCCGAGACGGCGACGAGTGTGCGCGTGGTCGGCGGCCGGACGCTGATGACCGACGGCCCGTTCGCGGACACCAAGGAGGTGCTCGGCGGCTTCTGCCTGATCGAGGCGGCCGATCTGGACGAAGCGATCGAGCTGGCGTCGCGTGTCCCGGCCGCCCGGCTCGGCGGTGTTGTGGAGATCAGGCCGGTGGTGCGGCGCTGAACGTGCTGGAGGAGGTCTTCCGGGACGAGTGGGGCCGGGTGCTGGCGTCGCTGGTCGGGTACCTCGGTGACTTCGACAGGGCGGAGGACGCCGCGCAGGAGGCGTTCGCCGTCGCGGCGCGGAGCTGGCCCGCTTCGGGCGTACCGGCCAATCCGGGTGCGTGGCTGGTGACGACTGCGCGCCACCGGGCGATCGACCGGATTCGCCGGGAACACACCCTTGCCGAGAAGATCCACCTGCTGCCCGCACCCGAGGCCGTCATGGACGAGTTCGACGACACCGTGATCAAGGACGAACGGCTTGAGCTGATCTTCACCTGCTGCCACCCGGCCCTGCCGCTGGAGGGGCAGGTGGCACTGACCCTGCGGGCCCTCGGCGGCCTGGAGACGGCTGAGATCGCGCGGGCGTTCCTCGTCTCCGAGGAGACCATGAAGCGGCGCCTGACGCGCGCCAAGAACAAGATCAGGGCAACCGGGATCCCGTTCGCGGTTCCGGGCGCGCAACTGCTGCCGGACCGCGTCGACGCGGTACTCGCGGTGATCTACCTGATCTGCAACGAGGGCTACCGGGGCCGGGTCGACCTCGGCGCCGAAGCCATCCGCCTGGGACGGGTGCTCGCCTCGCTCATGCCGGACGAGCCGGAGGCGCACGGGCTGCTGGCACTGATGATGATCCACCACGCCCGGCGGCGGGCCAGGTTCTCCGGCGAGGACCTCGTGCTGCTCGGCGATCAGGACCGGTCGCTGTGGGACACCCGCCGGATCGCGGAGGGACGGGTGGTGCTCGACCGGGCGCTCGCGCTGGGCGGGCGCGGCGCCTATGTCGTCCAGGCCCTGATCGCGTCGATGCAGACGCGGGAGCGGATCGACTGGCCCCGGGTCGCCGCGTTGTACTGGCGTCTGGTCGAACTCACCGGCTCCCCGGTGGTCGAGCTCAACCACGCGGTGGCGGTCTGCCAGGCCGGCGACCCCGCCGCGGCGCTGCGCACCGTCGACAGCCTCGACCTGGACGGGTACCTCTACCTCCACTCGACCCGTGGCGAGTTGTTGCGGCGTCTCGGGCGTGACGCCGAGGCCCGGAACGCGTACCGGCGGGCGCTCGAACTGGCCACCTCGACCCCCGAGCGACGGTTCCTGATCAGGCGGATCGAAGAACTCTGACCCGGGCTGTCCCCTGGGCGGGTGTTCGTTCGTCGCTTTGGTATGAGGGACATACCAGCGGTCATGCCCAGGACGGTTCGCGGCGGTCGCGTCGCGGGGCCCGCGCACGGGCGGCCCGCCGGGGGTGTCCCCGGCAGCGGCATCACGACCATGGAGGAAGCCATGAGCTCCGCACCAGCGACCGGCACGATCCCCGGCTATGCGGCCGGCACCTGGAAGGCCGACCCGGCGCACTCCGAGATCGCCTTCACCGTCCGGCAACTCATGGTCAGCAAGGTGTGCGGCCGGTTCACCGGCTCCGACGTCACGATCGTCACGAGCGAGGACCCACTGGGCTCGTCGGTCGTCGCGACGATCGACACCGCGTCCATCGGCACCGGCAACGAGCGGCGTGACGACCACCTCCGCTCCGCCGACTACTTCGACGTCGGGAAGTACCCGACGATGAGCTACCGCTCCACCGGCATCCGCCGGACCGCTGACGGCTGGGCCGTCGACGGTGAACTGACGATTCGCGGTGTCACCCGTAAGGTGCCGCTGGCCGTGAGGGCGAACGGGTTCGGCCCGGTCCCGTCCGATGCCCGGCGGGCCGCCTTCTCCGCGACCGCGCAGATCAGCCGGCGTGACTTCGGCATCCGCATCCCGATGGACGGCATCGGCGGCGTGGTCGGCGACAAGGTGTCGATCAGCCTCGACATCGAGGCCGTCCTCCAGAAGTGATCCGAGCCGGACGCGCTGCCGCACACCGGCGGCCACGCCCTCGCCGCGACCAGCGGCAACCACCCGAATGCACGTGCCGACCCGAGGTGAAGCCAGATGTCCACAGCCCGGTCAACCGACCACAGAGCGACGCTCGGCCGACTGCATGAGGCCGTCAACCGCGGCGACGCGGAGCTCATCGCGAAGACGATCGACGAGCTGTTCGAGCCGGACGTGCTGATCCGCACGTCCCTGCCGGTCGAAGCGACGGGGGCGCAGGCCCTGAAGGAGGTGTTCACGACGCTTTGCCGGGCCTTCCCCGACCTTCACATCGAGGTCGAGGACATGATCGCCGAGGGGGACAGACTGGTCTCCAGGAACACGGTCACCGGGACCCACCTGGGCGAGTACATGGGCCTTCAGCCCACCGGAAGGCCGGTCGCCTACAACGAGATCTTCATCTTCCGCTTCGCGGGCGACCGGATCGCTGAGACCTGGGGAGTCGTCGACGTCCTCGCGCAGATGCGACAGCTCGGCGCGGCTCCCGGAGCAACTTCATGATCACAGCTGCATGGATCACAGCTGCATGAACGCGGCTGCATGAACGCGGCGACAGACGGCCCGGTGGGTCCTGCCCTCCTCAGACCTCGCCGAGGTCCGAGCTGAGCCAGCGCTGCGGCCGCATGTGGATGACCACCTGCTCGCCGTGCTCCTTCCAGGCGAAGTCGACATAGCCGTCGACCTTCTCGGCGGCGAGGTAGCGCGACGACATCTCCACCAGGCGTTCGCGTGTGGCCGGGACCGTCGAGATGACGGGGCCTTCGACCGAGACGTATCGGACGGTCGGCGAGACACGGTCGACCATCAGGCAGAACCGGCCCGCCTCGGCGATCGCTTTCCCCTTGCGGGAGTTGAGCCCCGTCATGATCCAGACATCACCGCCCGGCCGGTACTGGTACCAGATCGGGACCGTCAGCGGTGACCGGTCCTGCTCGGCGACGTTCACGGCCAGCGCGGCGATGTGCGGCTCCGCCAGAAACCGCTCGCGCTCTTCACGGGTCAAAGCCACGGGGGACTCCTTCGTGGTGGGTGTCGTGAGCTCTTGGAGCCGCATTATGCAACGTCTGCGCCGTCTCGTCCTTGGTGCCGCGGCGCGGACGGTTCATGAATCGCCCCGGTGCCGGAGCGGGGGCGGGCGCGTGGGATCAGCGGCGTGCGGTGCGCGGACGACGTCAGGGCGTCAGGACGATCCGCTGGCCTGGGGCGGTCGCGGTGTTCCAGGCCTGCTCGACCTGGCTCAGCGGGATGAGCAGCGGGTCCACGGTCAGTGTTCCGGCGACGATCTGCTCGGCGAGGGAGGGCAGTTCGGCGACGATGCCCGCGGTCGTCACGGAACCCTGGCCGCTGCCCATGATGTTCAGGTTCGCCGCGCGCAGCAGGGACGAGGGCAGCGTGATGTTCTGGCCGGCCATGGATCCGATCTGGATCCAGGTCAGCGCCTTCGCGCGGTCGGCGCGAGCGGTCAGCAGCGCGGGCATGGCCTGCTGGGTGATCTGGCCCCACAGGTAGTCGATGACGACATCGACGTCCGCGGCCGCCTGCCCGAGCCGGTCGGCCACCGCCGTGTCGTCGCCGGTCAGGCTCACCGTCTCGTCGGCCCCGATGCCCTCCAGCAGGCGGAGGCGTTCCGGGGCGCGGCCCGCGCCGATCACCCGGCCGGCCCCGAGATGCCGGGCGATCTGGACGGCCAGCTGACCGGCGTTGCCCGTGGCACCCAGGACCAGGACGGAGCTGCCGGGCTTGAAGGAGATACGGGAGCGCAGCGCCACCCAGGAGGACATGCCGGGGTTCATGGCCGCGGCCACGTCGGCGGGGTCGGTTCCGGGCGGCAGGGCGATGGCCCGGCGGCGGTCGACCACCGCCTGCTCCGCCATGGTGCCCAGGGCCGTGTCCGTGGCGACGAAGTAGAGCAGTTCGCCCTCCTGGGTGCGGCCGACCGCGTCGAACCCGGGAATCAGCGGCAGCGTGCCGTCGGAGGTGTAGTGGCTGCCGTTCGCGGCCGAGCGCACCCGGGGGTGCAGACCGGCGGCCAGGACGTCGACAAGGACCTCGTGGTCCCCGGAGGCGCTGGGGGCCGGGAAGCTCTCGAACCGGGGCGGGGATCCGAAGGACCGTACGACTGCGGCGTGCATGGGGTTCTCCCGTTCCGATCGGGCTGCCGCCACCCTGTGGTCTGCGGCATGTGGTGTGCGGCACGTACTAGATTCGACCAGATCAGGCCGCTCGGCATCCCGCGCGACCGGCGGGCGGGAACGGCCGCCGGGTGGCCGCGCTCACCGAAGAGCTGTCCGCCGGTCAGCGCACACGGCTCACCGACCTCGCCACTCGCGTCTCGGCACGGTCCGGCACCCAGGAACACGTGCTTTGAGAACGGCGGGAATCGCAGGGTTGGCCGCACGGGCGGAGGTACCCTCGGCACATGGACGACCCGCACCTTGCCAACCTCGCGCACCTGCGCCGGGCGCGGGATCTCGTCGACCGGGAGTACGCACGGCCACTCGACGTGCCGGCCATGGCGAGCCGCGCGCTGATGTCGCCGGGGCATTTCTCCCGAGCGTTCCGGGCGGCCTACGGCGAGACCCCGTACAGCTACCTCATGACCCGGCGGGTCGAGCGGGCGATGGCGCTGCTGCGTACGGGCATGACTGTGACCGACGCGTGCATGGCGGTCGGCTGTACCTCCCTCGGCTCGTTCAGCTCACGGTTCACCGAACTCGTGGGGATGACACCGAGCGCGTACCGGGCCGGAGATCACAGCGCCGTGCTGGCATTGCCCGCGTGTCTGGCCAAGGCACACACCCGGCCGGTCAAGGACCAGCCGGTCAGGATCGGGGGAGCGGCCCCCACTGCCCCAGGAACAGGCGCGGGCGCCGTCTAGCTTGACTCTGTCGGGAACCTTGGTGCGTCGGGCTCTGGTCTCGAGGACTGGCCAGGACTTCGGCCGGGGCAGGCCATCATGGTCCAGGAAGGTCTGGCCCCGGCGGTGCTGACGGGTGGGGACGCCCGGCACTGGCCCGGTGACGGTGACCCGGTGCTCGCGTTCGGCCCCGTCCAGGTGGACAAAGGAGCTGAAGCCGGCGTCGACCAGGTGCTCGGCGGGCAGTAGCCCGCGATGCGCCCAGGCGCGTGTGGTGTCGTACGGCGAGACGATCGCAAGGCGGAGGGCGGCAGGGCACCTTCGTCGGCGGTGCGCCAGCGCGGGCGCCCTGCCGGGTCGCGATAGTAGTTCTGCACGACGATCCGTCGCAGCGCCTCGGCTTGTGGGCCGAACCGGTCCGGTCCGTTCTGGTGGATGAGTTCCAGCAGCCGGCAGGCGTCATTGCCGGCTGCGAGGATCCTGGCCTTGGGCCGGGTGGGGTTCTTGCCCAGTTGGACCGGGCGGCCGTAGAGCAGTCCCCAGTCCTCGTCGACCAGGCGGGCCCGGCCGGTTCGGTTTGGCTGCGCGGGCTGGGCATGCCATGTGGGGGCGGAGGTTCCTGAACCCGCGGTGAACGCGGGCGGGGGTGAGTCGACCGGGTTCCGCACGACGTTCCCAGGGTCGGCGGAGGACCTCGGCGAGGGGCCGGAGCCGAGGTGCACGAAACCCAGAGCCTATGCGGTCATCAGGCAGCTGTGCTGGGCTGATGTGTTGGTCTCGTCTGAACTGTTGCGGAGAAGACAGCGGATCTTGCTGGTTCCGCTCAGGGAGAGGAATGGCCCACGGTCGCTTCCGTCGTTTTCCTGCATGGCGGAGAAGACATCGATCAGGGTGAGGTGTGCCGCGGCTCCAGGGATGCCGGCGTGCAGCATCTTGAGCAGTTTGGCAGTGAAGGCTGCGTGGTCGCCTTCCACGTACGCCAGTCCGGTGCGGTCTGTCGAGCAGAGGGTGTAGACGTCGGCCGTCGTAGCGGAGGCGGCGTCCGCCAGACGGCCGCCGAAGCTCGTGTCAGCAATGACGACGTGTTCCCGTGCTCTGGACTCACCGAGGATTCCTGCGAGGACTGAAGCTGGTGCCGCGGTGTAGGAGAGTCGATCCACCCGGCTTCCTCGTGTCAGGAGACTCAGATCGCCTGAGCGTGAGACGCCGCTGTGGCCTGAGTAGTAGACGAGGAGCAGGTCTTCGGCGTCTTCGGCCGCGTCCCCTACGGGCCCGAGCAAATCGGCCGGCGTGCCGGGATCAAGGACCAGAGTGCAGTGCTCCGGAGCGAATCCGAAGATTGTGGCGTTGAGGAGTGCTTCGCGGATCGCCAGGGCGTCGTTGTGGCTTGAGGGAAGATCGATGAGTCCGTCGTTCTCGTAGGTGGCGCAGCCGATGACGACGGCACGTGATCGGCTGAAGTCGAGCTCGGGTACGCCGGGTTCGGGTAGAGGTGCTCCGAATGCGCGATTGCGTACAAGAGGAAAGTCGCCAGCCTCCTTCTTATTGCATTGCTCTGGGAGCGGGAACTTGGTGGCGCGCATCCGCTTGCGCACGTCGCCGTAGATGTCGGTCATGCGCAGCTGCGGCCCAGCCGTTGGGATTCCGCTCTTGAGGGTGTCCAAGAGGTAGTGAGTGAACGCGCTGTAGGTGTCTCCGTCCGGGGCTTTCGAGCGTCGGTGTTTCGGCGCTGACGTGAGGCAGTACAGACCTTCGGCGGCGAGCTGGTCCTTGACCAGCTGCGATGGGTCGGACATGAGGTCACTGTGCGCGCGGCCGCTGTAGCAGCAGTCGAGCACAATGATCTTGGTGGATGCCGCAGACTGCTTGATGATGTCAGCAACGTAGGAGAACGGCAGGCTGGACCACGGTGCCTCGGGTTCGCTACCGGTGAGAGTCAGGTGGAGTTCGCTGTTGTCCCCGGACAGCTGACCATGACCGCTGTAGTAGACCAGCAGGATGTCCTCGGCCTCTTCGGCTGCCTGTTTGAGCGGCTGCATGATGTCTGCTGGTGCCACCGGGTCGTCGACCAACCTCACCTGCTCGGGGGTGAAACTGCTGAGCTCAGGATTGGTGAGCACTCCTGCGAGACCACGGATGTTGTTGTACGAGTGGGGGATTTCTTCGAACACTCGGTAGGTGGCAGTGCCGATTAGTACGGCACGGGCGGCGGCGTTCGGTAGCTGGGTCATGCCTCGGGCTCGCCCTCCAGTTCGCGCAGGATGCGGCTGGCGATGCCGTCCGGGTCACGCAGCCGCGCGGCGTCGATCTCGACCTCCTTCTCGCCGCTGCGCACGCGGATATGGACGTTGCGGCGTCGAACTCCGGCCCAGGTGCCGACGGACGCGGCAAGTGCGGTCAGGACTCCTTGCGGTTCCAGGAGCACTTGCAGTGCCTCGAGGACCGGCCCCATGTCGCCGCTCTCAGAGGGCGCGTACCGACCCGAGATCGTAGAGCCTCTGAGTTCGTCGTCATCTCGTAGCCACGTCTCCAACTGCCGCAACTCGTAGGCCGCTTCGTCGCCGTTCAGGCCGATCTCGACGTTCACGATATTCTCCCCCGCTTTCGACTGACGGAGCACAAAGGATAGTCGGGGTTTAATCGCCCGTTTGGAAGAACGGTGTCCGTTCATCGCCTTCGGGAGCGATCCGGATAGGACGCAGCTGATGTTGCCCTTGAGGAAGGCGAGCCGGATGGTGGCAAGGATGGTTCCTTCCCGGTCCGCGATGGCCTGGAGCGACAGGTGGTCCGGCTCGTACCAGATTCGCCATTGGCCAATACGGGAGGCCGTGTGCTGCTTCGACCGCAGTCTGCGTTGAAGGCCCAGCCACTCCTTCGGGCTGATGAAGGTGTGGCGCGTGGTGAAGTAGCTGTGTGCGTCGAGGCGATGATTGGTGGGGGCGCGCTGCGGCCGGCCCGAGAACGGGTGGGAGCGATAGATGTCCGCCGGTGGAGGGACCTCGGGTTCGGCCAGGTCTGTCAGGTCGCTGGTAGTAGCGTGGGTGAGGACCAGCCCACCCAGGGCGCGCGCATCGCGCAGCACCACATTCACTGGATTTGCCACCGCGTGTCCGTCGAATGGGCGAAGCGTCATCGTCGCAAGAAGGTCCTGATGTGCGGGTGAGTCAGCAGTCGTGTTGAACTCCGAACGTCACGGGGCTGATGCGGAGTTTCGCCGGGCAGCCGTCTCAGCGACACGTTTCCTTCATCCGGGCGCGGATACGGACCCGCCCTTACTGTGACGCTATGTGTCTGAAAGGTGCGTCATGAGGCTGTCCGCGATGTTTGTAGTCGCTGTGGCGCTGGCTGCGCTGTCCACCGCGGGCTGCTCCCAAGCTCCCCTGGAGACGGCGGCCGCGGCAGTGTCGCCGACGGACGCACCGGTCACGGTTCGGGTGGACACCGGGCTGCTGCGAGGTGACTCGACCGCGACGGCCCGGCACTTTCTCGGTGTGCCCTACGCGAAACCGCCGGTCGGCAAGTTGCGCTGGGCGCCACCGCGGCCCGCGGCCTCGTGGCCGGGCGTCCGGGAGGCCACCCGACCCGGCAGCAGTTGCCCGCAGACGTCCCGTGGGCCGGGTCAGCCCGCCTCCACGGACGAGGACTGCCTGTTCGTCAACGTCACGACGCCGCGCAAGGTGGTGCCGGGTGCCGAACTGCCCGTCATGGTGTGGTGGCATGGCGGCGGCTACACCAGCGGCGCCGGCAGCGAGTACAACGCCGACCGGCTGGCGGCCCAGGGCAACGTCATCGTGGTGACCCTCAACTACCGGCTGGGCGTCTTCGGCTACTTCGGCCTGCCCGGCCTGCCCGGATCGGGCAACTTCGGACTGGCAGACCAGATCGCCGGCACCCAGTGGGCCAAGGACAACGCAAAGGCGTTCGGCGGCGACCCGGACAACATCACCGCCTTCGGTGAGTCGTCGGGCGGCATGTCGGTGTGCGCGATGCTGACCTCCCCGCAGGCACGCGGCCTGGTCGACAAAGCGAGCATCGCGTCCGGGTCCTGCCTCCTTGACTGGCCGACCGGCGGCCTGTACCCGGGCGCACCGCACAGCAACGCCCGGGATGGCGCTCCCGGAGGGATCTGGCGCCACTGGTAGGCCAACGGCAGACCGCGTCAAGTCGCTGGTGCCGGACCACCTGCCGATCCGCGTCATTCACGCCTCCACGGCGCGCCCGGCGAGGCGCGTCGGTCGCCCCATGGCCGCGAACATCCGGGGGGACCGGCCGCGCCACGTCCTGACACCCCGCGACCGGGAGCAGGGCCGCGGCGGCGGCAGGCGTACCCGCGTCTACTCCCCGGCCGATGCGTCGTCGGAGGCGGCAGACCCGGCAGCCCCAGCGAGCATGGCGATCAGCCCGCGCACCTGCTCCCGGGGGTCCGGGGCGCCGGGCCAGCCCGTCATCAGTAGGTGATGAGTGGTTCCGACCACGGCGAGCGCGACCGCGGCCGTGTCGGTACCCGCCGCGAGACGGCCCAGGTGCTGTTCGGCGTCCAGATACCGGGTGATCGACTCCTGGATCGACGCGAAGCCCGGCGCCCCCGCCTCCAGTGCCTGGCGCAGCCGCAGGGAGGCGGCAGGGCGCGTCACGGCCAGGCCCGCGATCGTCGGACCGCCGGAGTCCAGAAGCGCGAGCGCGACATCGCGGAGATTCCCGGCCACCGTGCCCCCGCCCGCCCGTCCGGGCAGCGCCTCGGCCTGCCGTGCGGTGTGCGCGAACCTGTCCAGCACCAGATCGGCGACGAACTCGTCCAGGCCGGCGAAATGGGCGTGCAGCACGCCCTTGGCGCAGCCCGCCTCGCCGGTGATCGCCCTGCTGGTCAGGGCTCCCGGCCCCTCACGGGCCAGCACACGCTCCGCCGCGGCGAACAGCCGCTCCCGAACGTCCGGCATCGCTACTCCACGCGGTGACATGGGGGCTCCTTCCGAAGTGATGTCGCGGCCCGCCGGGCAAGGCTGGGGTTGCCAGTATGGGCGCGCGCCCATACTGTATGGGCGTACGCCCATCATAGATCCGGCGTTCCCGCACCCAGTAGGAGGCACCCGATGCTGAGCATCGCCAACACCGAGCAGGCGCAGGCATGGAACGGCTACGAAGGCACGTACTGGGCGCGCAATCAGGACCGCTGGGACGCGGTGAACGGGGGCTTCAACGAACCGCTGCTCGCCGCGGCCGCGATAGGCGAGCGGGACCGGGTGCTCGATGTCGGCTGCGGAGCCGGAAAGACGGCACGGCTGGCCGCCGGGCGAGCCGCCCTCGGGCGGGTGCTGGGGGTCGACCTGTCGGTCCCCATGCTGGAGCGCGCCCGGCTGACGGCGGCGCGGGAGGGCATCGGCAATGTGACGTTCGATCACACGGACGCCCAGGTCCACCCCTTCGAGCCCGCCGCCTTCGACGTGGCGGTCAGCCGCTTCGGGGTGATGTTCTTCGGTGACCCCGTCGCAGCCTTCACCAATATCGGCCGCGCCCTGCGCCCCGGAGGCCGCCTGGCGTTCATCTGCGCCGCTGACGCCGGCGGCAACGAGTGGATCCAGGCCATGTCCGTGCTGCGCGACCACCTGCCCCTCGGGGAGTTCGGGGCGCCGGGCGGTCCGGGGATGTTCTCCCTGGCGGATCCGGACCGCATCCGCACGGTGCTTTCCTCGGCGGGGTTCGTGGACGTCAGTCCGGTGGGCGTGGAGGCGTACGGGGACTGGGGACGGGACGCCGAGGACGCGGCGGACTTCCTGCTGGACAGCGGTCCTGGACGCCATCTGACCGATCAGGTGGACCAGGGGACCCGGGACCGCGCCCGCGAGGCGCTCGTGAACCGCCTGCGCGACCACGAGGAACGGGGTGCCGTCCGGCTGCGCGGTACCGCTTGGCTGGTCACCGCCCGCCGTCCGGCGTGATCGTGCCCGGCCGGCGGACCGGAAGCGGTGCACGCGCCGGGTGGACCGGAAACGGTGCACGCGCCGGGCGGACCGGGAGCGTGCCGCCGCAGGGCGGACCGGTGAACGGTGCGCGCGCCCGGCGGTTTGAGCGCCCGTGGTGCGGTCGCCATGTGACGCGTGCCTCGCTTGCGGCCTGGAGGCGGGGGCGGCAGGGTTCGGGGGTGTGGCCACTCTGCTGATCGTTCATCACACGCCCTCGCCGAACTGCCAGGCGCTGTTCGAAGCCGTCGTCTCCGGTGCGGCGGCGGAGGGGATCGAGGGCGTCCGGGTCGTGCGGCGCGCGGCACTCGCCGCGACGGCGTCCGACGTGCTCGCCGCCGACGGCGTTCTGCTCGGCACCCCGGCCAACCTCGGCTACATGTCGGGAGCCCTCAAGCACTTCTTCGACCAGGTCTACTACCCCTGCCTGGACACGACGCGCGGCCGGCCCTTCGGGTACTACGTGCACGGTGGCAACGACGTCACCGGGGCGGTACGGGCCATCGAGTCGATCACCACGGGTATGGGGTGGCGCCGCGCGGCGGACGCCGTGACGGTGACGGGCGAGCCGGGCAAGGCCGATACCGAGGCGTGCTGGGAGCTGGGGGCGACACTCGCGAGCGGCCTGATGGACTGATTCCTCCCAACGGTGCCCCGGCCACGGCCGGGGCACCGTTCCCCGTGCCGCGGAAGTGGGCAGGTCTTCGCCGTCGGCGGCAATGTCGAGGGTGCCCGGCGGACCGGCATCCGTGTGCCGTTCATCCGGATGTCCGTCTTCTCGATCGCCGGCACCATGGCGGCGGATCGTCGGACTTCCGGGCCGCCCACCGGCGGGCGGCCCGGAAGGGTGTGATCAGGGAGCGACCACGACCGTCTTGCCGAGCAGCCGTCCGGCGCCGGCATCCTCATGCACGGCGGCCAGCTCGGCCACCGGGCGGTGGTCGGCGACGTGGAGCCGGAGCGTGCCGGCGTCCATCCTGGCGACCAGCTCGGCCAGCTGCGCTCCGTCGCTGCGGACCCACAGGCTCGCACTGCGCACCCCCCGGGCGGGGGCCTCGGGAATCGGGCCGGCTGTGCTGGCGGCGACTCCGCCGTCGGCGACGTAGTTCGTCAGCTGCGCGAGCTCCTCCGGGGCGACGCGCACGTGGTTCACCACGACGTGGAACGGACCACCCACGGCGGCCGGGCCCGAAGCGAGGGCGAGGGGGCCGACGACCCGGTCCGCGCCGTAACCCCGAAGGCGGTCGGCGTGCTGCGGCGAGTCCACCGCGGTCACGTGCGCGCCCGCCTCGACGGCGAGCTGAACCACGAGGCTGCCCACCGCGCCCCCCGCCCCGTTGACCAGGACGGTCTGACCGGGCTTCAGCTCGGCGAGCTCGAACGTCGTCTGCCAGGCCGCCAGGCCGATCAGCGGCAGTGCCGCCGCGTCGACCAGTTCGGTCGTCCGGGGCGCCGGGGCCAGGGACTCGGCCGGGGCGAGCGCGTACTCGGCGGCGCCGCCGGCGGAGTCGAGGGGCAGCATCGCCACGACCCGGTCGCCGACCTCCAGGCCCGTCACGTCCGCGCCGAGTTCGGCGACGGTGCCCGCCAGGTCGATCCCCGGCACGTACGGGAGAGTGATCGGCATCATCTCGGCCATGACACCGGCGCGGATGTGGTCGTCGACCGGGTTGAACGATGTGGCCGCCACCCGCACCAGCACCTGCCCGGTGCCGGGGACCGGACGGTCGACGTCCTCGTAGCGCAGGACCTCGCTGTTGCCGAACTCGTGGAAACGTATTGCCTTCATGGCACTTTCCTCCAGGGTGTATCGATGCCGTCGCCAACGGATGGGGCGATCGGGCGGGACGGGAAGTACGTCGGGGTGCTCAGGTCAGCTGAACCGACCGGGTGGAGTTGCCCATCACCATGCGGTCGATGGCGCTCACGGCGCTGCCGGGGTCGTCGGCGGCGCCGACGGTGAGCAGCAGTGGGACGAAGTGGTCGGCCGTCGGATGGGCGACCGCGGCGCCGGGTGCCTTGTTGCGGTAGTCGGTGAGGGCGTCGGCGTCGCCCCGGGCGAGAGCGTCAACGGCCCATTCGTCGAACGCCGTGGTGTCGGCTGCGAGCTCCGGCCGGCGGAAGACGGCGAAGCTGTGCGTCATGAAGCCCGAGCCGAGAACGAGGATGCCTTCCTCGCGCAGCGGCCGCAGGCGTGCCCCGAGCTCGATCAGGGCGCTGGGGTCGAGGCTGGGCATCGACAGCTGCACGACCGGGACGTCGGCCGCGGGATACATGGCCATGAGCGGGATGAAGGCGCCGTGGTCGAGGCCGCGGTCGGCGAACTCGTGCACCGGCGTCCGGCCCAGCAGGCCCGTGAGCCGACGAGCCAGGTCGGTGGCGTCCGGGGTCGCGTAGGGAAGGGTCTTGTAGCGGGGGTGGAAGCCGCTGAAATCGTAGTGGAGCGGGGTGCCGGCGGCGGCCCCGGATATCGCGACCGGTGCCCGTTCCCAGTGCGCCGAGACGACAACGATGGCGCGGGGTTTGGGCATCGACCCGGCCCAGTCGAAGAGCTCGCCGAGCCACTGCGGGTCGTCGAGGGTGAACGGGGCCCCGTGGCTCACGAAGAGGCTGGGCAGGGGCCCGTCGGAGGGGGTCCACACCCGCTGCTCACGCGCCTTCGGCAGGACCCGGGCAAGGAGGTCGTCGTACGCCGCGGCCGGTGTGCGTAACGGGAAGGGGGAAGTCAGGCCGTTCGGGGAGGCCAGGCTGCTCGTGGTGGTCATCGAAACCAGCTCCTTCACTTGCCTGGGCAAGTGCTTTCACTTGCTCAGGCAAGTGAAAACGTAGCTCATTGAGAGTTGCCCAGGCAAGTGACCCGACTTGCCTGGGCAAGTATGATGGGGCTCATGGAAACCCAGTCACCCTGGCTCGACGACGACCAGCAGGACGTGTGGCAGGCGCTGCTCACGGTCGTGATCGCCCTCCCGGCGGCCCTCGACCGCCAGCTGCAGCGAGAGGCCGGTATCTCCAATTTCGAGTACGGGGTTCTGGCCCAGCTGTCCATGGCCGAAGCTGCCACGATGAGGCTCAGCGACCTGGCACGGGTCTGCGACAGCACCCAGCCCCGCCTGTCGAAGGTGATGGACCGCTTCGAGGCCCGCGGCTGGGTCGCCCGCCGACCCGACCCCGTCGACGGCCGGTACACCCTCGCCACCCTGAGCGAGGCCGGCCGGCAGAAGCTCGTCGAGAGCGCACCGGAACACGTCGCGCAGGTGAAGCGGCTCGTCTTCGATCCGCTCAGCGCCGCTCAGCGCCGCCATATGGGGGCCGCACTCAACCGCATCGCCGCTACGGTGCGCCGGGAACTCGAAGGAGGCTGAGCGCCCTCTTCGGGCGGGGCCTTCGGCCGGCCCGGCGTGAGTCAGGCCGGGGTCGTCCCGGCGGCCCGCTCCCATGTCCCGGGCGACCACACCCCCGAGCGGCGGAGGGCCGCCGGACAGTGGCGGAAGATCTCGTCGATCTCGACGACCAGGGCGAGTTCGGCTGCCGCCGGTCCGGGCCGTCACCGTCAGCCGGGCCTCGCGGGTCCGGTCCGAGGACGGGCCCGTCCCGATCGCGAACTCCCCCGGCTTCACGGCCCGTTCCAGCGCACGGGTGACGGGGGCCAGGGTCCGCGTCCCGAGCGGGAAGGAGACCTCGGTCCGCGCTCCGGGCACCAGGTCGACACGGGCGAAGCCGAGCAGCTCCCGTACACGCGGCCACGGCGTTCCGCCGAGCACCCGGCGCACGTAGAGCTGGACCGTCTCCCGCACGGGCCGGTCGCCCGTGTTGTGCACCTCCACCGTGCACAGGAGCGGTTCCGCCGGACCGCGAGGTCCGTCCGTACCGAACTCCGCCGCCGCAGCGGACGAGCGGGACAGCCGGGGGACGCCGTACTCGACCGACGTATAGCTCAGACCGTGGCCGAGGCTCACGCGATCACCAGGCGAACGATCGTATTGAACGCAAGCGTTCGATACGCTATCCGGCGATACCGTGACCTGCGGGGAGCCGCTCTCCGCGGCCGTCCGGCCTTGCCACAGGGGGAGCCCATGCGTCTGCATGTCGACCAGCGCCATGAGCGGGTACTCGAACTCGTCCGGCAGCGCGGCAGCCTCCGGGTCGCCGAGCTGGCCTCCGAACTCGGCGTCTCCGCCGTGACCTTGAGGCGCGACGTGGAAACGCTGGCCGCCCGGGGCAGCCTGCGCCGGCTGCACGGGGCCGTCGTGTGGCCGACGGATCAGCCCTCGGAGGCGGCACGGACCCCGGGCACCGAGGGTGCGGTGATCGGAATGATCGTGCCGACCACCACCTTCATCTTCGCCGATATCGTGCGGGGCGCCCGGGAGGCAGTGGAGGCCCAGGGCGGCCGGCTGGTGCTGGGGATGTCCGGATACGTGGACACCGAGGACCCGGTACAGGCGGATCATCTCCTGGCCGGCGGCGCCGAGGGCCTGCTGATCGCACCCAGCTGGTTCGGCGGGGTGCCCGCCGACGGCCAGGAGAAGTGGCTGCTGGAGTGTCCCGTTCCGGCCGTGCTGGTCGAGCGCTCCGCGCCGGCCGGCAACCCCGCCGCGGGACTCGACCGGGTCCGCACCGACCGGGCTCACGGCGCGGCGGAAGCGGTGGGCCACTTCGCCGAACTCGGGCACCGGGCCGTCGCCGCGGTGCTGCAGGAAGGGCCGCACGCCGCGCAGATCACCGCGGGGTACCTGGCCGCCGTGGAGTCGCTCGGGCTGACGCCCGTGCCGGGATCACCGGCCATCAGGGGGCACGGCGAGTACGACGAGATGGCGGATTACCTCGTCGACGCGGTCAGGAGCCGGGGGGTCACCGCGGTCCTCGTCCACAGCGACGAGGACGCGATCGTGCTGGTACCCCGGCTGCAGTCGCGCGGCGTCAGCGTCCCCGCCGACCTGGCCCTCATCGCCTACGACGACGAGGTGGCCGGGCTGTCCGACGTACCGCTGACGGCCGTCGCACCGCCGAAGCGCGCGGTGGGCGAGCTGGCGGCGAAGCTGATTCTGCAGCGCCTGGCCGAGCGCGCGTCGGGCGGTACGCCGACACCGCGCCAGCACCTCGAACTGCTGCCGGAACTGCGGGTGCGGGCGTCCTGCGGTGCGGGCGGAACGACTCCGCCCCCGCCAAGGACGGAGCCGACGCGTTCCGCGACGAGCTGACACCACGACGCGTTCCGCGACGAGCTGACAGCACGACGCGATCCGTCGGGGGCGGGCACCTCCGCCGGCCGGAGCGAGGCGGCCTGCGGAGGTGGCGGGGGACCGGTGGCGACGGGGACCGTCAGGCCGTGCGGACCTTGACCCGGTGGGTCGCTCCGTAGCTGCCGCTGAGGTCGCCGAACGTGAGGGTGAGCGAGGAGCCGGTCCGGGCACCGGTGACCGCGGGGGCCTTCGAGAGAACGGACGTGACCTGCCGTTTCCAGGTGAGGGTCAGGCTCTTGACGCTGCGGGACGGGTCGGCCACCGAGATCGTCGCCGTACCGTCGCGCCTCTCCCGGATCTGCACACTGACCGGCGCGTCGGCCGTGACCGTGCCGGCCGTGCCCGCGGCCCAGAAGTTGATCCCGGTGAAACCGAGGGAGGGCACGCGGATGCCGTGCTGCCGGGAGTTGTTGGCCAGGATCCGCAGCCACAGCGGGTCCAGGGCGCGGGCGGCGGTGCGGAGCTCGCCGGCGCCGGGCATGAGGATGTACGCGTACGAGGCGTCCCGCGGGTCCGTGCCGTGGTCCTGCCACAGGGTCAGGTAGCGCCGGGTGAACGGGGTGGGCGAACTGCCGGCGTTGATGTCCTTCCACGCGCCGGTGCGCTCCTCGCGCAGTGCGCTGATCCGGCTGCCGCCCGCCTGCGGGAAGACGTAGCCGGCGTGCCCCTGGATGTGTGCCCACTTGGTGTGCGTCCGCGTGGTGTGCCAGCCCTGGGCGCCCGGCTGGGGGATGCCGTTGAGGGTGAGTGCGGCGGTGCCCGACGCGCCGAGGTTGCGGTTGTCGATCACCGTTTCGACGGCGGCGCCGTCGGCCGAGGTGATGCCCGCGCCGAGGCAGACGATCGAGTCGTCGAGCCAGAACCACGACTTCCTGGCGGTCATCGTGCTGTCGATGCCCCGCAGGTGCTGCCCGGTGGTGCCGAACTCGCCGTCTGTGGTGCCCCCCACCCAGGTGGTGTCCGGTTTCGGATTGCCCCATTCGCCGCCGAACCCGTCCGGCAGGAGCTTCTTCGAGACGGTGACGCCGGGCAGCCGGTACGGGTCGACGGTCGGCCAGAAGGTGTCGGAGTACTGCGCCGGACCGTGGTCGCCGCCCCACCAGGACAGCCAGCCCGACCCGGTGTGGTAGCCGCGGGCGTGCTCGCCGTTGCCGAACTCGTAGTGCGCGATGCGGGCGGAGGCCATGCTGACCGACGCGCCCCAGTCACGGCGGCGGTGGGTGGCGCGGTCCATGTTGTGGAAGGTCCGGTGCTCGGCGGGCTCGGGCGACGCCTTGACCGTGTCGTCGTCGAACAGCTTCTGCAACAGGGCCGTGTTGACCAGGCTCAGCTTCGGATTCCCGAGGGCGGGACCGTACGAGTCGCGTTGCAGCCAGCCCTTGACCATGGAGTTCCAGCGGGCCCGCTCCTCGGCGCTCGCGCCCTGGCCGACCAGGACGACCGAGGCCATCACGCTGTGCGCGCGGGTGTGGTCGTCCTGGGGGAGCTGGAAGGCGTCGGCCTCCGTCAGCCCGCGGCTGATGCCCCGGCTGGAGACGTTGTCCATCATCAGGCCGTCGTAGATGAAGGGCGCGATGGCCTTGTCGACCGTGTCGAGGAAGAGCTGACTGCCCGGATCGTCCACCTGCCACGTCGAGTCCCGCAGCAGTGCGAACAGCCGGCCGAGGCCGTCGTGGAGCACCGCGCCGTAGCCTCCGATGTACGGGACGTCGGTGTGCTGGACGAACGAGCCGTCGGCGTAGAAGCCGTCGCCGGAGGTGACGTACGGGAAGACGGGGGACAGCGCGTCACGGCCGAGCTGGATCTTGGCCGCGCTGCCGCCGACGACACCGCGCAGGATGATCCCGCGGCACAGGTCGACCCGGTTGGCGCCGGTGCTGGTGCCGGTGTACTTCGCCACGGCCGAGTCCGGCAGGAACGTGTCCACGGACCGGCAGTAGGTGGTCAGCTGCTCGGCAGACAGATGCTCGTGGAGCAGCACGGCGGTGTCGAGGAGCGCCTGCGGTGAGCCGATCTGGAAGTTCCACCAGTTGCCGAACGGTGCGGCGTCCGCGCTGTAGACGTCCGAGCAGAGGTGGTCCAGGCCGGTGATGACGGCGTCGCGCAGGGCCGTGTCCCCGGTGACCCCGGTACCCGGCTGGGCGTACGCCTGGGCCATGGTGCTCAGCCGCGTGAAGCTGTCGTTCATCCGGGCCGAGTAGCCGTACGACTCCTGGTCGGTGTCCGGGGACGGATCGGCGTAGCCGAGGCCGGGCCAGAGCGAGCCCGCCGCCGGAACCATGGTGTCCCGGAGACCGGCCGCCTGGGTGCCGAGCGTGGCGAGCTTCGACCGGAAGGGCTCGGCGGTCGGGCTGAAGCCCTCACCGAGGATCAGCGTGCGCCACTTGGCGCGCAGTGCGGCGAACGCGTCGGCCGCCTCGGTGGCGGGCGGCGCGGGGGCGGCGGGGGCGGCCGAGGCGGTGCCGGTCTCGGCCAGGCCGGCCGCGAGTGCGGTGCCACCGGTGGCCGCGAGGAAGGTGCGGCGGGACCAGGGGGACGGGGGAGGGGGCGTCATAGGTGCTCCGGAAGCCGGGAGGTGGGAGGAAGAGCGCGCTGAAGTCAGCCGGTTTTTAACACGCATGCGCTCAACCGCTCAATAGAACCGACGGAATTGATCGTTTCGATCGATCCGAGCACCCACCATTCGGCACGCTATGCCGCAGACGTCATGCTTCGTCTTCCCGCTCGCGAATCCGCTCTACCCTGCTCCGCTCTACCTGCTCCGCTCTACCTGCTCCGCACCGCCTGCTCCGTTCCGCCTGCTCCGCACCGCCTCGATGGCATCGCGTCGTTCGGCTTCGCCGTCCCGCCCGTCGTCAGGCCGTGGCCCGCAGATGCCGCTGTGCCCATTCCTCGAACGTGGTGAGCGGGATGCCGAGAGCGCGCGCGTACTCCGGGCGCGCGGGCTGGCCGACCACGTTGATCCGCTCGTGCGAGGCGCCCATCCCCGGCATTCCGGCGGCGGTCGCCTCCTGTTCGGTCATGTCGGGTGCGGTCAGCTCGGTGCCCAGGGCGCGGGAGAGCGTCTCGGCGATGTCCGTCATGGACAGGTAGTCGCTCGCCAGCTCCAGCTCCACCCCGTCGAACCTCTCCGGTGCGGCGAAGGCCGCCGCGGCGGCCGCGCCGATGTCGTCCACCGCGACGAGAGACAGCCGGGTCCCGGGCTTCAGCACGCTCACCAGGCCGCCCTCGACGCCGCGCGGGAACAGGAAGGCCATGGAGGGGAGGAAGTTCTCCATGAAAAAGCCCGGCTTGAGGAGTGTCCAGTGCGCGAAGCCCGCTTCACGGACCCGGTCCTGGATGCCGGCCTTGGTCGCGAAGTAGGGCTCCATCGCGGCCCAGCGGCCCTCGGCCCAGCCGGGCGCCTCCGTGTGCTGCCCGGCTCCGGAGACGGAGGTGTGCACGAACTGCGGTACGCCCGCGGCCAACGCGCCCTCGATCAGATTGACCGCCTGGGCCGACTCGCCCTCGAAGCCCCGTCCGTTCATGTCGGGCATCTGCACCGAGAAGACGGCGCGGGCTCCCTCGGCGGCCCGGATCACCGAGTCGCGGTCGAGGAGATCGCCGGTGACCAGCTCGGCCCCGAGCGCTTCGACGGCCTTCGCCCGCCCGGTCGCCGGGTCGCGGACCAGTGCCCGGACGGGATGGCCCGCCGCGAGCAGGGCGCGCGCCGTGGCGCCGCCCTGCCGGCCGGTGGAGCCGGTGACGAGTACGGGCGCGGGTGCGGAATCCGTGGACATGACGCTCCTAGAATGGTGCGCAGGCTAAACGGCGGGCCCCGCCGTTTCTGGTTCGGTACGATACGGAGGGGCCCGCCGCTTAGCAAGCGGACAGCGGGCGCGGCGAATCGGAACCCAGGAGGTGGCGGCATGCCCGGCCAGCGCGCGGACGCCCGGCGCAACTATGCGCGCATTCTCGACATCGCCGAGGCGGAGGTCGCCGCGCACGGTGCCGAAGCCTCCCTGGAGCAGATCGCCCGCACGGCGGGAGTCGGATCGGCCACCGTGCGCCGGCACTTCCCCAGCCGTCGCGCACTGCTGGAGGCGGTCTTCCGCGAACGGATCGAGACGCTGTGCGCCCTCGCCGCCGAACTGGCCGGGACGGGCGACCCCGGGACCGCGTTGGTGGACTGGCTGGGTGCCGTCACCGAGTACGCCGCGTCCGCCCGGGGACTGGCCACCGCACTGACCCTCGACGGAGCGGCCGGTCCCGACGCCGCGCATGTGCAGGCCTGTTCGGCGAAGCTCACCGACGCGGGCGGCCCGCTGCTGCGCCGAGCCGCGCGGGACGGTGCGGTGACGCCCGGCGTGACCGTCGCCGACCTGCTCACCCTGATCGCCGGCATCGCCCTGGCCACGGAACACCACGCGGACCCCGCCGCCGAGGCGAACCGGCTGCTGGGCCTGACCGTGGCGGGAGTCAGCCCGCAGAGGTGAGAAGCGAGCCCCGGCGTCCGGCGGTGCTCACAGCGCCACGATCGTCGCCTCGGTCGCCTTGATGCTGGTCCACACCGCGACCCCGTCGGCGAGGCCGAGTTCGGCCGCCGCGTGGGGGGTGATCTCGGCGACGAGATCCGGTGCCTGCGGTGACGTGATGAGGACGCGCAGACGGCTGCCGCTGGTGGTGATCTCCCGGACGGTGCCCGCCCAGATGTTGCGCGGACTGCCGCCCGGCTCGGTGCGGTGCACGGACACGGCCTCGGGGGCGATGACCGCGAGCGCGGCGGTACCCGCCGGCAGCGGTTCCGCGATGACGAGGAGGCCGCCGCCGTGCAGCTGGAGTCCGTCGGCGGTCGCGGTGCCGGGCCAGGCGTTGCGGCCGAGCATGCGCGCGACCCAGGGGGAGTGGGGGTGCCGGGTGACCTCGCCCGGCGGGGCGTCCTGGAGGACGTGGCCGTCCTCCAGGACGAGGACGCGGTCGGCGAGGGAGACGGCCTCCACCGGGTCGTGGGTGACGATCAGGCAGACGCCGCCGAAGCTGTCGAGGTGGGTACGCAGGGTGTGCCGCACATGGGCGCGGGTGGTCTGGTCGAGCGCGGCCAGCGGCTCGTCGAGCAGCAGCAGCCGGGGCCGGGTGGCGAGCGCCCTGGCCAGGGCGATGCGCTGGGCCTGTCCGCCGGAGACCTGGGACGGCTTGCGGGAGGTCAGCTGTCCCACGCCGAGGCGGTCGAGCCATTCCTGGGCCCTGCGGCGGGCCTCGGCGCGCGGCACACCCTGGGCGCGCAGCCCGTAAGCGGTGTTCGCGAGTGCGCTGAGGTGGGGGAACAACGCGCCGTCCTGGGGCACCCAGGCGACCCCGCGGCGGTGCGTGGGCAGGGCGCTGACGTCCAGCTCGCCGAGCCGCAGCGCGGCGTGGGCGCGCGGGGTGAGCCCGAGCAGGGCGCGCAGGAGGGTCGTCTTGCCCGCGCCGTTGGGGCCGACGACAGCGATGGTGGTTCCGGCGTCGGCGTCGAGCGTGAGCTGGTTGAAGCCGGTGACCTCGGCGTGCAGCGGCCAGCTGTCCCGTCCGGTGTCGGGCTCGACGTGGTCCGGCAGGGCCGTTCGGATGTCCTCCGAGGGGACGGCGGCCGGTTCATCGGCAGAGGCGCGCGGCCCCGCAGCCGCGGCGCTCGGGGTCCCGGTCCATCGTCCCCGGAGCCCGAGGAGGACGAGCATGGCGATCGCGAGCAGGAGCAGGGAGACCGAGGTGGCTGCCTCCGGGTTGTCCTGGAGGAGCAGGTAGACCTGGAGGGGCAGGGTCTGGGTGGTACCGGGGAGGTTTCCGGCGAAGGTGATGGTCGCGCCGAACTCGCCGAGTGCCCGCGCCCAGGTGAGTGCGGCTCCGGCGGCGAGACCGGGGGCGACCATGGGCAGGGTGACGGTGAAGAACACCCGTACCGGCGAGGCCCCGAGGGAGGACGCCGTCTCCTCGTAACGGGGGCGCAGTCCGCCCAGCGCTCCTTCGAGGCTGATGACCAGGAACGGCATCGCGACGAAGGTCGCCGCGAGGACGGCGCCGGAGGTGTGGAAGGGCAGGGTGATGCCGAACGTGTCCTCCAGCCACGGTCCGAGCAGACCGCGGCGGCCGAAGGCCAGCAGCAGGGCGACACCGCCCACGGTGGGCGGCAGCACCATTGGCAGGAGCACGAGGGAGCGGACGAAGGTCTTGCCGGGGAAGTCGGTACGGGCCAGCAGCCAGGCCAGCGGCACGCCGAGTACGAGCGAGAGCCCGAGCGCCCAGAAGGAGACCAGCAGCGACAGCTTCAGCGCCTCGGTCGTTCCGGGGCTGGTCAGATGGTCGCCCAGCTCGCCCCAGGACGTGCGGGCGAGGATCCCGATCAGCGGCAGCAACAGGAAGGCGATGGCCAGCAGCGCGGGGATCGCCAGGGCGATCGGTGCGCGGGGGCCGGTGGCGCGGCTGCGAAGGCGTCTCATCGAAGTCCCTGAAGCTGGAAGTGCCGTGCGGGCGGCCGGGACCGAGGTCGGGCCGCCCGCACGGGGTGGTCACCGGTTACGGCTGCTGGAAGCCGGCGGCGGCGAGGATCTTCTGGGCCTCCGGGGTGGAGAGCCACTTCACGAAGGCGTCCGCGGCTTCGCTGTTCTTGGTGGCCTTCAGGGTCGCGGCCGGGTAGGAGGCCACGGCGTTCTGGGCGTCGGGGATGTCGATGGCCTCCACCTTGTCGGTGGCGGTGGCGGCATCCGTCTTGTAGACGAGACCGGCGTCGGCCTCACCGAGTTCGACCTTGCTCAGGACGGAACGGACGTCGAGCTCCTGGGAGACCGGCTTCACGTCGATCTTCTGGGCGTCCAGGATCTGCTTGCCGTAGCGGCCCACCGGGACCTCGGGGGCGGCGAGCACCACCTTCAGCCTGGTGTCGGAGAGGTCCTTCAGATTCTCGATCTTCTCCGGGTTGCCCTTGCCCGTGGCGATCACCAGGCGGTTCTTCGCGATGACGGTCGGCGTTCCGGTGTCGGACTTCAGCCCGTCCATGGTCTTGGTGTCCGCGGTGACCAGAGCGTCGGCGGGCGCACCCTGCTTGACCTGGGCGGCGAGCTGCTGCGACCCGGCGAAGGAGAACTTCACCTTGGTGCCGGGGTGCTCCTTCTCGTACGCCGCGCCGGCCGTCTTGAAGACATCGGTGAGCGAGGCGGCGGCCAGCACCGTCAGGCTTGCCTTCGGCGTCCCGGACCCGGACGCGGTGGCGTCGGCGCCCGAGTCCTTCTGGTCGTTGTCGCTGCCACAGGCTGCCAGCGGGACGAGGAGAGCCGCCGTGAGGATCGCGGCTGCGGTACGGCGTCTGGTGAAGGCGAGGGACATGAGGGTGGGAACTCCTTGGGGACGCGGTCGGCTGGTGCCGCCCGAGCGGATGGTGGTGAGCCGCGCCGGGGACGGGCGACGCCGCTTGATGGAGCTGTGGAGCTGTGGGGGCTTGTGGGGTGGTGGCTCAGGTGCGGTCGATGTGCACGCCGGTCGATGTGCCGCGGGTGGTGGTCACCCCGGCTGCGGCATCGCCCATGACGTAGGACTGCATGTGCCACACAATAGGTGTTCTGGGTTTGCATTTACAACGCGTAATGCGAAGCTCCATAGCAGATGCGTTGTCGTTCGGAGGAAACTCCGAAGTGGCCGCCGCAGGGATACGCCGAGGTGGGAGGCGGTCCGTGAACCCGCTGCCTCCGCTTTGCCGGGCGAGACGGTGGATCATCCTCGAGCCTGTGGCAGGCGGTCGGCCGGCCGTGCGGGAAATGTTTGCAGTGAGAAATGCAGAACGGGAAATACCCGGCATTTCACCCTGAATTCGAGGCGCTTCTCCATGAGCCTGAGCATCCGCAACCGGATCCCCGGCACCGTCACCGAGGTCGCCACCGGCGGCGCCATGGCGAGCGTCAAGGTCTCCGTCGAGGGCGGCGAGCTGACCGCGGCGATCACCAAGGACGCCGTGACCGATCCGCGACTCGCGTCGGGTGCGTCCGTCACCGCGCTGATCAAGTCGACCGAGGTCTCCCTCGCCGCGGCCTGAGCGGCGGACCGCGCGCGCCGCGCGGACCCTCCCGGTCACACGCACCGCGCGCACCCTTTCGGTTATGCGTCGTACCGTGCCGGCTGACCGGAGACCGGCCACGCTCCGACCCACACGTGCGTGATGGCGCTGATGTAGCGCGCGCCGCACCGGTCGGCGGGCACCACCAGCTGGCTTCCCGCCGCGTCCAGGCCCCGGCCGTCCATCCCGGTGGCCAGGAGGACCGGGACATCGCCGAAATCGGCGTCGACCTCCGCCCACGACAGCACCGTGTGGTGCCCGTCGCCGCCGGTGACCGCCACAAGGTAGCGGGACCGGTCCTTGCGCCTGCGGGCGTCGAACGCCGGATGGGCGTCGAGGACCACGTCGCGGAGCAGGGGCCCCTCGAAGCTGTGGTGCTGCGGGCCGTTGGCGGCACAGTCGAACACCACCTCGGCCCGGTGCTGCTCCCACCCGCTCCGCAGGTCCTCCACGGTCAGCGTGGCCGGTCGCTCGACGTCCCCGAGCAGGGTGAAGGGGGAGAGCAGCGGGGAAGGCGTGCGGGGTCGCGCGCTGAGTCGGCTCATGGGGATCCCCAAATCGGACGGCCCGCTGGGCGGCTGTCAGAAGGTATGCCCAGCAGCCGCCCCGAGAAATCGCGTGTACGAGGCAATGTCCGCCAGAAGCCTGGCTTTTGTGAACCGGAGTCATCGATACCGAGTGCTTCTGCCGCATCCCCGGATCACTGACCGCCCGGTCGTTCAGCCGGACGTTCTCGAAGAGCGTGGCACCCAGCGCCTGAGCGATGCCGCCCTCGACCTGGCCCCGGCACCGCATCGGGTTCATGACCTTGCTCGCGTCCGCCGCGTACACGCTGCGCAGGATCCTGATCTCGCCGGTTCCCGGGTCCACGGCGAGCCTGAACCAATGTGCGTTGAAGGCGACGGAACGCGGCGTCCCGCCGAAGTGACCGTCCGCCGCGAGTTCCCGGCCAGGCGTCGCCGGGCCTCCAGGGCTCGTGGGAACGGGCGTCACGCACGTCCCGCACGGTGTTGAGATCCATGTCGTTCTCCGCTCCGGCCGCTGCGTCGTCGGCCACCGAGAAGCTCAGTGAAGCAACGCGGCGGCCCCGCGCACGACTGGTGCACCACACGGAAAAACACGAGCCCACGCACCGCGACCTGGAGGATCGACCAAGAGGTGTATCGATCACTTCACCTGGCATTTACGATGACGGGACTCGCAATCGCCTCGTGAATGTGAGATGTCGGGCCCGGACCCGGCAGTCGCGCAAGGAGCCACACCATGCACGTCGAACACCTTCTCCAGCTCGAATCCCTCGGCCTGACCCTGCTGTGGGGCGAAGAGCCCCTGCCGGCCCGGGAGATCAGCGGGGTCACCGCCACCGACCTGGAGGACCCGACCCGCTTTCTCCAGCAGGGAGAGGTCGTTCTCAGCGGCCTGGTGTGGTGGCACCCCACCGATGGGCCCGAGAAGGCGGCGCGGTTCGTCACAGCGCTCCGGACGGCCGGAGCCGTGGCCCTGCTCGCGGGGGAGGAGACGCACGGCGCCGTGCCCGATGTCCTCGTCGACGCCTGCCGGACCCACGGCGTCACCCTCATCGCCGTCCCCGCAAGCACCAGCTTCCGGGCCATCACCGAGGCGGTCTACCTCCGGCAGCGGGGCGATCTCAGCCGCCGCCCCACCCACCACTACGCACTGCCCGAGAACGTACGCAACGAGCTCAGCGTCCTGCTCGCGGCCGGTACCGACCCGGACACCCTGCTCGACCGGGCCTTCGCCCACCTGGGAACCCCGGCCGCGTACCTCCTCAGCGCGACCGGACGCACCCTCGCGCGCACCCCGCCCGCCCCGCCGCTGACCGCGCGACGGGGCGCAGAATGCCTGCGCAGACCCACCGGCGCCACGCTGCGCGTCGAGTCGGACGCATCCCCCTACGACGTCTGGCACCTGTACGTCCCCGACACGGCCGGGGCGCCGCCCCGCGTGCTGCACGAGATAGCCGATGTCCTGGCCCAGCACCGGCAGCGCACCGCCCCCGGAGCGAACGCGGCACGCCGCAAGGGCGACGAACTCGTCTCGCTGATCGACGCCCCCCACACCGACGGGACATCGCTGCGCCTCGCACTCCACGGCTGCGGCCTCTCCGAGCAGGGTCCCTACCAGGTCATCACCGCGCGGCCGGCCCATGAGGACGACGCGAGCGCGGCGGCGGACGCCCTGACCGAGGCCCTGCGCCACGACCCCGAGCGGCCCTTCACCGTGGGCAGGCTCGCGGGAGGCACGGCCGTGGCCGTCGTCCAGGGCGAACCGGGAGACAGCGAAGGCCGGCTGCACACCCTCTGGCCCGTTCTGGAGGACTGCCACCCCGGCACGGCACTCCACGGCGGGGTGGGGGCGCCGGCCGCCGGTCCCGAGGGCCTGCACGGCAGTCTCGTACAGGCGCGCTACGCCCTCACGGCATCCCGCACCACGGAACCCGCGGCGTCCCGGCTGACCTCGGTGGACGACCTCACCACCCTGCACACGCTGCTCGCCGGTCTTCCCCAGGAGGTGCGCGAGGTCTTCAGCGCCCGGGCCCTGGGCCCGCTGATCGACGGGGACGGCGCCTCGCAGCGCATGATGCTGCACACCCTGGAAGTCTTCCTCGCGCACAACTGCTCCTGGGCGCGCGCCGCCGAAGCCCTCCACCTCCACGTCAACACGGTCCACTACCGTGTCCGGCGCATCGAGCAGCTCACCGGACGCGACCTCTCGCGCCTCGACCACAGGCTCGATCTGCGGGCCGCTCTGATGTGCCGCTGACCGCTGGGGCCTCTCGCTTGGATCAGGCAAGGGCCAGGGCTCAGCCCCGGCCGCCCGGCCGGTCGATGTGCACGTTCGTCGACTTCACCCGTGCCGTGGCCATGACCCCGACCTCCAGGCCGAGTTCGTCGACGGACTCGCGGCTGATCAGCGACACCAGCCGGTGCGGCCCCGACTGGATCTCCACCTGCGCCACCACGCCGTCGGCCTTCACCGCGACGACGATCCCGGCGAACGAGTTCCGTACCGACGTCAGGACCTCCCCGGGTACCGGATGGAGCCCCGCGGCACGCTCCGTGGCGAAGCCCGCGAGGCTGACACCGTCGATCACCCGGTTTCCCGAGCCGCCGCGGTCCATCGCGAGGTGACCGCCGTCGGCCCAGCGGCGGACGGTCTCGGGACTCACGGCCAGCAGCTCAGCGGCCTGGCCAATGCTGTACGAAGGCACCCGCGCACTCTAGTGACCTGAGTCAGAGGTTTGGCGTTAGTTGGTTATGAGTCGTCCGGGGCCGAAGATTCCGCCGTTGTCACTGACCACTGCGCAACGGGCTGTGCTGGAGGGCTGGGTGCGTCGGCGGACGACCGCGCAGGCGCTGGCTCAGCGGTCACGGATCGTGCTGGAGTGCGCGGACGGCCACTCGATCATGGAGGTGTCCCGTCGGCTGCGGGTTGCGCCGGACACCGTCCGCACCTGGCGGCGGCGCTTCCTGGAGAACGGCTTGGACGGCTTGTGTGACGAGCCCAGGCCGGGTGTCCCGCGGAAGATTACCGACGCGGATGTGGAACGAGTGATCGTCAGAACGCTCGAGGAGAAACCGAAGAACGCGACGCACTGGTCGACGCGCTCGATGGCCGCCGTGACGGGCATGTCGCAGTCGACGGTATCCAGGATCTGGCGGGCATTCGCTCTGGCCCCGCACCGCTCGCAGACCTTCAAGCTCTCCACCGATCCGTTCTTCATCGACAAGGTCCGCGATGTCGTCGGCCTCTATCTCGACCCGCCGGAGAAGGCTCTGGTTCTCTGCGTGGACGAGAAGTCGCAGATCCAGGCCCTGGACCGGTCCCAGCCGGTCCTGCCGATGATGCCTGGGGTTCCCGAGCGCCGAAGTCACGACTACATCCGCGCCGGCACCACCACTCTCTTCGCCGCCCTGGAAGTCGCGACGGGCAAGGTGATCGGATCGCTCCACCGCCGTCACCGGGCCGTCGAGTTCAAGAAGTTCCTGGCCAAGCTCGACAGGGAAGTCCCGGCCAGCCTCCAGGTCCACCTGATCCTCGACAACTACGCGACGCACAAGACGCCCGAGATCAAGAAGTGGCTGCTGGCACACCCGCGCTTCCACCTGCACTTCACACCTACCAGCGCGTCGTGGCTGAACCTGGTCGAGCGGTGGTTCGCCGAACTCACGCAGAAGAAGCTCAAGCGCGGAGTGCACCGCTCCGTCCAGGCCCTCGAACGCGACGTCCGGGCCTGGCTGGCCGACTGGAACGACCAACCCAGGCCCTTCATCTGGACCAAGACGGCCGACGAAATCCTCGACAAAGTCGCCGCCTACTGCCACCGAATCTCTGACTCAGGTCACTAGGGCCTGTCCGGCGGATCGTGCCGGACCCGCCGGGCTCAGGTCCGTCCGTCCTCCGGCGCCGGGCGGGCCCCGCCGGGTGCCCCCGCCAGCAGTCCGTCCATCACCAGGTCCAGCAGCCGGGCGGCGCGCGGCGGCCAGTCGCTGTGCGGGTCGATCTGCCAGAGCCCGGCGATGGCGAGGAGGAAGTCCTCGGCGGTCAGCCCCGGACGGATGGTGCCGGCCTGCTCGTTGGACTCCAGCAGGAGCGTGACGGCCCGGGTCACCGGGCCGTGGCCCAGCTGGGCCAGGCCGCCGTGCCGGCTGACCGTCGTGCGCAGCGCCTCGGCCAGACCGGCCTTGGCCATGGCGAACTGCGCGAGCCGGTCCATCCACTCCCGCAGCGCCCGGTCCGGATCACGGGTCAGGAGCAACTGGGCCGCGGCGTCGGCGACCTGTTGCATCTCGTGGCGGTAGACCTCCAGGACGAGCGCCTCGCGGTTGGGGAAGTTGCGGTAGAACGTCCCCTGCCCGACGCAGGCCTTCTTCGCGATCACGCTCACCGGGGCGTCAGCGGCCCGCGTCAGCTCGGCCAGCGCGACGTCCAGGATGCGCTCGCGATTGCGCTGTGCGTCCGGACGCAGAGGGGCGTCCTTCTCCTCCTGCACAGGTCCTCCTTCGGGCCCACGGCCACGGCCGCTCTTGATAACCGGACAGCTGTCCACTAGGTTTGATCACCGGCGGACAGCTGTCCGCTTAGCCTTACCTTACCGGTAGAACCAGCCATTACGGCCGACCGGTGCCCCGTCCATATCTGCGCAGTTCACCTGAATCGCCTCTCTCCCTCCCGGACCGTCTGCCGGGATCGTCTCGTTCGACGCGCATCAGTAATGCGAAAGAAGGCTGATCATGGCCCCATCGACGTCCAGTGCCATCACCCTGAACATCAATGGCGAAAAGTACACGCTGCCCGTCGACCATCGCACCACCCTGCTCGACGCCCTGCGTGAGCATCTCGATCTGACCGGCACCAAAAAGGGCTGTGACCAGGGCCAGTGCGGCGCCTGCACGGTACTGCTCGACGGACGCAGGGCCGTGGCCTGCCTGCAGCTCGCAGTCGCGGCCGAGGGGCGCGCGATCACCACCATCGAAGGCGTGGCCGACGGCGATCGGCTGCACCCGGTCCAGCAGGCCTTTCTCGACCTCGACGGCTATCAGTGCGGCTACTGCACCCCGGGCCAGATCTGTTCGGCTCTCGCGGTGATCGAGGAACACGCGGCGGGCTGGCCGAGCGCCGTTACCGGCGACGTCAGGCCGGAGGCGGGAGTGCCCGCACTCACCGCCGAGGAGATCCGCGAGCGGATGAGCGGCAACCTGTGCCGCTGCGGCGCCTATGTGTCGATCGTGCAGGCGGTCGCGCGGGCGGCGGAGGCCTCCGCCGCCGATGTCTCCACGTCCCGGGCCGCCGCGTTCCAGGACAAGGAGCCGGTGGCATGAGGGAATTCGGCTACGAGCGCGTCTTCGACGTCTCCGGAGCGGTCGCACTGCTCGGCACGGACCCGGACGCCCGCTTCCTCGGCGGCGGCACCAACCTCGTCGACCTGATGAAGGCCGGCGTGGAACGGCCCGCGCTTCTCATCGACGTCCAGGAACTTCCGCTGGACACCGTCGAGTTCACGCCGGACGGCGGCCTCCACATCGGCGCGACCGTCACCAACAGCGATCTCGCCGCCCACGCCGAGGTACGGCGTCACTACCCGGCACTGGCGCAGGCGCTCCTGGCCGGGGCCTCCGGACAGCTGCGCAACATGGCCACGGTCGGCGGGAATCTGCTCCAGCGCACCCGCTGCGGCTACTTCAGCGACCTCGCCAAGCCGTGCAACAAGCGTGCCCCCGGCAGCGGTTGCCCGGCCATCGCGGGCGAGCACCACAACCACGCGATCCTCGGGGCCTCCGAGCACTGCGTGGCGACACACCCCTCGGACATGGCGGTCGCGCTCGCGGCCTTCGACGCCGTCGTCACGTACGAAACGGCCGACGGGCCCGGTGAGCTGCCGATCGCCGACTTCTATGTGCCGGTGGGCGACACCCCGCACATCGAGACCGCCCTGCCGCCCGGCGCCCTGATCACCGGAGTCACACTCCCGCCGGCCTCGGTCGCCGCGCACTCCCGCTACCGGAAGGTGCGCGAGCGCGCCTCGTACGCCTTCGCGGTCGGATCCATCGCCGCCGCGCTCGACGTCCGGGACGGCGTCGTGACCGACGTGCGCCTCGCGTTCGGGGCGGTCGCGTCCAGGCCGTGGCGGGCCCGCGCGGCCGAGCGGGCGCTGACCGGCCGACCGGCGAGCGCCGAGGCGTACGCCGCCGCCGCGGACGCCGAACTGGCAGCCGCCGAGCCGCTCCCGGAGAACGGATACAAGGTGACGTTGATGCGCAACCTGGTCGTGGCCGTGCTCACCGAACTCGCCGAGGAGACCGCCCGATGACCACGACGACCGACAGCGCGGCATTCACCGGCACCGTCGGCTCCGGCCGCACCCGGGTGGAGGGCCGGGACAAGGTCACCGGAGCGGCCCGCTACGCCGGCGAGATCCCCTTCGCGGAACTCGCCCACGGCTGGCTGGTGCTCTCGACCGTGGCCCGCGGCCGGGTGCACCCGGTGCAGGACACGGCCGTGCTGGCCATGCCCGGAGTCCTCGCCGTGCTGCACCACGGGAACGCGCCGCGCGTCGACACCGACTACGTCGGCATGCTGGGACGGCCCAACCCGGTCGTCGGGCTCTTCCAGCACGACCGGGTGCCCTACGTGGGCTGGCCGGTGGCGATGGTCGTGGCCGAGACGTCCGAGCAGGCCAGGGAAGCGGCCGAGGCGCTGGTCGTGCGCTACGACGAGGAGCCGCACGACGTGGCGTTCTTCGCCGGGCACCCCGGCGCGTACACGCCGGAGACCAGCACGATGGCCGACGCCGAGACGGCGAAGGGCGACGTGGAGGCCGAACTCGCAGCGGCCGCCTTCGTCGTGGACGAGGAGTACACCACTCCGGAGGAGCACCACAGCTCGATGGAGCCGCACGCGGCGACGGCTCGCTGGGACGACGGCCGGCTCGACGTCGTCGACTCCAACCAGGGCAGCACCTGGGTGGCCGCCGAGCTCGCCCAGCTCTTCTCCCTCGACCCGGCCTCCGTACGGGTGCGGGCCGAGCATGTCGGAGGGGCCTTCGGCTCCAAGGGCCTGAGCCCCCATCAGGTGGCGGCCGTCATGGCGACGACCCTCCTCCACCGCCCCGTACGCGTAGTGATGACCCGGCGCCAGATGTTCGCGCTCGTCGGGTACCGCAGCCCCACGGCACAGCGGATCAGGCTCGCCGCCGACGCGGACGGCCGGCTGCGCGCGTTCGACCACCAGGCGCAGAGCCAGACGTCGACCGTGCACGAGTTCGTCGAGACGAGCGCCGCGCTGGGGCGCGTCCTGTACGACGCCGACGCGCATCACACCCTGCACACCCTGGTACGGCTCGACGTGCCGTCCCCGACCTGGATGCGCGCACCGGGCGAGGCGCCGGGATCCTTCGCCGTCGAATCGGCGCTCGACGAACTGGCCGAGAAGTGCGGCGTGGACCCGATCGCGCTGCGCACACGCAACGAGCCCGCGGTGGGGCCCGTGTCGGGGCTGCCGTTCAGCAGCCGCAATGTGCTCGCCTGTTTCGAGGAGGGCGCCCGCAGGTTCGGCTGGGCCGGCCGGGACCCGCGCCCCGGCCTGCGCCGGGAGGGGCGCTGGCTGATCGGGACCGGAACGGCCGCGGCCACCTACCCCTCGGGGGTCGGCCCGTCCACCGCGGCCGTGACCGCTGAGCCGGACGGAAGTTTCACCGTGCGGATCAACGCGGCGGACATCGGGACCGGCGCCAGGACCGCGATGACCCTCGTCGCCGCGGACGCGCTCGAAGTGGACCCGGACCGCATCCTGGTGCGCATCGGGGACAGCGATCTGGGCCCCGCGATGATCGCCGGCGGCTCGATGGGCACCCGCTCCTGGGCCTGGGCGGTAAGGCTCGCGGCGGGTGAGCTGCGGGAGCGGCTGGCCCTGGGCGGAGGCATTCCGCCGGAGGGAATCACGGCCAGGTCGAACACCGCCGAGGCCATCGGCGCCCTTCCGAAGATGGAACGGCACTCCTTCGGGGCGCAGTTCGCCGAGGCGGCGGTGGATGTCGGCACCGGCGAGGTGCGGGTACGCAGGCTGCTCGGCATCTACGCCGCGGGCGCCATCGTCAACCCGCTGACCGCACGGAGCCAGTTCATCGGCGGAATGACCTGGGGGCTGTCCATGGCCCTGCACGAGGAAGCGATCAGGGACCGGGCCTCCGGCGGCCATGTAGGCGCGGACCTCGCCGGCTACCACTTCGCCTCGCATGCCGATGTGCCGGTCATCGAGGCGGACTGGGTGGACGACCACGTTCCCGACGACCCGGTAGGGATCAAGGGCATCGGTGAGATCGGTGTCGTCGGCGTGGCCGCCGCGATCGCCAACGCGGTGTGGCACGCGACCGGCGTCCGCCACCGGGAGCTGCCGATCCGTCCCGACCGTGTCCTGCGTGCGGCGCAGGAAGCCCGGCGGCGGGCGGCGGCGGGGGAAGCGCCGAGTGCTTGACATAGCGGACGCCCTGCGCCGCTGGTTCGAGGAGGGCCGGGACTTCGCGGTCGCCACCGTCGTGGCCGTGGGCGGCAGCGCACCGCGCGGTCCCGGCGCCGCCCTGGCCGTCGACAGCGACGGCACCGTCATCGGCTCCGTCTCCGGCGGCTGCGTGGAAGGGGCGGTGTACGAGCTGTGCGTCCAGGCGCTCCAGGACGGGCGGACAGCGCGCGAGCGGTTCGGGTACAGCGACGAGGACGCCTTCGCGGTCGGGCTCACCTGCGGCGGCGTCATCGAGGTCCTGGTCACACCGGTGCGCTCGGCCGCGCCCGTGTTCCGGGCCGCGGTGTCGGCCGCGGACCGGGGGGATTCCGCGGCGCTCGCCCGGGTGGCCGGGGGACCGGGCGAACTGCTCGGCAGGGCGCTGCTCGTGCACGCCGACGGCTCGTACGAGGGCGGCATCGGCGGGCATCCGGAGCTCGAACGGACGGCGGTGGCGCAGGCCCGCGCGATGCTGGACACCGGCCGTACCGGTACGGTCGAGATCGCCGAGGACGGCTCGCGCTGCCCCGGTGGCGTCACGCTGTTCGTGGAGTCGAGCGTGCCGCCGCCCCGGATGATCGTCTTCGGTGCCGTGGACTTCGCCACTGCACTGGTGCGGGCGGGCAAGTTCCTCGGCTACCACGTGACCGTGTGCGACGCCCGGCCGGTCTTCGCCACCCGCGCCCGCTTCCCCGAGGCCGACGACCTCGTGGTCGACTGGCCGCACCGGTATCTGCGCGGCACCGCGACCGACGGACGAACGGTGCTGTGCGTGCTCACCCACGACGCGAAGTTCGACATACCGCTGCTGGAGGCGGCCCTGCGGCTGCCGGCCGCGTACGTCGGCGCGATGGGCTCGCGCCGCACCCACCAGGACCGCGACCGGCGCCTGCGCGAAATCGGGCTCACCGAGGACGAGTTGGCCCGGCTGCGCTCCCCGATCGGCCTCGACCTCGGCGCCCGCACCCCGGAGGAGACCGCGCTGTCCATCGCGGCGGAGATCGTCGCGTCGCGCCGGGGCGGTTCGGGTGCGCCGCTGACCGGTTCGGGTGCGCCCATCCACCATGACACCGACGGACGGCAGGAGGGCGGGTCCCGCTCCCCGGCGGCGGCGTGACCCGGACCGGGGCACGCCGCCCACCGTCCGTAGGGGCCGGGGTCAGAACTTCCGCAGGGCGACCGACCCGCCGGGCCGCAGCTCGACCCGCCGCGTCACGCCCTTCCAGCTCACCTCGGTGGTGCGGCCGCCGACGCTGCGGATCCGTGCCTCGCGCACCTTTCCGTCGCGCCAGCTCAGATCCACCACGAAGCCGCCACGCGCGCCCATCCCGGTGACGGACCCTGAGCCGGCCCAGGCCGCCGGCAGGGCGGGAAGCAGCTCGATGTGGCCCGGCCGGGAGTAGAGCAGCATGCGTGATTCGCATTCAATTCTTGCGCGGGCCAACCGTGTTGATCGGGTGCTCGACCGTGTTCTGGTATGCCGGGCAGGCCTCGCCCGGCCTGCCGCCCGGCCGTTGGCCGAGCCTTCACCCCTGCGAAATCCACCGTACCCGGCAGGGCTTCGGGGTTCCCTGAGTGTCGACATGGGCATGTCATCGCATGGCATGGCCCGACACGCTTCGACCAGGAGGAAGCAGTGAAGAACAGACGACGGATCCGCAAGGTGTCACTCGTGCTGGCCGCGGCCGGGATGCTGGTCCTGGCCTCGCCGGGCAGCGCCTTCGCGGACGTGCCGGGTGCGCTGCCCGCGAACGCGGACGGACTGGAACAGACCTTCCAGCCGGCCTACGACTACGACGGCGACGGCTGCTATCCGACCCCCGCCATCGGTCCCGACGGCACCATCGCCCCCGGGCTGAAGACAACCGGCGCAGTCAACGGCAGCTGCCACGACTCCTGGGACCTGGACAACACCAACGGCTACGCACGCTCCAAGTGCAACAACGGCTGGTGCGCCATCATCTACGGCCTCTACTTCGAGAAGGACCAGGCCGTGGCCGGGAGCGGTCTCGGCGGGCATCGCCACGACTGGGAGCACGTCGTGGTCTGGGTGCAGGACAACGAGGCGAAGTACGTCTCCACCTCGGCCCACGGCGGCTTCAGCGTCTACGGCCGCGATCAGATTCAGTGGGACGGGACCCACCCCAAGGCCGTCTACCACAAGGACGGGATCGGTACGCACTGCTTCCGACCCGCGACCTCGGGCGACGAGCCGCCCGAGAACCACTACCACCAGTGGCAGTTCCCCGACCTCGTCGGCTGGAACGGCTACCCCGAGGGCATCCGGGACAAGCTGGTGCAGGCCGACTTCGGCAGTGCCGTCTTCGGCCTGAAGGACGGAAACTTCGCCGGCCATCTGGAGAAGGCGATGCCCGCAGGCATCCCCTTCGACCCCAACGCCTGACGGGGACGGGGCGGCGCGCGCTGGTCAGTGCCCCGCCGCCCCGGCGGACCGGGCGGGAAGCGGGGCGAAGACGCGGTGGGCCGCCATCGCCGCGCCGCCGCGCGCCCACGTCTCGAACGGCAGGGGCCGCACCACGAGTTCGCACCTGGCGGCCGCGCCGAAGGCCTGGTCGGCGAAGGTCCGGCGGATCTCGTCGGAGAACAGGTCGTACGCCGCCACGCCCTCGCCGGAGATGATGATGCGCTCCGGGCCGATGAGGTTGGCCACCGAGGCGATCCCCAGCCCCAGCGCCCGCCCGGCCCGGGTGAAGACGCCGCGCGTCGTGGCGTCCCCGGACCGGGCCAGGCGCACGGCGTCGGCGAGGGACAGATCCGCGTCCCCCGTCTGCTCCCGCACCTGGTCGACAATGGCCTGCGTCGACGCGACGGCCTCGACGCAGCCGGTGTTGCCGCAGGTGCAGACCCGGTCGCTGCCGCCGACGGGCAGATGTCCCAGCTCGCCCGAGACCCCGAACGTACGGAGCCCCGCCCCTCCCACTGGTTTCGAGAGGACGTGCCATGACCCGCATCACCACCCGGATCGCGCACCTGCGCGCGGCCGGGGTGAGTTTCGTCGTCGAACTCCGTGCTCCGCTGCCCCGTGTCCTGCACTGGGGTGAGGACCTCGGTGAGCTGACCGGCGACGGTCTCGCGGCCCTCGGGCTGACGGCGGACGCCGCCGCGCTCAACAACGCCCCCGACGAACCAAGGCAGTTCACGGTCTGGCCCACCGAGGCCGACGGCTGGCTGGGCACCCCGGCCCACCAGGGCCACTGCGCCGGGACGGCCACCGCGCCTTCACCGGCAAGTGGTGCCGCGAACGCTCCCCGCAGCGTGGCCGGCTGGCGTTCGCGGGCCATGTCCGCGAGGTGCGCCGGGGCAAGCCCGGACTGGACGCGCCGCACCTCCTGACGGTCGGTGTGCCCGGCTTCGGGTTCCGTACGGGCGAGGTCTGGGCCCTGCACGTGGGATGGAGCGGCAACCAGCGCTGGCTCGCGGAGCGGCTGCCCGAGGGCGCGGGGGTGCACGGGGGAGTCCTCGGCGGCGGCGAGCTGCTGGCACCCGGCGAGATCCGGCTGGCTCCGGGCGGCAGGTACGAATCGCCCGAGTGCTTCTTCGCCTGGTCGGGCGAGGGCCTGGACGGACTGGCCGGCCGCTTCCACACGATGCTCCGCGCCCGCCCGGAGCATCCGTCCACGCCGCGTCCGCTGACCCTGAACACCTGGGAGGCGGTCTACTTCGACCACCGCCCCGAACGGCTCCTGGCGCTGGCCGACGACGCCGCCGCCGTCGGGGTGGAACGCCTGGTCCTGGACGACGGCTGGTTCCTCGGCCGCCGGGACGACACGGCGGGACTCGGTGACTGGACGGTGGACCCGCGGGTGTGGCCCGAGGGGCTGACCCCGCTGGCGGACCGGGTGCACGCCCACGGGATGCAGTTCGGGCTGTGGGTGGAACCGGAGATGGTGAATCTCGACTCCCGGATGGCCCGGGAGCATCCCGAGTGGATTCTCGGCCCGTCGGCGGGAGTGGGGCCGAGCTCCCGCCATCAGTACGCGGTGAACGTCGCCGACGAGCACGCGTTCGCCCACCTGCTGGAGCGGCTTGACGCCCTCGTCACCGAGTACGGCATCGACTACCTCAAGTGGGATCACAACCGGGACCTGCACGAAGCGGTGCGGCGCGGTGCGCACGGCACCGACCGGCCCGGTGTGCACGCCCAGACGGCGGCCCTCTACCGCCTGATGGACGCGCTCAGGTCACGCCACCCCGCGCTGGAGATCGAGTCGTGCTCCAGCAGTGGCGGACGCGTCGACCTCGGCGTTCTCGCCCGTACGGACCGGGTCTGGGCATCGGACTGCAACGACCCGCTGGAGCGCCAGTCGATCCAGCGCTGGACCGGGCAGCTGCTGCCGCCCGAGCTCGTCGGCGCCCACGTCGGAGGCCCGCGCAGCCACACGACGGGGCGGGTCGCCGACGACTCGTTCCGGCTGATCACCGCCTTGTTCGGCCACGCGGGCATCGAGGACGACCTGACCGCGCGCACCCCCGCGCAACGCGCGGCGCTGGGCCGGTGGGCGGCGCTGTACAAGGAGCTGCGCGGGCTGCTGCACGCCGGACAGGTCGTCAGGGCGGACCTCGACGACGAGGCCACACAGCTGCACGGCGTGGTCGCGCCGGACGCCGGGGCCGCGCTGTACTGCTGGGCGCGGACGGAGACCTCCGTGCCGGGTCAGTCCGGCCGGGTCCGCCTGCCGGGCCTCGCCCCCGGCCGGTCCTACCGGGTCCGGATCCGTACGGAGGCGGGGCTGCCGGCCCCCCCCACCAGGTCACGGGTCCCGTCTGGTGCACGGCGGCACTCGACGGCTGGGTCCCGATGCCGGGCGCCGTGCTGACCGGTGCGGGGCTGCCGATGCCGACGCTCAATCCGGGGCAGGCCCTGCTGATCGAGGTCGCGGCCCGGCTGCCCGCGAACTGACCGCCGGCCCACCGGCCGGCCCCTCGCGGGCCGGTGGGCCACCGGGTGGCGTCACGGGCTCGCCGCGTCGTAGCCGTAGCGCAGCGGTCCGTCGCCTGCGGGCAGGCCGAGCCGGTAGACGTACAGGGCCTCGGCCCGGACGCCGCCCGGCGGGGCCTCCACCTCGCAGGGGCGGGTGACCTGTACGACCGGCGGCCGGTCGGTGACGCGCATGCGCAGGCCGTGGGCGGGGCCCCCGACGAGCACCGCGTGCTCCTCGCGTGTCGTGCAATCGGTATCCATGACCATACTTTAAAGGTTGCGCAATAAAAGAACTGTGTCCCGTCCCTGAAACCGGCTCAATGCGCACCGCGAGCAGGACTCCCCGCACGGGTTCGCCCTTCACAGCATGCACGGAGCCGGGACACAGCATGCACGGAGCCGGGACACAGCATGCACGGAGCCGGGACGGATCCGACGCCCGGTTCGCCGTCGAGGGCGAACCGGAAGCCGCGCTCGTTCAGGCGCCGGCCTTCTCGGTCACCGGGGCGGCCGAGGCACCGGACGCGATTCCGAAAGCCGGGTCGGGCACCTCCGTGGGGCTGATGAGGGTGGAGGGGCGGCCGTCCGTGCCGACGGGGACGTCCCCGTCGATGGTGACGCGGCGCAGCTTGCGCTCGTGGGTGCCGGAGTCGTCCACGCCGTAGTGCTGGGTGGCACGGTTGTCCCAGATGGCGACGTCGCCGGGCTGCCACTGCCAGCGCACGGTGTTCTCCGGGCGCTCGATGTGGGACTGGAACAGCTCGATGAGGGCCCGGGAGTCGCGGCCGTTCAGCCCGCTGATGCGCTGGACGAAGCTGCCGAGGAGCAGGACCCGTTCGCCCGTCTCGGGGTGGACGCGGACCACCGGGTGTTCGGTGAGGAACTTAGTCGAGGTGAACACCTTCCGGTACTGGGCAAGCGCCTCGGGCAGGGCGTCCGGACGCTGCGCGACGTAGTCGTAGTCGTTGGAGTGGACGGCCCGAAGGCTGTCGGCCAGGGTGCGCAGCGGCTCGGGCAACTGGGCATAGGCGGCAGCGGTGTTGGACCACAGGGTGTTGCCGCCGTAGGGCGGGACGGTGACCGCGCGCAGGATGGAGAAGGCCGGATAGGCGGGCACGAAGGTGACATCGGTGTGCCACTGGTTGGCCCGGCCGCCGTGGTCGGAGTCGATCCCGAGCGAGTAGCGGCCGTCGGTGGACGGGACGGTCGGGTGGGCGACCGGGGTGCCGAGCAGCCGGCCGAACGCCTCGTGGCCGTCCTCGTCCAGGTGGTCCTGGCCTCGGAAGAAGACGACCTTGTTGGCCAGCAACGCGGCTCGGACGGCCGCGACGGTCTCGGGGCCGGGGTCGCCGCCGAGGCGCACCCCGGAGATGACGGCGCCGATGCGGCCGCCGGCCTTCTGGACGCTGACGGTGGAAGCGGGAGCGGTGGTTGCCGAGGACATGGCGGCATTCCTTTCGAAGGGCACGCCCGCCCCTGACCGTTCGCGGAACCCGGTCAACGGCGGGCTTGATTGATCTCGGAGAGGAAGAAAACGGACCCTGGGACGGTGAGGCACCCGCCGTCGGACGCGGAACGGTCCGAGTACGGATGCGGAACGGTCCGGGTACGGATGCGGATGCGGATGCGTGGGCGGTGTGGAGCCGCGCGAAGCGGAATCGCGGTGCGACAGCGGCCGGTCAGGCAGCGCTACAGCGGCCCGGACACCCGGGCGGCACTGCGGTGCCGCCGTCGCGCGGGGCGGGCCGCGCATCGGGAGAGGCCGTCGCGAACATGTCCCGGAGACTCGCAGCGCCCCTCCGCGTACGTCAAGCACGTACCCGCTCCCCGCAGAGCGTCCGGCAGCGGTCCGGCCGGCGCCTGCGCGCAGCCCGCGACCTATCCGGACGGGCACCATCAAACCCTCTGCGACCAGGGGTTTTCCCGGTCCTCCCGGCGCCCGCGCGCCCCGCCCGTGAGCCTGCTGCGAGGCCCCGCACGAATTCACGCCGCCGTAACGTCGGGCCCCCGTGACACCGGACCGAGGGGCCGGGGCCTCCATCGAATGGCGGGGGGTGACGGGCAGGACTAATGTCGTGGAAGTGAACGAATGCGTTCACTCCTGGTCTGAGTTGCAAGCGATCTTTGAGTTGCCAGCGATCCCATGACGGACTCCCACGCGACACCCCGGCAGGCTGCCGAATCCCCGGAGCGGGCACGAGGCAGCCGGATCGCCCTACTCGTCATCTGCTCCTGCCAGTTGATGGTGGTTCTCGACATCACCATCGTGAACATCGCGCTTCCGCACATCCAGGCCGCGCTGGGCTTCTCCACCGAGAACCTCTCCTGGGTGGTCAACGCCTACACGCTGACGTTCGGCGGGCTGCTCCTGCTGGGCGGGCGGCTGGGCGACATCCTCGGCCGTCGCAGAGTCTTCATGTTCGGCGTCGTGCTCTTCGCCTTCGCCTCGCTGCTCGGCGGTCTCTCCCAGGAATCCTGGCAGTTGCTGGCGGCGCGTTCACTCCAGGGCGTCGGTGGCGCCATCGCCTCGCCGACCGCCCTCTCGCTGATCACCACGACCTTCCGCGAAGGGCCCGAGCGCAACAGGGCGTTCGGTGTCTTCGCCGCGGTCTCGGCCGGCGGCAGCGCCATCGGGCTGCTGGCGGGCGGACTCCTGGTGGAGTGGCTCGACTGGCGGTGGATCTTCTTCGTCAACGTCCCCATCGGGCTGCTGATCGTGCTCGCCACGCCCCGCTACATCCGGGAGTCCGAACGCCATCCGGGCCACTTCGACGTCGTGGGAGCGGTGACGGCCACCCTGGGCATGGTGCTGCTCGTCTACGGCTTCATCCGCGCGTCCGAGAAGGGCTGGAGCAACCCCCTCACCCTGGGAGCCTTCGCCGCGGCCGTCGTGCTGCTCGCCGTGTTCATCGCCATCGAGGGCCGGTCGAGGCAGCCCATCACGCCGCTGTGGATGTTCCGCGACCGCAATCGCGCGGGCGTGTACGGAATGATGCTGTGCCTGGCAGCGGCGATGTTCGGGATGTTCTTCTTCCTGACTCTCTTCGTGCAGGACATCCTGGACTTCAGCCCGCTCCGGGCCGGTCTCGCCTTCCTGCCGGTCAGTGCGATCATCGCGGTGGGCGCCGGCATCACCTCCCAGCTGCTTCCCAGATGGGGGCCGAAACCCTTCATGGTGACCGGCGCCGTCCTGTGCGCCGTGGGACTCGGCTGGCTGACGCAGGCCGACGCGAACAGCACGTACCTGGGCAGCCTTCTCGGCCCGGTGCTGGTGTTCGGGCTCGGCATGGGGCTGCAGTTCGTGTCGCTGACGCTGATGGCCGTGTCCGGTGTGGCGGCGCGGGAGGCGGGAGCGGCGTCCGGAATCCTCAACACCACGCAACAGGTGGGCGGTTCGCTCGGCCTCTCCATCCTCGTCACGGTCTTCGGGACGGCCAGCCGCAACGAGGCCACCGATCAGGTCCCCCGCTTCCTGTCGCGAGCGACCCCCGCCGAGGTGGCGCAGTTCCGCAGGACCGGCCAGCTCCCCGGGCACTGGGGCGACCAGGTGCTGGTGACGGGCATCTCCCGAGCCTTCGTGTGCGCCGTCGTGTTCGCCGTCGTGGCGGCGCTGATCGCCATGATCGTCATCCAGGTGCGCCCCTCGGACCTGGAGCGTCTGCGTGGCAGCGGCCCCGGGATGCCCGGCGCGGGGGCCGGAGACGTCCCGCAGGGAGCGGCCGGTGCGGTCGGACCGGACCCCGCTCGGCAGCAGCCGCAGCCGCCGCAGCCACCGGGGCTGGGCGGTCCGGAGCGCCCCGATCCGGACCGGTGACTCCCAGGTCTTGACGGAACACGGCCATGTCGCCGAGTGTGTGGTGGGTTTGAGCCGCACCACACCGGAGGCGTAAGTGAGACGTTGGAGTACCCGGAGCGCAGTGACCGCCGTCGCGGCGGCACTGCTCGTCGCGACCGTGCAACCCGCCGTGGCAGTCGGCAGCCTGACAACGTTGTCAGCCGCTTCGGCGAGTGGCGCGCACCTGGTCGAGGACCCCGCCGGCCATGTCGACCCGCTCATCGGGACCGGCCGCGGCGGCTCGACCGTGGGGGAGATCAACAACTTCCCCGGTCCCGCCGCCCCGTTCGGCATGATGCAGTTCTCGCCCGACACCCCCGGCTCGTACGCCGGGTACCAGTACCACAGCGACCAGATCCGCGGCTTCAGCCTCGACCACGCCTCGGTCGGCTGCACCGCCTTCGGTGATGTGCCGATCCTCCCGGTGACCGGGGATGTCGGCTCCGCGCCCTGGGACCGCAGCGAGCACTTCTCGCACACCGGTGAGGAGGCGGAGCCGGGGTACTACGCGGTGACGCTCGACGACTCGAAGGTGCGGGCCGAGCTGACGGCGACGACGCGCACCGGTCTGGCCGCCTTCACCTTCCCCGAAGGCGCCGACGCGGCCCAGGTCCTCGTCAAGGGCGGCGGCAGCCTGGCCGGCAACAAGAAGGCCGATCTGCGGATCGTCGGCGACCGGGAGGTCACCGGCTCCGCCACCACGGGCAACTTCTGCGGCAAGGGGAACGAGTACACGCTCCACTACGCGATCACCTTCGACCGTCCCTTCACCCGGCACGGCACCTGGGACGGCAAGTCCGTCACGAAGGACAGCGACACCGTGGACGCGCCCAAGGCCGGCGCCTATCTCACGTTCGACACGGACGGGGCGCGCACGGTACGGGCCAAGGTCTCCATGAGCTACGTCTCGGTGGCCGGTGCCCAGGCCAACATGGCCTCGGAGGCGCCCGGCTGGAGCCTGCCTGACCTGCGGAAGCAGACCCGTGACCGGTGGAGCGAGGCGCTGGGCAAGGTGCGCGTCGCCGGCCGGGACGACGACGAGCTGAAGACGTTCTACACCTCGCTCTACCACTCGCTCATGCACCCGAACACCTTCAACGACGCCGACGGCCGCTACATCGGCTTCGACGACAAGGTGCGTACCCTCCCCGAAGGGCGCACCCAGTACGCCAACTTCTCCGACTGGGACACCTACCGCTCGCTCGCCCCGCTTCAGGCCATGCTGTGGCCGAAGGAAGCGAGCGACATGGCCCAGTCGCTCGTCAACGACGCCGTACAGGGCGGCTGGTGGCCGCGCTGGCCACTCGCCAACAGCTACACGGGCCAGATGACCGGCGACAACTCCGTGGCCCTCATCGCCAACCTCTACGCGTTCGGCGCCCGCGACTTCGACCTCAAGACGGCGCTGAAGTACCTGGTCAAGGGCGCGACGACGGTGGACGGCACACCGGGCGCCTACAAGGAACGCCCGGACATCGCCAACTACGTCGAACGCGGCTACGCACCGAACAACGACGCCTCGCGCGGCGACCACCAGCGCGTGGGCGGCTCGGTCACCCTCGAATGGGCGATCGACGACTTCGCCATCGCTCAGCTCGCCCACGCCGCGAAGGACACCGCGACCGAGCGCGCCTTCACCCGGCGCGGGCAGAACTGGCAGAACATCCTCAACCCCGCAACGGGCTACCTCCAGCCCCGAGGCGAGGACGGCCGCTTCCCGGACGGCCCCGGATTCCAGCCGCCGCCGGAGGGCAAGTTCGGCCAGGACGGTTTCGACGAGGGCAACGCCGCGCAGTACAACTGGCTCGTGCCGCAGAACACCGCGGGCCTCATCGACGCGATGGGCGGCCGCGACGTCGCCTCCGCGCGGCTCGACACCTTCTTCACCCAGCTCAACGCGGGCCCGAACGAGCCGTACATGTGGGCGGGCAACGAGATCAACTTCGGGGTCCCGTGGGTCTACAACCACCTCGGAACGCCGTGGAAGACCCAGAAGGCGGTACGGGACGTCGCCACGACGCTGTTCAGCCCGACACCCGACGGCGAACCGGGCAACGACGACCTCGGGGCGCAGTCCTCGTGGTACGTGTGGGCCGCGCTCGGCCTCTACCCCTCGACACCGGGCACGCCCGATCTCACCGTGCACAGCCCGCTGTTCGAACGAGCGGTGCTGGATCTGCCGGGCCGGGGCGCCGATCTGGACATCCGGGCTCCCAAGGCCTCGGCGCAGACCCCGTACGTGCACGAGCTGAAGCTCGACGGGCGCGACTGGGAGCGCACGTACCTGCCCCGGTCGACGGTGCGCGACGGCGGACGCCTCGACTTCTCGCTGTCCGGCACCCCGGACACCCACTGGGCGACCTCCGCGAAGGCGGCGCCCCCCTCGTACCGCACGGGTGAACGCCCCTTCCTGGCCAACGCGACACCCAACCAGGCCACCGCCGAACCCGGCGGCGAGGGCGCGGTGCTCAAGGTCGCCGGGCAGCGTCTGGCCGGCCACGACCGGACCCTGACGGTCACCGCCGACGCGCCCGAGGGGCTGAAGGTCAGCGCGCGGAAGACCACGATGAAGCTCGGTGCGGGAGGCTCGGGCAGCGCGGCGCTCACGGTCACGGCCGGTCCGCGGACGCCGGAGGGCTACTACGAAGTGCCGCTGACGGTACGGGGGAGCGGAGCCGCCGATCCCGTACGGCTGTCCGTCACCGTTCTGGTGGCACCGGAGGGCAGCCTCTCGGCGGCCTACGACAACACCGGCATGTCCGACGACTCCGATCACGGGCAGGGCGACTACGACGGGGACGGCAACAGCTACTCCCGGCAGGCGCTGGCCGGGGCCGGGCTGCGCGGCGGCGCACCCGCCGAGGTGTCCGGCACCTCGTTCACCTGGCCGGCCGCACCGCAGGGCAGGCCGGACAACGTGGCCGCGGACGGCCAGTCGATCGTCCTGGGCAAGGCCGGAGAGGACGCCCGGCGGCTGCTGTTCGTCGGCTCGGCGACCGACGGCGACCACAAGGGCAGCGCCACAGTGACCTTCACCGACGGCAGCACGGCCGAGGCGGACCTGTCGTTCGGTGACTGGACCCTGCCGGGCGGCGGCACGGAACCGGTCCTCGGCAACGCGCTCGTCGCCCGGACGGACCACCGCAACCAGTCCGGCGGCAGTGGTCCCGCGGCACATGTCTTCGCCACCACACCGTTCGACGTGCCCGACGGCAGGCGGATCAAGAGCGTGACGCTGCCTCACGACCCCGACCTGCACGTCTTCGCCGTCGGACTCGGCTGACAGCGGCGGTACGGGAACGGCGTGGCGCGGACCGGAGGAGCCCCTGTCCTCCGGTCCGTCAGGCGGGGGCGCGGCTATGCCTTCATGGCCGGTGCCCCCGGCTCGCCCTTCGCCGCGGCGTCCTCGCGGGCCAACCGGTTCGGCCACCACACGCGCGGGCCGATGTCCAGGAAGAGCGAGGTGACCAGCACCGACCGTACGACGAACGTGTCCAGCAGTACGCCCAGCGCCACCGCGAAACCGATCTCGGCGAAGACCACGACCGGCAGGGTGCCGAGCGCCGCGAACGTGCCGGCGAGGACCAGACCCGCCGATGTGATCACCGCACCCGTCGCGGCGAGGCCCGCCACCACACCCGCCCGGGTGCCCTGGAGAACTGCCTCCTCGCGGATCCGCGTCGACAGGAAGATGTTGTAGTCGATGCCGAGAGCCACCAGGAACACGAAGACGAACAGCGGGAAGTCCGTGGGCTCGCCCGCGTAGTCGAAGACATGACGGAAGGCCAGCGCGCTGACGCCGAGCGCGGCCGCGAAGGACAGCACCACCGTCGCGATCAGCAGCACAGGCGCCACCAGGGCACGCAGCAGCAGCGCCAGGATGATCAGCACCACCAGCAGCACCAGGGGAATGATCAGCATGTTGTCGTGCCTGGTCGCGGCATCCATGTCGATCAGCGCCGCGGTACTGCCACCCACCTGGGCATCCGCGTCCGGCACCCGGTGCACCGCACCGCGGATCCGCTCCACCGTGTCCTTGGCCCGGCCGCTGTCCGACGGAGCCGTCAGGGTCGCCTCGATGATGACCCGGCCGTCCACCTCCGGCCGCGCACCCGGCGGTACGCCGACGGAGCCGCGCACCACACCGGGCGTCGCCGCCACCGCGCCGCGGACCGCGTCGCCCCGGCCGGCCGAGGCGACGACCAGCAGGGGATCACCACTGCCCGCCGGGAAGTAGCGGTCCTGCACCTCCTGGCCGGTGATCGAATCCGGCTTGCCGGTGAACGAGTCGGCATTGCTGAGGCCCGAGGCGTTCAGCTGCGACAGCCCCAGGGACAGGGCGGCGAGCACCAGAGCGGTGGCGACCCAGACCGTACGGGGACGGCGTGCCAGCCGCTGCCCCGTCCGGGCCCAGAACCCGTGCACGGTCGGCTCGGCGGAGCCGAAGTGCGGGACGACCGGCCAGAAGACCCATCGGCCGAAGATCACCAGCAGAGCGGGCAGCAGCGTCAGCATGGCGATCAGGGCGACCGCCACGCCGATCGCGGCCACCGGCCCCAGCCCCCGGGTCGAGTTCATCTCCGCGACCAGCAGCACCAGCATGCCGAGGACCACGGTGCCGCTGCTCGCCAGTACCGCGGGCCCGGCCCGGTGCAGCGCCCGAGCCATCGCCTCGTGACGGTCCTCGTGCCGGCGCAGCTCCTCCCGGTAACGGGCCACCAGCAGCAGCGCGTAGTCCGTGCCCGCGCCGAACACCAGCACCGTGAGGATGCCCGCGCTCTGGCCGTTCACCGTCAGACCCGCGTGCGCCGCGAGCAGATAGATCAGGGCCTGTGCGCTGAAGAGGGCGGCCACGACCGCGATCAGGGGCAGGAGAAGCAGGGTGGGGCTGCGGTAGGTGATCAGCAGCATCACGATGACCACGCCCAGCGCCGCGATCAGCAGCGTCGAGTCGATGCCCGAGAAGGCCTTCGCGGAGTCGGCCGCGACCCCGCCGGGACCGGTGACGTGCACGGCGAGCCCGTCGCCGCTGCCGCCCACGAGGTCCCGGACCGAGTCGACGGCCGGCCCGATCTGCTTCCAGCCGTTGTCACCCATCGTGATGGGGACGAAGATCTGCGCGGCCGAGGGGGAGACCCTCTTGTCGAAGACCGGGCCCTGGGTCTGCGTACCCCGTACCCCGTGCGCGTGCACCGTTCGCAGCTCTCGCGCGTCCCGTGCGATCCGGGAGCGGTCCGCCCCGGTGAGGCCGCCCTCACGGGCGTAGACGACGACGGTGGTGATGATCTGGGGCCTGAAGTCCTTCGAACTCTCCAGGACCTTGGTGGACTCCGCGCTGCTGGGCAGCCAGGTCGTGGCGTCGTTGTCCTGCGCGCCGGTGAGTTTCTGGGCGAGCGGCGCCGCGACGACGAGGACGATCAGCCACAACGCCACCACCAGCCATTTGGTGCGCCGGCCGCAGACCAGCGCCGCCGCCCCCGGCCGTCGACGCCGTTGCAGGTCCGCCATGCCACTCCCCGTACTCCGTCAGGAGTGACGTCGTCATCGAGGGGGCGGCGGCCGCCGTGTGACCGGCGCCGCACCGATTCCGCACGTCACCCGCTCCCAGGTTCCGTGCCGGTGACAGTAGGCCGCGGTCCGCGGGGCACTCCGGCGACCCGCCGCCGGGCGGCTGCCGGGCCCCGGTTGGACTATCCGTCCGTGCGGGGCCCGGCGGGCGCGGGGCTCAGCCCTTGACGGTGAAGGCCGCCCGCAGCAGTGCCTCCTCGCGCGAGGACGGACCGACGAGCAGCTCGAACGCGCCCGGCTCCACGACACGGTTGCCCTCGGCGTCCACCAGGCTGCAGTCCGCGGCGGGCAGTTCGATGACGACCTCACGCGACTCGCCGGGTTCGAGCGTCACCTGACGGTAGGCCTTCAGCTCCTTCTCGGCCCACGTCACCGACGTGACGGTGTCGCTCACGTACGCCTGCACGGTCTCCAGCACCGGCCGCTCGCCGGTGTTGCGGACCAGGACGCGCGCCCGCAGGGTGTCGCCCGCGCCGAGAACCTCGGTGAGCACCTCCAGCTCCGTGTACGCGACACTCGTGTAGCTCAGGCCCTCCCCGAACACGAACGCCGGACTCTGCGTCAGGTCGGCGTAGCGGGAGCCGTGCTGGCCGCGCACCTGGTTGTAGTACGTCGGCTGCTGCCCCGAATGACGTGCGAAGGAGACCGGCAGCCGGCCGGACGGCTCGACGAGGCCGAGAGCCAGCTCGGCGACGGCCCGGCCGCCGAGCATCCCCGGATTGAAGGCGTGCACGATCGCGGCCGCGCTGTGCGCCGAGGGCGGCAGCACCAGCGGCTTGGAACTGATGACGACCACCACCAGCGGCTTGCCCGTCGCGGCGAGCGCGTCGAGCAGCGCGATCTGACCGCCGATCAGCTCCAGGGTCGCGGTCGAACGCCCCTCACCGATCAGCTCGATCCGGTCACCGACGACCGCGACGACGTAGTCGGCGGCCCGCGCCGCGGCGACGGCCTCGTCGATCAGCGCATCGGAGGGCTCCGCCGGGACGACGATCTCCGGCCGGGGCTGCCCGTCGGGGAAGAAGGCCCCCTGGGGGTCGGGCCCCACGGTGAGGATGTCTGCCCCACGCGCATGGGTGACGGTCCAGCCGTCCGGCACGTGCTCCCGGAACCCGTCCAGCACGGTACGGATCATGTCGCGCGGATGGCCGTCCGGCAGCCAGTCCGCCTGACCGGAGGACCCCGCCCAGTCACCGAGCTGGGTCTGCGCGTCGTCGGCGTTGGGCCCGATGACCGCGACCGTGCGCGGCGCGTCGCCGGGTGCCGCGAGCGCGCGGCCGTCCGTACCGGCCCCGAATCCGCCGGCCAGCGGCAGGGTGCCGTCGTTGGTGAGGAGCACCAGCGAGCGGCGGGCCGCTTCGAGGTTCAGCCCGGCGTGCCCGGCGCTGCCGATGACCGCTGCCTGCCGGTCCCGGTCGGGGTGGCGCGGGTTCTCGAACAGGCCCAGCTCGAACTTGAGCGTCAGGATCCGGCGGACCGCCGCATCGATCTCCGCCTCGTCGAGCGTGCCCCCGGCGACCGCCTCCTGCGCGCCGCCGAAGAAGTCCGGCGTCGTCATCACCATGTCGTTGCCCGCGCGGACCGCGGCGGCGGCCGCCTTCGCGTGGTCGGCGTAGACCCGCTGCTCCCACACCATGCGGCCGACGTTGTCCCAGTCGGTCACCAGCGTCCCGGTGTAGCCCCACTCACCGCGCAGCACCTCGTTCAGCAGCCAGTTGTTGACCGTGATCGGGACCCCGTCCATGGACTGGTACCCGAGCATGAACGTCCGGCAGCCCTCCCGGGCGACCCGCTCGAACGGGGGCAGGAACCACGAACGGAGCTTGCGGCGCGAGATGTCCGCCTCGCTCGCGTCCCGGCCGCCCTGGGTCTCCGAGTAGCCCGCGAAGTGCTTGGCGCACGCCAGGATCGCCGTCGGGTCGTCGAGGCCGTCGCCCTGGTACCCGCGCACCATCGCCGAGGCGAGCTCGCCGATGAGGAAGGGGTCCTCGCCGAACGTCTCGCTGACCCGGCCCCAGCGCAGGTCCCGGGTGATGCACAGGACCGGGGAGAACGTCCAGTGGACGCCGGTCGCCGCGACCTCGACAGCGGTCGCCCGCGCGATGCGCTCCACGAGGTCCGGGTCCCAGGTCGCGGCCATGCCGAGCTGCGTGGGGTAGATCGTGGCCCCCTCCCAGAACGAGTGGCCGTGGATGCAGTCCTCCGCGACGAGCAGCGGAATCCGCAGCCGGGTCCGCTCGGTGAGCGAGGCCGCTTCCAGGACGCGGTCGGGGGAGGCGTGCAGGATCGAGCCCGCGTGCATGTCCTCGATGAGGTGCCGGACCCCGTCCTTCGCGTTCAACTGGAGCATCTGGCCGACCTTCTCGGGCAGCGTCATCCGGCCGACCAGATCGGCGACGCGCTCGGGGACGGACAGTGCGGGGTCGAGATAGGGCAGTGAGGAGCCCACAGGAGTTCCTTTCACAACGTCGGTGACGTTCTCATCGGGCGGACATCAGGGTGGTGGAAGGTACCGGCCGGCGCACGGGCCGCGGTCTGTCGCCGCAGACGCGTCATGGCCGCGCTCCTGCTGTTGTCATCGTCCGAGGCCTCCTGCGGTCGGCACGGCACGGCTCAACTCGCCGCCCGGACCCACCGTACGCCGAATCCCGACCGGGTGGTAAGTATGTGGGTATGGGACTGTACTCAGTGATGCCGTCCGAGACGGCCGGGGAGGGTGGCACGTGACTGGCGATACGCGGCGCGGCTACGCCAAGGGCCGGGCCAGACGCGTGGAGATCCTCGACCAGGCCATGGCCATGTTCGGCGAGGTCGGCTACCGGGGCGCCTCGCTGCGCGTGATCGCCACCCGCTGCGGGATCTCGCACCCCGGTCTGCTGCACCACTTCCCGACCAAGCAGTCGCTGCTGCTCGCGGTGCTGGAACACCGCGACGAGGTGGACGGGCAATGGCTCGCCCTCGGCGGTCCGAGGGGCGTCGACCGGCTGCGCCGCCTCGTCGACCTCGCCGCGCTGAACGCCGAACGCCGGGGGATCGTCGAGCTGTTCTCCGTACTCGCCGCCGAAGCGACGTCCACCGGGCACCCGGCCCACACGTACTTCGTGGAGCGCTACCGCACCTCGGTCCTCACCACGGCCGTCTCCTACCGGGAGGCGCGGGACGAGGGCGCGCTGCGCGCCGGCATCGCGCCCGACGAGGCGGCGCAGCAGCTGATCGCGCTGATGGACGGACTCCAGGTCCAGTGGCTCCTCAGCGGCTGCGCGACGGACATGGCGGGCGTGCTGCGCGCCCATGTACAGGCGCAGTTGACCGTGGAGCTCTGAGCGGCCGCCCGGCACCCGGACGGCCGTACCGGAACACATCTCTGCGAGCGGTCCGGCGCCCCGCTGCCTATGATCGACAAGGGGCCTTGGACCTGATCTGTGGAGGCTTCCGATGTTGTCGGCGCTCGAACCGCGTGACATTCCTCCGCGCCTCGCCACTGGCGCGTTCATCCTGAACTCCGGCCTGGGCAAGCTCAAGGCCGACGAGGCGACCGCGCAGACCCTGCACGGCATGGCCCGCACCGCGTACCCCTTCCTCGACAAGATCGAGGCCGAGCGGTTCACCCGGCTGCTCGCCTGGTCCGAGATCGCGGTCGGTGGCGCGCTGCTGCTCCCCGTCGTGCCGACCCGGCTCGCCGGACTGGCGCTGGCCGGGTTCTCCGGCGGGCTGCTCGGCCTGTACCTGCGGGTTCCCGGGATGCGTGAGCCGGGCAGTCTGCGCCCCAGCCAGGCCGGCGTCCCGCTGGCCAAGGACGCCTGGATGTTCGGCATCGGGCTGGGCTTCCTCGGTGCGGGAGCGCACCGGTGCGGCCCGTCGGCCCGCCGCTGCCGCCGGCACCGCAGGTGCGGCCGCTGAACCATCCCCGCGGCGGGCGGTGGCACGGGTCCCGCGCCACCGCCCGGTGAGTGCCGGCCGCGGTGTCAGTCGCGGACCCGGGCCATCAGCAGTGCCACGTCGTCGTGGTGACTGGGGTCCCGCAGCTTGCGCAGCAGCCGGTCGCAGGACTCCTCGAGCGACGGATCCGGCTCGCGGAGCAACTCGCACAGCGCGTCCAGCCTGGTGTCTATGTCCTGGTCGCGGGTCTCGACCAGGCCGTCCGTGTACAGGACGAGCCGGTCACCCGGCCCGAGGTCGAACGTGACGTCGCTGAACGGCACACCGCCCACGCCGAGCGGTGCCCCGGCCGGCAGATCGAGCAGTCGCGGCGGGCCCCCGGCCGGTATCAGCACCGGCGGAAGGTGCCCGGCGGTACTCACCCGGCAGGTGTTCCGGTCCGGGTCGTACACGCCGTAGACGCAGGTGGCGAACCACGGGTCCAGATCGGCGGTGATCTCGTCGAGATGCCGGAGTACCTCGGCGGGCCGGAGGTCGATCCGGGACAGGGTCTGGGTGGCGGTACGCAGCCGCCCCATCGCGGTGGCCGCGTTGATGCCGCTGCCCATGACATCGCCGACCACCAGGGCGGTCCCGCCGTCCCGCAGCGGGATGATGTCGAACCAGTCGCCGCCGACCTCGTACCGGGAGGCGGCCGGCCGGTAGCGGGACGCCACCTCCAGCCCGGCCGGAATGTGGTGGTTGTGCGGCAGCATGCTGCGCTGGAGGGTGAGTGCGGTCTCGCGCTGCTGCCGGAACAGCCGGGCATTGTCGATACAGACCGCCGCGCGGGCGGCCAGCTCGCCGGCCAGTACTTCGTCGTCCTCGGTGAACGGCAGCGGGTTGTCCGTCCGGATGAGGTCGAGAGCGCCGAGCACCTCGCCGCGGGCGATCAGCGGCACCGCCAGGTAGGAGTGGGCGCCGGCCTCCGCCAGCAGTCCCGCCGAACGGCTGTCGCGGGCGACGCGCGACAGCTTCTCGGCGTCGAGATACGGCTCCCGGACCGGCTTGGCCGTGCGCACGCAGCGGGTGATCAGCCGGTCGGCGCCGTAGTGGGCCGCGTGGCCCGGCGGATCGGCCGCCTCGACGACCGGCGTGGGCCGGGCGGCGACGACGGCCAGGGCCTGGATGAGGGCCGGGCCGTCGGTCTGGCGGGGGTGCCCCTTCAGCACACTGTCCAGGACATCCACGGCCGCGACGTCGGCGAGCTCCGGAACCGTGACCTCGGCCAGTTCCCGCGCGGTCTGCTCCAGATCCAGGGTGGTCCCGATGCGCACCGAGGCGTCGGCGACCAGCGCCAAGCGGTGCCGGGCCCGTTCCGCCTCGGCCTCGGCCCGGTGGTGGTCGGTCATGTCGATCAGTGAGACGGCGAGCCCGAGAACCTGACCACCGGAGTCGTCCAGCCGGTACAGCGACATCGACCAGACACGGTCGGTGTCCGGATCGGCCGGGGTACGCCCTTCCACCTGACGGCCCACCTGCGGCACACCGCTCTTCAGGACCTCGCGCATCGCCGCCTCGACCTCGTCGCCGTCGAGGAGGGGCAGCGCCTCCCCGGCCCGGCGGCCGAGGTGCTCGGCCGCGCTCAGAGCGTTCATCCGCTCCAGCGCGGGATTGGCCGCCAGATACCGCAGATCGCTGCCCAGGACCGCCAGACCGATCGGGGACTGGTCGACCAGACGCACGGACAGCGCCAGATCGCGCTCCACCTGCCGCAGCGTCGCCCCGTCCGTGGCCAGCCCCAGCGCGTAGAAGTCGCCGCGGTCGTCCTGCAACCGCATGTTGCGGAACTCCAGCAGTCTGGTGGAGCCGTCCTTGCACCGTACGGGGAAGCTGCCCGCCCAGGTCTCACCGCTGCTCATCACCTCGGAGAACAGCCTCAGCACCAGCTCGAAGTGCTCTTCGTCGACCAGGATGCGGGCGGCGAACCGGCCCAGCGCCTCCTGCGGTGTGTAACCCAGCAGCCGCTCGGCCTGCGGGCTCCACAGCGCGATGCGGCCCTCGGTGTCCAGCACCATCGCGGCCGTGCCGAGGACGTCCACCAGACCGCCCTCGGGAGAGCGGCGCACACCTGCCCGGTGGCCGTCGTCCCAGCCGGTCCGCATGTCATCACTGCCGTCCACGGACCATCCTTCCCAAGCCGTCACCGTGCCCGGACACAAGGTTCGCTGACTCCCATGGTCGCCCCGGACCCGCCGCCCCCGCAGCTTTGGCGGAACCGGAGATCCCGCCGCGGGGGGTTTCGGAAGCCCCATGACGGTCACCCGCAGCGTACTGAGCCGAACAGCCGAACACGACCGCGAGGAGCGAGACCACATGGAGAACTGGCGCGAGCACGCGGCTTGCCGTGACACGGACCCCGACCTCTTCTTCCCCATCGGAAGCACCGGCCCCGCACTCGTACAGACCGAGGACGCCAAGGCCGTCTGCCACGGCTGTCCGGTACGGGACGCGTGTCTGCGGTGGGCCCTGGAGAACGGCCAGGACTCCGGTGTCTGGGGCGGTCTGGGGGAGGACGAGCGGCGCGCGCTGAAGCGCCGCAGCCGCAGGCGGGCCAAGGAGCGCGGATGACGACGAGGGCACCGTCACACCCCCGGCGGCCCTTCCGTGTGATGGTTCGCCGGCTGCCGGGTACACGATGAAGCATGGACACCACGGCCTGGCTCATCATCGGCGCGGTTCTCGCGCTGCTCACCATGGGTGTCGCCGGCGTCCTCCTGGTACGGGTGTTCCGTGCCAGGAAACTGCTGGCCGACGCCGGAATCCCGCTGCACAACAAGGCGCTGGTCTGGGCGGCGGTGATCTACACCGTGTCGCCCGTGGATCTGCTGCCGGACCCCGTGTACCTCGATGACATCGGATTCCTGATGCTGGCGCTGCGCTCCCTGCACGCCGCGGCGCGGGCTGCCGGAGCAGGCGGTCGCGCCGAGCGGGGGACAGAGGCCCTCGTGCCGTAGCGCGCGTTCCCGGCCCCCTCGCGCAGGCGGTTCGCCGAACCGGAAGCGTCAGGCTCGTTGACAGTTGAACGGGTACACGTCACTCTCCTGGGAGAGCGCTCTCCCATTCGGTTACGGGACATCGATCCCGCACTCTTCCGCCAGGAGTGAATGTGCACAGACCTTGCGCAGCCCTGCCCGCGAGACCACGTTCGGGCACGCTGCTGATCACCCTTCTCGCCCTTCTCGCATCGTCGCTCGTGATGCTCACGGCGTCGTCCGCCGGAGCCGCCGAGACCCTGCTCTCGCAGGGGAGGACCGCCACCGACTCCTCCCACGAGGGCGAGGGCTACGCGGCCTCCGCCGCCGTGGACGGGAACCTGACCGGCACCCGCTGGGCCAGCGAATGGAGCGACCCGCAGTGGATCCAGGTGGACCTGGGCGCCACCGCGGACCTGAGCAGGGTCGTCCTGACCTGGGAGTCCGCCTTCGGCAAGGCGTACGAGATCCAGGCCTCCGACAACGGCTCCGACTGGCGCACCCTCAAGGCCGTGACCGACGGCGACGGCGGCACCGACGAACTGGCCGTCTCCGGCTCCGGACGGTACGTGAGGATGTACGGCACCGCCCGAGCCGGCGGGTACGGCTACTCCCTGTGGGAGTTCCAGGTGTACGGCACCACCGGCACGCCCCCCGCCACCGGCGGCGCCGTCCGGGTCACCGGATCGGAGGGCGACTGGCAGCTGACCGTCGACGGCAAGCCCTACCAGGTCAAGGGACTGACCTGGGGACCGTCCGTCGCCGACGCGGCACGCTACCTGCCCGACCTGAGGTCGATGGGCGTCAACACCATCCGTACCTGGGGCACCGACGGTTCCTCCAAGCCGCTGCTGGACGAGGCCGCGGCCAACGGCATCCGGGTCGTCAGCGGCTTCTGGCTCCAGCCGGGCGGCGGTCCGGGCAGCGGTGGCTGCGTCGACTACCTCACCGACGACGCGTACAAGGCCTCCTCGCTCACCGAGTTCGCCAAGTGGGTCGACACGTACAAGAACCACCCCGGCGTGCTCATGTGGAACGTCGGCAACGAGTCGGTTCTCGGCCTCCAGAACTGCTACGGCGGTGACGAACTGGAGAAGCAGCGCGACGCCTACACCTCCTTCGTCAACGACGTGGCGAAGAAGATCCACACGATCGACCCCGATCACCCCGTGACCTCCACCGACGCCTGGACGGGAGCCTGGCCGTACTACAAGCGCAACGCCCCCGACCTGGACCTGTACTCGGTCAACTCCTACGGCGACATCTGCGGGGTCCGCGGGGCGTGGGAGTCCGGCGGCTACACCAAGCCCTACATCATCACCGAGGGCGGCCCGGCCGGTGAGTGGGAGGTACCCGACGACGCCAACGGCGTCCCGGACGAGCCCACCGACGTACAGAAGGCCGAGGGGTACACCAAGGCCTGGAACTGTGTCACCGCCCACCAGGGCGTGGCCCTGGGCGCCACGCTCTTCCACTACGGAACCGAGCACGACTTCGGCGGCATCTGGTTCAACGTGGTGCCCGACGGCAAGAAGCGGCTCTCGTACTACGCGCTGAAGAAGGCGTACGCCGGCTCCACCGCCGGCGACAACACCCCGCCGGTCATCAGCGGTATGACGGTCCAGAACGCCAACGGCGCCCCGGCGGGCCGTGAGTTCACCGTCGGAGCCGATATCCGGGACCCGGACAACGATGTGCTGACGTACAAGATCTACCTGAGCGGCAACTACGCCACCGGTGACAAGGCCCTGGTCGAGGCCACCTGGCGGTCCACCGGCAACGGCACCTTCGCGGTGACGGCGCCGGAGCGGCTCGGGGTGTGGAAGGTCTACATCCAGGCCGAGGACGGACACGGCAACGCCGGCATCGAGACCAAGTCCGTGAAGGTCGTCGTGCCGCCGGCCACCGGCACCAACCTGGCCCTCGGACGGCCGGCCACCGCCACCTCCGCCCAGGCCGACAGCACCGGTTGCCCCTGCACCCCCGCGATGGCGGTCGACGGCAGGATGGACACCCGCTGGGCCAGCGACTGGAGCGACCCCCAGTCGATCCAGGTCGACCTCGGTGAGCGGAAGTCCTTCCGCCACCTCCAGCTGGTGTGGGACCCGGCCTACGCCAAGTCGTACGAGGTACTGGTCTCGGACGACGGCGGCAACTGGCGTTCGGTGTACTCCACCACCACGGGGAACGGCGATGCCGACGATCTCGACATCGCCGAGACCGCCCGCTACGTGAAGCTCAACCTCACGCAGCGGGGCACCGCTTGGGGCTACTCGCTCTGGGAGTTCGGGATCTACGGCTGATCACCCGGCGGGGGGCGGGGGGGGGGGTGGGACCACCCCCCCCCCCCCCCCCGGGGGGGGGGGGGGGGGGGGGGGGGGGGCGGCCGGCCCCCCCCCCCCCCCGCCCGGCCGCCCCCCCCCCCCCCCCCCCCCCCCCCCCCCCCCCCCCCCCCGCCGGGGGTGTGTCGGTGGCGGGGCCGGGGCAGGAGAGCGGCCATGGTGAGGACATGAACGTCGCAGACATTTTGGTGGACGGGTTCACCCGCGTCCGGGAGACAGTGCACTCGGCCGTCGAGGGACTCGGACCCGACGACCTCCACGCCCGGCTCGACGAGGGCGCGAACTCCATCGCCTGGCTGGTGTGGCACCTGACCCGTGTCCAGGACGACCACATCGCGGACGCGGCCGGGACCGAGCAGATCTGGTTCACCCAGGACTGGCCCGCCCGCTTCGATCTGCCCTTCGCCAAGGACGCCACCGGCTACGGGCAGACCAGCAAGCAGGTCGAGGCCGTACGGGTGGGCTCGGCGGAGCTGCTGATCGGGTACTACGACGCGGTGCACCTCCAGACCGTCGGCTTCGTCCAGGGCCTCGACGGCAAGGCGCTGGACCGCGTCGTGGACGAGGCCTGGTCGCCGCCGGTCACCCTGGGCGTACGGCTGATCAGCGTGCTGTCGGACGATCTCCAGCACGCCGGGCAGGCCGCATTCGTCCGCGGTTCACTGGAACGCCGGTAGGCGTCGTCAGGCGGCGGGCGGGGCGAGCGGTCCGCGGGTGCGGGCGTAGTGCCCCGGGCTGGTGCCCACGACACGCTTGAAGTGACGCGCCAGATGGGACTGGTCGTAGAAACCGGCGGACGTCGCCACATCGGGCGCCGGCAGCCCCTTCAGGAGCAGCCGGCGCGCGAGGTCGACCCGGCGCCCCGTCACGTACTGGTGCGGTGCCATGCCGAACTCACGGCTGAAGGCCCGCACCAGATGCGTGTGGTGGGCGTGCAGACGCAGCGCCGCCTCCTGGAGGGTGATCCCCTCCACGAACCGTTCGTCGAGGAGATCGCGCAGCCGGTGCGCGACCCTGCGGTCGTGCACGTACCGGACGGGTTCCAGCCGGTTGCGCAGATGCTGGTCGAGCCGCTCGGCGACCAGGGCGAGCCGGCTCGCCGCCTCCAGCTCGTCGCCCGGTTCGGCGAGCGTCGTGTGGAGCCGGGCGATCCGGCGGCGCAGCGCCGGATCGTGCAGCACGGGGCTGTCGACGGCCATGCCGATCAGCTCCTCGTCGACCTGCGCGGTGTTGAGATACAGGACGCGTTTGCGGAAGCCCTCGGCGGTCGCGGCGCCGCCGTTGTGCGGAATGTGCGGCGGCAGCAGCGTCACCACATGGGTGAGCACCCCGTGCTCGTGGTGGTCCAGGTCGTAGCGGACCATGCCCTCGTCCACGATGAGCAGGGTCCACGCGTCGTGCGTGTGCATGGGATAGGAGTGGTCGATGAAGTGGGCGTGGAAGACCTCTTCGATCCCCTCCACGGGCGGACACCACGCGGTGATGTCCGGACGAGCAGCCATGACCCGATCGTACGCCCGGCGGACGCGGTGCCCGCTCCCCGCGGCGGTCGCGGGCGGGCAGCCGGGACAGCGCGGCGCCGGGGCGGTCATGCAAAGTTCGTACAAGACAGCCGGGGGACGGCCGGGCAGGCTCGGAGCCATGACAGATGATCTCGCCCCCGTCCGCTTCGACACCAAGATCGCCGTCCTGCTCCGGGACGACCTGCAGACCTGGCAGCGGCTGAACGTCACGGCCTTCCTGGTCAGCGGCCTCGGCACGGCGGTGCCCGAACTGGTCGGCGAACCGTACGCCGACGCCGACGGCACCCCGTATCTGCCGATGTTCCGCCAGCCGGTCCTGGTCCTCGAAGGAGGGAAGGAGACGCTGACGACGGCCCACACCCGTGCGGTCGGCCGGGGTGTGGCCCTGTCGGTGTTCACGTCCGACCTCTTCTCGACGGGCAACGACCGGGACAACCGGGCCGCCGTCCGGGCCGTGCGGCGGGACGGGATGGACCTGGTCGGGCTGGCCGTCCACGGTCCCCGCAACGCCGTGGACAAGATCCTCAAGGGTGCGTCCATGCACTCCTGAGCGAGGCCACCGCCGGCCCGCCGTGGCGCGGGGCGCCGGGCGGGCCGGTCACACGGTGCGTTCGACGAGGAACGGGAGCAGCGCCAGGAGTTCCCCGACGGCGTCCGGCTCCAGCGCGACGCTCTCCAGGCAGGCGCGGGCGTTCTCCAGGTGCCGGTGCGCCTCGGCCACGGTGGCCGAGCGCCCGCCGGCCTTCTCGACCAGACCGGCCGCCCGCCGGGCCGAGCCGTCGTCGAGCGGCTCGCCCGTACGCAGCAGCGCGCCCAGTTCCAGCGCCGCCCGGTCGCCCGCGGCGAGCGCGGTGAGGACGGGGTAGGTCTTCTTCTGCCGGCGCAGATCGCTGTGCACCGGCTTGCCCGTGACCTCCGGGTCGCCCCAGATGCCGAGCACGTCGTCCATGGCCTGGAAAGCCACCCCGAGATGGCGTCCCGCCGCGGTGAGGGCGTCGGCCTCGGTCCGCCCGGCCCCGCCGAGCACGGCACCCAGACCGGCGGCGCAGCCGAGCAGCGCGCCCGTCTTGCGCTCGGCCACCAGCCGGTACTCGTGCGGCCGCACGGCATCGGGACCGGTCCAGGGCCGGGACTCGAAGAGCAGGTCGTCGGCCTGACCGCGGACCAGGTCGTTCAGCGTCGCGGACAGCAGCCGGACCGCCGCCACGCAGTGCGCGCCGGGGGCGTCGGCCAGGGTCTGCACGGCGAGCGCGAAGAGCGCGTCACCCGCGAGGACGGCGGGCCCGGTCCCGTAGGCCTTCCAGGCGGTGGCCCGCTGCCTGCGGGTCTCGTCGCCGTCCATGATGTCGTCGTGGAGCAGGGAGAACGTGTGGATCAGCTCGACCGCGACAGCGCCCCGGACCGCGCTCTGCGCCTTCGCGCCGACTGCCTCGGCACCGAGCACGGTGAGGGCCTGCCGGATCCCCTTGCCCTGCGTGCCGGGGACGCCCCGGCCGTCGGGCCCGTCCCAGCCGAGCGAGAACGCGGTGATCTCGGCGTGCCACGGATGCAGTTGCCGCACGGCCCGGCCGAGAGCCGGACGGACGAGGGCGCGGCAGCGGGCGAGTATCTCCGGCGCTGTGGCCCGCTCGGTCACCGGGGGCGTCATCGGAGGCCGTCTTCCCCGGCCGCCGTGCCACCGGCCGGTGACACACCGAGTTCCGCGTAGGCCTTGTCGACCATGTCACGGGCGTTGAGCAGTCCGATCCGGTCGAGCGTGACGCGCAGGCCGTCCAGCTCCGCGGCGGTCTCCGCGGAGTCGCGGCCCAGCCGGGCGAGCGACTTCACCAGACCGAGGCGGGCCAGTGCCTCGCCCCGGGGTTCCGTCATCGCGCTGAACTCTCCCAGTGCCTCCTGGTAGACCTCACGGGCCTCCTCGTACCGCCCGGCGCGGTAGAGCACGTTGGCGCGCATCTTGTGGTTGTAGGCGAGGGCGCTGGACAAGTTCATCTCACGGCAGGTGAGTTCGGCCTCGGACAGCAGGGCGAGCGCGCGTTCCGGGGCGTTGTCCCGTACGGAGATGATGTCGGCCATGCCGCGCAGCGCCCAGGCCCGGCCGCGCCGGTCGTCCGCGTTCCCGGCCAGTTGCGCGGCTTCCTCGAACATCGCCAGGGCGGTGTCGAACTCACCGGTGTTGCGATGTATCTGCGCGATGCCCTCCAGGGCCCAGACGGTGTGGCGCGCCTCGCCGCGGGCTCGCGCCTCGGCGAGCAGCTGCTCATGGAGTACGGCAACGGTCCGGTAGTCGCCCTGGATGCGCCCGGTCTCCGCGAGCCCGGCGAGCGAATAGCCGCGGGCGACCACATCGCCGCCCTTCTTGCCCAGGTCGGCCGCCAGGCCCAGCAGACGGAAGGCGAGGCGCAGCGCGCCCCGCTGGCGGGCGAGCGTCCCACCGCTCCACAGCGCCCACGCCATCGCCCCGGTGTCCCCGGCCGACCTGGCCGCCCGGTAACTGGCCTTCCAGGCACGGTCGGCGTCCTGTACATGGCCCAGCCTGCGGTGCGCCTCGGCCACCGCGAGGCCGGTGCGGGCCACCTCCTGCTGGGAGCCGGAGAGTTCCGCCGCCCTCAAGTGGCGTTCCCCCTCGGCCAGTACGTCGGTGAGGGAGGCGTTCACGGACATCTTGGTGAGGGCGCCTTGGTATTCGGGCGCCAGCGCTTTGCTGTGCATGGGGGGCCTTTCGCGGGCGAACGGGCCGGCCGCATCAACTATGCTCCCAATGTATACATTCAGTGCATAGTCGCTCGGTGCTCTGACCTGCGCGCTCATGGGGGGTCGGACGAAGCTTGACGTGTGCGGTGTGCCGCCTTGCTGTGGATCAAGACGGCTGATGCGCGCCGAGGGTTGCTTCGCGATCGGCCGATCCGTGCAGAAATTCTTCCCCGAGGCGGTCGCCGGGTCAGCCGGACCGGTCCGTCAGGTGGTCGCTGAACCACTCCCGGGCCAGCTCGGCGACCTCGTCCAGCGCGCCCGGCTCCTCGAAGAGGTGCGTCGCACCCGCGACGACGTCGAGCCGGTTCTCGCAGCGCAGTTCCGCCTGTGCCTGCCGGTTCAGCTCCAGGACCCGGGCGTCGCGGCCGCCCACGACGAGCAGTGTCGGCGACCGGACGTCGCCGAGGGCGGACCCCGCCAGGTCGGGCCGGCCGCCGCGGGAGACGACCGCACCGATCCCGGTGCCACGCTCCCCTCCGACGGCCGCCGCTGCTCGCAGCGCGGCCGCGGCTCCGGTGCTCGCCCCGAAGACGCCGATGGGAAGCGACTCACGGCGTCGCAGCCAGCCGGTGGCGTCCACCAGCCGTTCCGCGAGGGTCCCGACGTCGAAGACGTTGGCACGCACCGCCTCCTCGGCCGGTGTGAGCAGGTCGAAGAGCAGGGTGCCGAGGCCCGCCCGGTTCAGCGCCGCCGCCACCGAGCGGTTGCGCGGGCTGTGCCGGCTGCTGCCGGAGCCGTGCGCGAACACCACGAGAGCGCGGGCGGAACCGGCAGCGGTGAGCTCACCCGGCAGGATGACGCCACCCGCCTCCACGTCCACCTCGACGGCCGTCCGCGCCGAGGCCCGGTCCGCGGCCCGCGCCAGCAGCGCGACGACCTCCTCGTCCGGGGTCTGGCCGAAGTCCCGGTACCACTCACCCACCGCGGAGAACCGGGGCGGAGTGGACAGGCACACCAGCTCGTCCACCTGGCCGCGCAGCCTCTCGGCGGCGTCCGGCGGCGCCACCGGCACGGCCAGTACGACGTGGGCCGCACCCTGCGCACGTGCCACCTCGCACGCGGCCAGGGCGGTCGCACCGGTCGCGATGCCGTCGTCCACGATGATCACGCGGCGCCCGTCGAAGGGGATGCGCGGCCGGTCGCCGCGGAAGGTCCGGGCCCGCCGCAGCAGCTCGGCCGTCTCGGCGCGCTCGACGGAGGCGAGATCCGCCGCCGATGCCCCGCTGCGGCGCAGGATGTCCTCGCTGATGACCCGTACACCGCCCTCGCCGATGGCGCCGAAGCCCAGCTCCGGGTGGCGGGGGACGCCGAGCTTGCGGACCACGATCACGTCGAGCGGTGCGCCGAGCTCCTGAGCGACCCGGAAGGCCACCGGTACTCCGCCGCGGGGCAGGCCCAGCACGACGGCATCGCTGCCTGCCAGCGGGCGGAGAGCCTCGGCGAGCCGTTGCCCGGCGTCGGCGCGGTCGGAGAACAGCACGGGGATTCACCCCAGACCGGGAGAGAGAGGTGTGCAGCTACCCGCACACCTCCTACGAATGAACCCCATGCACCACGGGTCCGCAAGCCGGAGACGTCAGCCGTTCCGCCGTTCCGCCGTTCCGCCGTTCCGCCGTTCCGCCGTTCCGCCGTTCCGCCGTTCCGCCCCTCCGCCCCTCCGCCGGGAACGACGCCGTGCGGACCGTCACAGGACGGAACGTGCCACCCGGAACCCCGTGTCGTCGATCCGGAACGTCGGGTGGCTGCGCCGCCGCACCGAGGCCCGGCAGCTCCAGCGCTCGTCGAACCAGCCGCCGCCGCGCAGCACCCGGTAGCTGCCGTAGACCTCGGCGTCGTAGACGTCCCAGCACCACTCCCAGACATTGCCCAACGTGTCGTACAGCCCCCAGGCGTTGGGCTGCCTTCCGCCCACCTCGTGCATCCGCTCCCGCGAGTTGCCGCGATGCCAGGCGATGTCGTCGAGCGCGCCGTACCGTGCGCCCGTCGTGCCGGCGCGGCACGCGTGCTCCCACTCGGCCTCGGCGGGCAGCCGGTACCCGTCGGCCGCCGTGTCCCAGCCGACGTCCTCGACGCCCGCCGCGTCCTCGGTGCCGGAGCCGAGGCGGTACGCGGGCGTCAGTCCCTCGTACAGCGACAGGGCGTTGCAGAACCGGACCGCGTCCAGCCAGGAGACGCCCTCGACCGGCAGCCGGTCGCCCTGCGCGGTACTCGGGCGCTCGCCGGTGACCCGCGTGTACTGGGCCTGGGTGACCACGCAGGCCGCGAGCCGGTACGGGGCCAGCTCGACCGCCCAACTCCGCTGTGTGCGCCGGTCCGACAGGGTGACCTGCCCCGCGGGGACGGTGATCATCCGGATGTCCGTGCCTGTGTCTGTGCCCATGGGGCGGTGATCGTACCAACGCCGTTGGTGCGCCACGCCGCTTCGCGCCCGGCCGTGATCAGCCTGCCGACGCCTGACGGGTGATCTCGCCGAACCGCGCGCCCATGGCCGCGGCCAGTGCCTGTGCCGCGGAGAGGGGGCGGACCATCACCATCAGGTCGTCGATCTCGCCCGCCTCGTTCATGTGCAGGAAGTCGCAGCCGTTGATCTCCCGGTCGCCCACTTTCGCGACGAAGACGAGCGCGTGGTCCCGTCCGTCCTCGCTCGCGGTCTCCCGGACGTACCGGAAGTCCGTGAACACCTCGGAGACCGCACGCAGGATCGCGGCGGTGAGGGGCTTTCCCAGGTACGGCTTGAACACCACCGGGCTGGTGAAGACGACGTCCTCGGCCAGCATCGCCTCGGCCGCGTCGAGGTCGTGCGCCTCGACGGCTTTGCGGAAAGGGTGCATGTGGCGCTCCATAGTCAATTCGTTGAATAGGTGTGAAAGAGATTAATCACATCGGTGTTAGCCTGTCCAGATGTCTCTCAAGTACGCGGTCCTGGCGGCGCTGCTGGAAGGTGAGGCCTCCGGCTACGACCTGGCCAAGGTCTTCGACGTCTCGGTGGCGGACTTCTGGTCCACCACACCGCAGCAGCTCTACCGGGAGCTGGACCGGCTGGCGGAGAGCGGCCTGATCGGGGCGCGGGTGGTCGAGCAGCAGCGCAGGCCGAACAAGAGGGTGTTCACCCTCACCGGGGCGGGCCGCACCGCGCTGGCCGCGTTCACCGCCGAACCTCCCCGCCCCACCGCCATCCGGGACGAGCTGCTGGTCATGACCCAGGCGGTGGACGGTGGCGACCAGGACGCGGTACGTGCCTCGGTCGAGGAACGCATGGAGTGGGCGCGCGCCAAGCTCGCCCGCTACGAACGGCTTCGGGACCGCATGCTGGACGGCCGCGACGAGGAGACCTTCGTGGCGGAGGCCGGACGCATCGGCCCCTACCTGACGCTGATGCGCGGACGGGCCTTCGAGGAGGAGAACCTGCGCTGGGGCGAGAAGGTGCTGGAAATCCTGGACCGGCGGGCGGCCCCGGAGACGGGCGGCCCTGGAGACGGGCGGGTCAACGGCGTTGTCAGACCACTCGGTTAGGTTTTCCCCATGACTGAATTCGTACTGGTGGCGGGCGCCTGGCTGGGAGCGTCGGCATGGGACGAGGTGGTGCCGGGGCTGCGCGCGGCCGGGCACGGCGCCCACCCGGTGACCCTGAGTGGTGTCGGTGAGAAGCAGGGCCTGCCGGTCGGGCCGCAGACCCATGTGGCCGATATCGTCGACGAGGTGGAGCGCCTCGGCCTGCGCGATGTCGTTCTGGTCGGCCACAGCTACTCGGGCATCCCGGTCGGTCAGGCCGCCGGCCGTATCGGCGACCGGCTGGCCCGTGTCGTCTTCGTGGACGCCAGTGTCCCGGCCGACGGGGAGTCCTTCGTCTCGACGTGGTGGCAGGGCCCGGCGGCGCTGGAGGCCGAGATCGCGGGCAACGGCGGAGTCTGGGCGCCGCCGACCGCGCCCGACTTCGAGGGCCAGGGGCTCACCGACGAGCAGACCGCGCGGATCGTGGCCGGCGCGACGCCGCACCCAGGCGCCTCGCTGAGTGATCCCGCCGTGCTGAGCGGCCCGCTCGGCGGCCTCCCGGTCACCTATGTCAAATGCCTGCTCGACGGTCCCGAACCGGCCGACGACGTGGCCGCGTTGCTGACCGGAGAGAGCTGGGAGCTGGTCACCCTGGACACCGGGCACTGGCCGATGTTCTCCCGGCCGCGGGAGCTGGTCCGGATCCTCACCGGGGCGGCCGCGCGGTCCTGAGCCGTACCGGGCGGCGAATCCCCTTGAACGGAACCGTCGCCCTCCGGCCGGCATCGCGCGCCCACGAACAGTCGATCAGGACGCGCGCTCCCGAGGTGTTCCGGGCTGAAATGGGCAGGTGATCGCGCCCCCGGACGACTGCCTCGCGCGCAACGAATGGATCTGCGGCGCCTATCTGACCAGCCGGCGGCACATCCTGTGGGACGCGGTACTCCAGCACCTCCAGCTGACCGTGATCGCCGTGCTCATCGGGCTGGTTCTCGCGCTGCCGCTCGCCCTCGCCGCCCGCCGTTGGCACTGGGCGGCCGGTCCGGTGCTCGGGGTGACCACCGTCCTCTACACCGTCCCGTCGCTCGCCATGTTCTCGCTGCTGCTGCCGGTGTACGGGCTCTCCGCCGCGCTCGTCGTCGCGGGCCTCGTCCTGTACTCCCTCACGCTGCTCGTACGGAACATCCTGGCCGGACTCCGAGCCGTACCGGAGGAGACCCGTCAGGCGGCTCGCGGCATGGGATACGGCCCCGTACGCCTGCTCGTCGCGGTGGAACTGCCACTCGCCCTGCCGGCCGCCATGGCGGGCCTGCGCATCGCCACCGTCTCCGCGGTCTCCCTGGTCACCATCGGCGCGATCGTCGGCTACGGCGGGCTCGGCAACCTCATCTACTCCGGGATGAACACCTACTTCAAGGCCCAGGTGCTCACCGCGTCCGTGCTCTGCGTCGTCATCGCCGTCGCAGCCGACCTGCTGCTCCTCCTCGTGCAACGCCTGCTGACCCCCTGGACGCGGAGGCAGTCGTGAACACCCTCGCCAAGGCCTGGTCCTGGCTCACCACCTCCGCGCACTGGTACGGCGACGACGGCATCTGGACCCGGCTCGGCCAGCACCTCTACCTCACCGTCGTCTGTCTGCTGATCAGCTGCCTCATCGCACTGCCCGTGGCACTGGTCCTCGGCCATCTCGGCAAGGGCGGCGCCCTGGCCGTCAACATCTCCAACGTCGGCCGGGCCGTTCCCACCTTCGCCGTCCTGGTGCTGCTCCTGCTCACCCCGGTCGGACGGTTCGGAGAGGGGCCGACGATCGTCGCCCTCGTCCTGTTCGCCGTACCGCCGCTGCTCACCAACGCCTACGTCGGGATGCGGGAGGTCGATCAGGACGTCGTGCGGGCAGCCCGGGGCATGGGCATGACGGGCAGGCAGCTGCTCCTCCAGGTCGAGGTGCCGCTCGCCCTGCCGCTGATTCTCACCGGCGTACGGATCGCGGCCGTGCAGCTCGTCGCCACCGCGACCATCGCCGCACTGGCGGGCGGCGGCGGCCTGGGCCGGATCATCACCGCCGGATTCAACCTCGCCTCCACCGCCCAGGTGGTCGCCGGAGCGGTGCTGGTCGCCGCGTTCGCCCTGATCGTCGAAGGGCTCTTCGAGGTGGCGCAGCGGCTCGCCCCCGACTGGGTGCGTGACGGGAACACCGGATGAGGGCCCAGCGCACAGCCCAAGTGATCCTGCTGCTCCTGCTGCCGGTGACGGCCTGTACCACCGGGCCCGCGCTGGAGAACCAGGGCGAGGTCACCGCACCGCCCGGCGACAGCAAACACCTCACCATCGGCTCGGCGGGCTTCACCGAGAGCGACCTGCTCGCCCAGATGTACGCCCTGCTGCTCGACCGGGCCGGATACTCCACGAAGATCATCTCCGTCACCAACCGGGAGATCTACGAACCGGCGCTGGAGAGCGGCCAGATCGACGTCGTACCGGAGTACGCCGCCACCTTCGCCGACTGGTTGAACGCCAAGAAGAACGGCGCCGACGCGGCGCCTGTCGGCTCGCCGGACCTCGCCACCACCATGAAGGCCCTGCGCGCCCTGGCCGCACCGCGCGGCCTCACCGTCCTGGACCCCGGCCGCGCCGTCGACCAGAACGCCTTCGCGGTCACCTCCGCCTACGCGACGGAGCACCACCTGAAGTCGCTGAGCGACCTGGGGAAGCCGGGGCTGCCGGTCCGGCTGGCCGCGGGTGACGAATGCGTGCAGCGCCCCTACTGCGCACCCGGCCTGAAGAAGACGTACGGCATCGACATCACCGCCGTCGACCCCAAGGGCGTCGGTACCACCCAGGCCAAGCAGGCCGTCCAGAGCGGACGGGACCAGATGGTGCTGACCACGACCACCGACGCCACCCTGGACGATTTCGGGCTCGTCCTGCTCGCGGACGACAAGCACCTGCAGAACGCCGACTACCTCGTCCCCGTAGTCAACCGGTCCCGGGCGGGCAGCGAGGGCGTGCGCACCGCGCTGGGCAGGCTGAACACCGTACTGACCACCGCGGACCTGGCCCGGCTGAACGAGCGGGTGGACAGCTGGCGACGGCTCCCCGAGGACGTGGCGCGCACCTACCTGCGGTCCGAGCACCTCGTCCCGGCCGGCTGACCGCACCCCGGTTCACCGGACAGCAAGCACTCTCTCCTCGCGGAAACCCAGGCTTTGCGCCGTGTTCCGGTCAAGAGATCCGGGCCGGGGTCGGCGCGGTCCGATGAGTTCGCGCCTCCCGTGGAGTCATCCTGTTGACCCCACAGCTGAGAAGGCGGAGCGATGAGCACCCTGCGCGAAGTACTCGAAACGCATGTCCGTCACGGATCGGTGCCCGGCGCGGTGGGCCTGGTGGCCCGCGGCGAACGCATCGACGTGGCGGCGGTCGGCTCCGCCTTCACGGACGGCGGCGTGCCGATGGCCCGGGACTCGATCTTCCGGATCGCCTCGATCACCAAGCCGCTCACCGCGGCGGCGACCATGACGCTGGTCGAGGACGGCAGGATCGCCCTGGCCGACCCGGTCGGGCCGTGGCTCCCCGAACTGGCGTCACCGAAGGTCGTACGCACCCCGGACGGCCCGGTCGACGACGTGGTCCCGGCGGTCCGGCCGATCACCGTGTTCGACCTCCTCACCTTCCGCGCCGGGTACGGATTCCCGTCCGACTTCTCGCTGCCCGCTGTCGCGCCCCTGTTCAGCGAGTTGCACCAGGGTTCGCCGGAGCCGGAGGCCGTCGCCGAGCCGGACGCGTGGATGGCGGCGCTGGCCCGGGTGCCGATGCTGCACCAGCCGGGGGAGGCGTGGCTGTACAACACCTGCTCCGACATCCTGGGTGTGCTGATCGCCAGGGTCTCGGGGCAGTCGTTGCCGGAGTTCATGGCGGAGCGGCTGTTCGATCCGCTCGGCATGCCCGACACCGGATTCGCGGTACCCGCGGACCGGCTCGACCGGTTCACCGGCTACTACCGGGCCGGTTCGGAGGGGAAGCTCGAACTGGCGGACGCCCCCGACGGCCAGTGGAGCAGCATGCCGGACTTCCCGTCCGGCGGCGGCGGGCTCGTCTCGACGGTCGACGACTGGTACGCCTTCGCCCGGATGCTGCTCGACGGCGGGGCCGTGGGCAGCCGCAGTCTGCTGACGCCCGAATCGGTGCGGCAGATGACGACCGATCACCTGACGCCCGCGCAGCGCGCGGCCAGCGGACTCTTCACCGAAGGGCAGGGCTGGGGGTTCGGCGGCTCGGTCGACGTCGAGACGCTCGATCCGTGGAACGTTCCGGGGCGCTACGGATGGGTCGGCGGCACCGGCACGACGGCGCACATCATCCCGGCCACCGGCACGGTCGCCGTCATGCTCAGCCAGGTGGCGATGGCCGGTCCCACCCCGCCCGTGCTGATGCGGGACTTCTGGCGGCACGCCACGAGCGTCTGAACCCCCGGCGTACGGTGGCGGACCGCCGCGGCGCACCCGTCAGGCGTCCGCCACCGAGTCGAACTCCACCTCCTCGCGCCCGACGCCCTGCGCGTCCGCGTCCACCGAGCGGCGCAGGGCCTCGTGGAGCTTCGCCGGGGTCAGTACGCCGAGGAACCTCGCCCCGTCCAGCACCGCCACCCATCCGGCGTCGTGCTGGAGCATCTCGCTGAACGCCTGCTTCAACGGGGCGCCGACCGGCACCCACGCGTCCATCCGGCGCGCGAGTTCGCCCACCGTGCCGTGCTCACCGGCGATCCGCAGCGCATCCGCCGCCACCCAGCCGTGCAGCTCGCCGGCCCCGTTCAGAACCACCGCCCACCGCGATCCCGCGGCGCCGAGCCGGGCCGCCGCCACCCGGGCGGGCTCCTCCAGCCGGGCGATCGGGGGCTCCTCCAGGTCCTCCGGTTCGATCGTGGTGACCGACAGCCGCTTCAGCCCCCGGTCGGCACCGACGAACCGTGCCACGTACGGGGTCGCCGGGGACCCGAGCACCGCACCCGGGCTGTCGAACTGCTCGATGCGCCCCTCCCCGTACACCGCGATCCGGTCACCCATCCGCACCGCCTCCTCGATGTCATGGGTGACCATCAGGACCGTCTTCCTGACCGTGGCTTGCAGGCTCAGGAACTCGTTCTGGAGCCGCTCCCGCACCACCGGGTCCACCGCGCCGAACGGTTCGTCCATCAGCAGCACCGGCGGATCGGCGGCCAGGGCCCGTGCCACGCCGACCCGCTGGCGCTGGCCGCCGGAGAGCTGGGCGGGGTACCGGGAGCCGTACGTCGCCGGATCGAGGCCGACCAGATCCAGCAGTTCGGCCGCGCGCTCCCGCGCCCTGGACCGCTTCCAGCCGACCAGTGCCGGGACCGTGGCCGTGTTGTCGAGGACCGTCCGGTGCGGGAAGAGCCCGACCTGCTGGATGACGTAGCCGATCCCGCGGCGCAGCCTCACCGGGTCGACCTTGGAGATGTCCTCGCCGTCGACCAGGATGCGTCCGGAGGTCGGCTCGATCAGCCGGTTGACCATCATCATCGTGGTGGTCTTGCCGCAGCCGGACGGGCCGACCAGCGTGACGAGCTCGCCCTCGGCGACCTCGAAGGACAGTTCGTGGACCGCTGTCGTACCGTCCGGATAGACCTTGCCGACCTGCTCGAACCGGATCATGACTGCACGTTAGGAGGCGGCCGGACCCGTCGCACACGGGCCGGGACTGTCCGGGTCACGCAGGTGTGCTGAACTGTCCCGGAAACATCGGATTCAGGAGCCCCCCTTGAGCAGTTACCGTCAGCCCGGCCTCGTCCTCACCGACCGTCACTTCACCGTGCCGCTCGATCACACCGACCCGGGCGGTGAGCAGATCGAGATCTTCGGCCGGGAGGTGGTGGCCTCCTCCAGGGCCGGTGAAGAGCTGCCCTGGCTGCTGTACCTGGAGGGCGGACCCGGCTTCGGCGCCCGGCGCTTCAACGGCGCGGAGGCCTGGCTGGGCCGCGCGGTGCAGGAGTTCCGGGTGCTGCTCCTGGACCAGCGCGGCACCGGGCTGTCCACCCCGGCGAACCGGCAGACCCTGCCGCTGCGCGGCGGCCCGCGGGAGCAGGCCGACTACCTCGCGCACTTCCGGTCCGACAGCATCGTGCGGGACTGCGAACTGATCCGTCCGCAGCTGACCGGCGGTGCCCCCTGGACGGTCCTCGGCCAGTCCTTCGGCGGCTTCTGTGCCGTGCGCTACCTCTCCGCCGCGCCGGAGGGGCTCAGCACCGTGCTGATCACCGGTGGTCTGCCCTCGCTCGACGCCCACGCGGACGACGTCTACCGGGCCGCGTACCCGAGGATCGAACGGAAGGTCGCCGCGCACTACGCCCGCTACCCGCAGGACGTCGAGCGCGCCCGCGAGATCACCGCTCACCTCGCGGAGCACCGCCCGGAGAGCGCCGGACACCGGCTGACGCCCGAGGGGTTCCAGTCGCTCGGCATCATGCTCGGCGGCGGCAACGGCAGCCACCAGCTGCACTACCTGCTGGAGAACGCCTTCGTCCACACCCCGCACGGCACCGAGCTCTCCGACACCTTCCAGGAGGCCGTGCGCACGGCCTCCTCGTTCGCGGGGCACCCGCTGTACGCGCTGCTGCACGAGGCCATCTACGGCCAGGACGAGCGTCCCACCGGCTGGGCGGCCGAGCGGGTACGCGCCGAGTTCCCGCAGTTCGACGCGGTGGCGGCGCTCCAGGGCGACGGCCCGGTCCTCTTCACCGGCGAGAGCATCCACCCCTGGCACTTCGACGTGGACCCGGCCCTGCGCCCGCTGCGCGAGACGGCCGAGCTGATCGCCACCCGCGGTGACTGGGAGCCGCTGTACGACACCGAGCGCCTGGCCGCCAACGAGGTACCGGTGGCCGCCGCCGTCTACCACGACGACATGTACGTCGACACGGCCCACGCGCTGCGTACCGCCGCCTCGATCCGCGGGCTGCGTACCTGGGTGACCGACGAGTACGAGCACGACGGGCTGCGCGCGGGCGGCCCCAGGGTCCTGGACCGGCTGCTCGCCCTGGTCCGCGACGAGGCCTGAGCCGCGACCGGTCCGGGCCGCGACCGGTCCGGACCGCTCCGGCCGGGGTCAGCCCTGGAGGGCGTCCAGCGTCGCGTTCAGGCTCGCCGCCGCACGCGGGTCACGGTTGTAGGGGAGCCTGGACAGAACCGCTGCCATGCCGCAGGTGTCGGTCACCGCGGAGAACACGAGCCCGGAGGCGACACCGGCGGACAGCCAGCGCGCGGCCGGGTACCGGACCCCCGCCAGCAGGCCGGCCACCACCAGCGAACCGGCGGCGAACCGCACCTGCCGCTCCAGCGGCCAGGTGCCCCGGGCGCCCGAGGGACGGTCCAGGTCGCGGCCCTCGCCCTCCCAGGCGGAGGTGCCGCCGGTCAGCGTGGCGGCGTCGATGTCGGCGGCCGAGAGGATGTCGCAGGCGCGGGTGGAGCGGACCCCGGAGGCGCAGACCACGAGCAGGGCGCCACGCGCCGAGGCCGACTTGAGGGCGGGCACCGCCTCGGAGAGACGGTCGAGCGGGATGTTCAGAGCGCCGGGAACGTGCCCGGAGGCGTACTCGCCGGGGGCCCGGACATCGATGACGGTGAACTCGGTGAGACGGGCCGCGGCCTGGGCCGGGGAGAGGGATACGGGGCTGGTCACGAGCGGTGTTTCCTTTCGTTCACCGGGCGGGGCAGGTTCTCGGTCTCTCCTGCCCCGGACAGCCCAGGGTACCCGCCGGGGTATCCGGAGCCTCGGTGTACGAAGCCCGGCGGGCCGTGGTCCGCCGGGCCGGGGTGCCGGTGAAGGACCCCGGCCCGGCGGCCGGACGCGCGCCGGCCCCGGTCAGTCGGTGCCGAACTCCATGGCGGCACGGTCGAGCATCTGGTCGTCGTCGCCCTCGGCCTGGTCGCGGGAGGCGATGACCTCGGCGCCGCCCTGCGGCATCGCGCCGATCAGCCCGGTCGAGGCCGCCTGGGCGGCACCGATGAGCGTGGCATGCGTATTGCCGACGATGCCGAGATCGGCGTACTGCTCCAGCTTGGCGCGGGAGTCGGCGATGTCGAGGTTGCGCATGGTGAGCTGGCCGATCCGGTCCACCGGGCCGAACGCGGAGTTCTCGGTGCGCTCCATGGACAGCTTGTCCGGGTGGTAGCTGAACGCCGGACCGGAGGTGTTCATGATCGAGTAGTCCTCGCCGCGCCGCAGCCGCAGTGTCACCTCACCGGTGACCGCCGCGCCCACCCAGCGCTGGAGGGACTCGCGGATCATCAGCGCCTGCGGGTCGAGCCAGCGGCCCTCGTACATGAGACGGCCCAGGCGCCGGCCCTCGTTGTGGTACTGCGCGATGGTGTCCTCGTTGTGGATCGCGTTGACCAGCCGCTCGTACGCGGCGTGCAGCAGGGCCAGGGCCGGTGCCTCGTAGATGCCGCGGCTCTTGGCCTCGATCACCCGGTTCTCGATCTGGTCCGACATGCCCATGCCGTGGCGGCCGCCGATGGCGTTCGCCTCCATCACCAGGTCGACCGCGGAGGCGAACTCCTTGCCGTTGATCGTCACCGGACGGCCCTGGTCGAAGCCGATCGTCACGTCCTCGGTGGCGATCTCGACCTCGGGGTCCCAGAACTTCACGCCCATGATCGGGTCGACGGTCTCGACGCCGGTGTCGAGGTGCTCCAGGGTCTTGGCCTCGTGGGTGGCGCCCCAGATGTTGGCGTCGGTGGAGTACGCCTTCTCGGTGCTGTCGCGGTAGGGGAGGTCGTGGGCGAGCAGCCACTCCGACATCTCCTTGCGGCCGCCCAGCTCGTGGACGAAGTCCGCGTCGAGCCACGGCTTGTAGATCCGCAGGTGAGGGTTGGCGAGCAGCCCGTAGCGGTAGAACCGCTCGATGTCGTTGCCCTTGAACGTCGAGCCGTCGCCCCAGATCTGTACGTCGTCCTCAAGCATCGCCCGGACCAGCAGGGTGCCGGTGACGGCGCGGCCGAGCGGCGTGGTGTTGAAGTAGGCACGCCCGCCCGAGCGGATGTGGAACGCGCCGCACGTGAGTGCGGCAAGGCCCTCCTCGACCAGCGCCGCGCGGCAGTCGACCAGGCGCGCGATCTCGGCGCCGTAGGCCGACGCGCGGCCGGGCACCGACGCGATGTCGGGCTCGTCGTACTGGCCGATATCGGCGGTGTAGGTGCACGGGACGGCACCCTTGTCGCGCATCCAGGCGACCGCGACGGAGGTGTCGAGGCCACCGGAGAAGGCGATGCCGACGCGCTCGCCGGCGGGCAGGGAGGTAAGAACCTTAGACATGGGAAGAGTATGCGTCATTACGCATGATCATGCAACGTGGTGTCTTCGGGGGCGCCGCCGGTCGCGCGGGGGGAGTGGGGTCGCGTGTGCGGACCGGGGCCGGGGCGTGCGACAGCGGGCCGGGCCGGCCCGGTCCGGTTAGCCTGCCGATATGACCGAGCAGCTGGAATCCATGCCTGTGGACTGGCGGCGCGCGCTCGCCGTCGTCGCTCATCCCGACGATCTGGAGTACGGCTGCGCGGCGGCCGTCGCCGTGTGGACCGACGGCGGGCGCGAGGTCGCCTATCTGCTGGCCACCCGGGGCGAGGCCGGCATCGGCACGCTTGACCCGGCGGAGTGCGCGCCGTTGCGCGAGCGGGAGCAGCGTGCGAGCGCGGCGGTCGTCGGGGTATCGGGGGTGGAGTTCCTGGATCATCGTGACGGGGTGATCGAATACGGCCTGGGCCTGCGCCGCGACATCGCGGCGGCCATCCGCAGGCACCGGCCCGAGCTGATCGTCACGCTCAACCACCGCGACACCTGGGGCGGCGTGGCCTGGAACACCCCCGACCACCGCGCGGTCGGCCGCGCGGCCCTGGACGCGGTGGCCGACGCGGGCAACCGTTGGATCTTCCCGGAGCTGACCGAGCAGGGTCTCGAACCGTGGAACGGGGTGCGCTGGGTCGCCGTCGCCGGATCGGCCACGCCCACGCACGCCGTCGATGTCACGGCCGGGCTGGAGCGTTCCGTGCACTCGCTGCTCGCCCACCGCACGTACATCGAGGTGCTCACCGACCAGGACCCCGAGGAGTACTGCCGCACCTTCCTGACCCGCAACGCCGAGGCGTCGGCCGAGCGGTTCGGCGGCCGTCCCGCCGTGGCCTTCGAGCTCTTCGCGCACTGAGCCGGACAGGCTCTGGCCGCCTCCGGGTCTGCGGCCTTACTCTTTGCCGCACAACCTTTCTGACGATGCGTCAACTATGGAGGGGGCGGCCGTGCTCGACATCCTCGATCACGACATTCCGCACGGCGAGGAGCGGATCACGCTCCGGGTCGAGGACGGCGTGGGGGTGCTGACCCTCTGCCGGCCCGATCGGCTCAACGGCTGGAGCTGGGAGTCCAGCAGACAGCTCGGCATCATGGCGGACCGGATCCGGTTCGACGCATCGGTCCGGGTCGTGCTGCTGCGCGGTGAGGGCCGGGCCTTCTGCGCCGGGATCGATGTCACCGCACCCGGCGGCGGCATCACCGGACGTTCCCCGTCCGAGCGCACCCAGAACTACTACGAGGGCATCCGCTGGGTGCATGAACGCTTCGCCGCGTTCGCCGGGCTTCCGCAGCCGGTGGTCGCCGCGGTCCAGGGCTACTGTCTGGGCTTCGGTTTCGAGCTGGCGCTCATGGCCGATGTCCGGATCGCCGCCGACGACGCCGTGTTCGCGCTGCCGGAGGCCGGGATCGGGGTCGCCGTCGACGCGGGCGGCGACATGCGGATCGCCCGCGAGGCCGGGGCGGGCTGGGCGAAGTACCTCGCGCTCACCGGCCGCCGGATCGACGCGGCGACGGCCGAGCGGATCGGGCTGCTCCAGGGCGTCACGCCGGCCGGTGAACTGGAGCGCACCGTGCGGTCCGTGGCCGACGCGGTGGCGGCCAACGCCCCTTTGGCCGTAAGGCACATCAAGCGTTCGGTCGACGCCTTCGCGGATGCCGGGATGGCGGACGCGCTCGACCGGACGGCGCTGGCGGCGGCGCTCACCCTCACTTCCCGCGACTGCGCCGAGGGCTACGCCGCCAAGGCCGCCCGCCGTCCACCGCACTTCGAGGGCCGCTGACCCGCCGTCCGCCATACGAGGGCCGCTGGATTGCCGCCAGCCGCGTTTCGACGGCCGCCGGCTCAGTGCCCCTCGGGGCCGGGCGGCGCGAACGGGCCTCGGCCCAGTTGCTCGCGCACCGGCACCACGGGCGGGGCGACCAGGGAGCGCCGCTGCCAGTTCGCGCCGTCGACCACCAGCGAATGACCGGTGATGAACCCGGCGTACGGCGAGGCCAGGAACGTCGCCGCCCAGCCCAGCTCGCGGGGCAGGCCGACCCGCAGCGCCGGCTGCCGTGCGTCGTGCTCCGGCTCGGCCTCCCCGGTCCGGTCCAGGTGGCCGCGGATGTCGGCGGTCATGTCCTCGTGCGGCATCAGCCCCGGCACCAGCCCGTTGATCCGGATTCCGTACGGACCCCACTCCACGGCGAGGGTCTCGACCAGGTTCTTCACCCCGGCCTTCGCGGCGGCCGAGTGGGCGTAGCCGGGTCCGCCGGTCCAGGCGTACGACGCCCCGACACAGACGATGGAGCCCGCGGTCCCGGCCGCGAGACGGCGCCGCCCGAACTCCCGGGTCATGAACCAGGTTCCGGTCAGCGTGATGTCGAGCACCGCCCGCCAGGCGTTCGGCGACAAGTCCTCGGCGGGGGAGGGGAAGTTGGCCGCCGCGTTGTTGACCAGCACGTCCGGCGGCCCCAGTTCGGCCGCGGCCGCGTCGAACACCTCGGTGATCCTGTCGGGGTCGCGGATGTCGCCGGGGGCGGTCATGACCCGGCCGCAGGTCAGGGGAGCGAGCTCTTTCCGGGCGGCGGCCAGCCGTTCGGCGTTCCGGCCGACGAGCACCAGACCGGCGCCCAGCCGGGCGAACTCGGCCGCGATCGCCTTGCCGAGTCCCGAGCCGCCGCCGGTCACCAGCACCACGCTGCCGTCGTACGTGCCGGGCGGTAACGCGCTCGCACCCAGCGGTGGCGGAGCGGCGAGTCCGGGGGTGCGCATGGTCTCTGTCATGGCGCATGAGTACCGCTTCCGAAGGTAAAACTCCAGGTCCACGCAGTGATGTTGTCCAGACCATTGACATGTAAGCGCCAGGATGTTGAATTCAGTGTTGTTGTGTTGCGCGACTCTGGTGACTTAAGTGATCAATGGAGGATCTGTGACGCCTCGCCCACCCCGCCTCACCGCTCTCGCCGCGGCGGCGACCCTGCTCGTCGGCGGTCTGCTGACCGCCGGGCCGTCCGCACAGGCGGCCGGCACCACCGGGACCGGCACCCCGGCGAAGGCCCAGGACAGCCCCGCGACCCCGTCCATCACCCCGGCCCCGCAGTCCGTGAAGCGCCGGTCCGACCGGATCACCATCACCCCCACCGTCACCGTGGTGGCGGGCGAAACGGCCGACGCGTCCTCGCTCGCCGTGGTGGAGGCCGCCCTGAAGCAGGCCGGGGCGCAGCGCGTCGTCCGGGGCACCCGGGCGTCCGCGAGCGGGCTGACCGTCCACGTCGGTGACCCCGGCGCGCTCGCCGCCCAGAAGCTCGAAGGCCCCTCCGGGCTGCCCGCCGACGGATACGTCCTCGGCATCGGCGCGGACCGCGTCGTTCTCGCGGGCAAGGACGCCACCGGTACGTACTACGCAGCGCAGAGCCTGCGCCAGGTCCTGCCGGCACGGAAGCGGCCGGGTGCCCGGGTCGGCGGACTCGCGGTGCGCGACTGGCCGGGCACCGCGCTGCGCGGCGTCATCGAGGGCTTCTACGGCACCCCCTGGTCGCACAAGGCCCGACTGGACCAGCTGGACTACTACGGCGAGCACAAGATGAACATCTACGTGTACTCGCCCAAGGACGACGCCTACCTCCGCGAGAAGTGGCGCGACGCCTACCCGGCCGACCAGCTCGCGCAGATCAAGGACCTCACCGACCGTGCGGTCCAGCGGCACGTCGAGTTCACCTACGCACTCTCTCCAGGACTGTCGGTCTGCTACAGCTCGGACGAGGACGCCAAGGCACTCGTCGACAAGTTCCAGACGATCTGGGACATCGGCGTACGGACCTTCGCGGTACCGCTGGACGACATCAGCTACACCGACTGGAACTGCGACGCCGACAAGGCGAAGTGGGGGACCGGCGGCGGTGCGGCGGGAGCCGCGCAGGCGTACCTGCTGAACCGGGTCAACAAGGAGTTCATCGCCGCCCACCCCGGCGCCCAGCCGCTCCAGATGGTCCCCACCGAGTACTACGACGTCAGCGAATCGGCGTACAAGACGGCCCTCTCCGAGCAACTCGACCCGGATGTGCTCGTCGAATGGACCGGCGTGGGAGTGGTCGCACCGACCATGACGGTGGCTCAGGCCGACGCCGCCCGTGAGGTGTTCGGGCACCCGATCCTGACCTGGGACAACTACCCGGTGAACGACTACGCCACCGACCGGCTGCTCCTCGGCCCGTTCAACGGGCGCGAGAAGGGCCTGCCGGGCAGACTCGCGGGGATCACCGCCAACCCGATGATCCAGCCGTACGCCTCGAAGCTCTCGCTGTACACCGTCGCGGACTACTCCTGGAACGACGCCGCGTACGACCCGCGCACCTCGTGGGGCAAGGGGCTCAAGGAGTACGCGGGGGGTGACGCCCGCACCGAGCAGGCGCTGCGCGCCTTCGCCGACGTCAACTACAGCTCCGCGCTCAACACGGACAAGGCACCGGAACTGGCGGCGGAGTTCGCGAGCTACTGGAAGTCCGGCGACTCGAAGCGGCTCACCGCCGTACTCGGAAACCTCGGCGCGGCCCCCGCCCGGCTGCGCGCAGGCCTTCCGGACCAGGGTTTCATCGAGGACTCCGGCCCCTGGCTGGACGCCACCGAGTCCTGGGCGACCGCGTCCCGCACCGCCCTGCGCATGGTCGACGCGGCCCGCGCGGGGAACGGCGCACAGGCCTGGAAGCTCCGGCAGCAACTGCCCGCGCAGGTGGAGAAGGCCAAGTCGTTCGTCTACACCGGCCTCGACGGCCGCAAGGTGCCGGTCCTCGTCGGTGACGGCGTACTGGACGCGTTCATCGAGGCGGCCACCGCCGAGCACGACCGGATCCTCGGCGTGAGCGGCCGGCCGACCGCCTCGACGAGCCTCGGGACGTACCAGAACAACACCCCCGCCCGGATCCTCGACGGCGACGACTCCACGTATTTCTGGAGCGACGGGGCGCCCGCCGTGGATGACCACCTCACCGTCGACCTGGGCGAGTCCAGGGACATCGGCGACATCACGCTCGCCATGGGCAAGCCCGGCAGCACCGACGACTACCTCCACGAGGGGGTGCTGGAGTACTCGGCCGACGGCAGGAACTGGCAGCGGCTCACCGCCTTCTCCGAGAAGGCGGACGTCACGACGACGGCGCCCGCCGGTACGGAGGCCCGCTATGTGCGGGCGCGGGCGACCGCGGGCCAGACCAGCTGGGTCGTCGTCCGTGAGTTCCACGTCGCGACCACGGACGGCGCGGTCACGGGCAACCCGCCCGCTGCGACCGGATCCACGCTCAGCTCGGCGGCCGACGGGGACCCGGGCACGGTCTACCGCGCCGCGCGCGCCCCGGAGGCCGGCGAGTTCCTTGAGCTGGGGCTCGGCACCGCGCGTGCGGTCGGCGCGGTCACGGTGCTCCAGCCGGCCGGCGCCAAGGGCGCGGCGGACATCCAGCTGCGGAACTCGGACGGCGGCTGGCGGACCGTCGGCAGGCTCGGCGGGACGTACACCACGGTCGACGCGCACGGCCGGACCGCCGACGCGGTGCGGCTGGCCTGGCGCGAAGGTGCCGCCGCGCCGCAGATCGCGGAGGTGGTGGTGGGGAAGTAGCGGGTACGTCCCGCCGTGCGCCCGGCGCCCCCGCATCCCTGCGGACGGGGCCGGGCGCACAGTCGCGTCAGCGTCCGGTGCGAACGGTCACCCACAGGTTGTTCCCAGACAGGCAAGCGACCGCTTAGTATGCGCCGGAGCAGTGGTAATGCCGACAGTGTTGTGGAGGCCCCTCATGCAGGCATGGCGAGTGCACCGGAACGGCGAGCCGAGCGAGGTGATGCGGCTGGAGGAAACGGACCGGCCCACGCCCGGCGACGGGCAGGTGCTCATCGAGGTGCTCGCGGCGAACATCAACTTCCCCGATGCGCTGCTCTGCCGCGGCCAGTACCAGGTACGGCCCCCGCTGCCGTTCACGCCCGGCGTGGAGATCTGCGGCAGGACCGGGGACGGGCGCCGGGTGCTCGCCACCCCCGCCCTGCCGGACGGCGGATTCGCCCAGTACGTCGTCGCGGACGAGGCCGCTCTGCTGCCCGCCCCGGACGCCCTGGACGACGCCGAGGCCGCCGCGCTGCACATCGGCTACCAGACCGGCTGGTTCGGACTGCACCGACGGGCGAACCTGCGGGCCGGTGAGACGCTGCTCGTCCACGCGGCGGCCGGCGGCGTCGGCAGCGCGGCCGTCCAGCTCGGCAAGGCCGCCGGCGCGGCCGTCATCGGGGTGGTCGGTGGAGCCGAGAAGGCGAAGACCGCCACCGCGCTCGGCTGCGACCTGGTCATCGACCGGCGCACCGATGACATCGTCGCCACCGTCAAGGAGGCGACCGGCGGGCGCGGCGCCGATGTCGTCTACGACCCGGTCGGCGGCGACGCGTACGCCAAGTCCGTGAAGTGCATCGCCTTCGAGGGACGGGTGATCGTCGTCGGCTTCGCCAGCGGCGTCGTCCCCACTCCGGGGCTCAACCACGCCCTGGTGAAGAACTACTCGGTCCTCGGACTCCACTGGGGCCTGTACAACACGAAGGACCCGCAGGCGGTCCGCGACTGTCACCAGGAGCTGACCCGGCTCGCCGCCGAGGGCGTCATCAAGCCGCTGGTCAGCGAGCGCGTCGCGATGGACGGGGCGGCGGCCGCCGTCCAGCGCGTCGCCGACGGCACCAGCACCGGCCGCATCGTCGTCCTTCCGTCAGGAGCCGCCCGATGACCGCCCCCGACGCGGCCGCCCTGCGCCGTCTCACCCGGGAACTGCTGGCCGCCCACCCCCCGGCCACCACCGGCCGCACCGACTTCCTCAAGGCGCGGTTCGACGCCGGACTCGCCTGGGTGCACTACCCGGCCGGCCTCGGCGGTCTCGGCGCCCCGCGCTCCCTGCAGCCCGTCGTCGACGCGGAACTCGCCGCGGCGGACGCGCCGGACAACGATCCGCGCCGCATCGGCATCGGTCTCGGCATGGCCGCCCCGACCGTCCTCGGCTACGGGACCGACGAGCAGAAGCAGCGCTTCCTGCGCCCGCTGTGGGTCGGCGAGGAGGTGTGGTGCCAGCTCTTCAGCGAGCCGGGCGCCGGCTCCGACCTGGCCGCCCTCGGCACCCGCGCCGTCCGCGACGGCGAGGACTGGGTGGTCGACGGGCAGAAGGTGTGGACGTCCAGCGCCCATGTCGCGCGCTGGGCGATCCTCATCGCCCGCACCGACCCCGACGTGCCCAAGCACCGCGGCATCAGCTACTTCATCTGCGACATGACCGACCCCGGGGTCGAGGTGCGGCCGCTGCGCCAGATCACCGGCGAGGCCGAGTTCAACGAGGTCTTCCTCACCGGCGTGCGCATCCCCGACAGCCGCAGGCTCGGCCCGGTCGGCGAGGGCTGGAAGGTCGCGCAGACCACGCTCATGAACGAGCGCGTCTCCATCGGCGGAGCCCGTATCCCACGCGAGGGCGGCATGATCGGCCCGGTCGCCCGGACCTGGCGCGAACGCCCCGAACTGCGCACCCACGATCTGCACCAGCGTCTGCTCACCCTCTGGGTGGAGGCCGAGGTCGCCCGGCTCACCGGGGCGCGTCTGCGCCAGCAGCTCGTCGCCGGACAGCCGGGCCCCGAGGGCTCCGGGATGAAGCTCGCCTTCGCCCGGCTCAACCAGGAGATCAGCGGCCTCGAAGTCGAACTTCTGGGGGACGAGGGTCTGTTGTACAGCGACTGGACGATGCGCCGGCCGGAACTCGTCGACTTCACCGGCCGTGACGCCGGCTACCGCTACCTCCGCTCCAAGGGCAACTCCATCGAGGGCGGCACGAGCGAGGTACTGCTCAACATCGTCGCCGAACGCGTGCTCGGCCTGCCCGTCGAGCCGCGCAACGACAAGGACGTCGCCTGGAAGGACCTGTCCCGATGACCGCACGTACCGAAGAGAGCCAGGCGCCCGATCTGCTGTACTCGGAGGCCGAGGAGGATCTGCGGGCCGCCGTCCGCTCGCTCCTCGACGACCGGTGCGACGCGCCGAAGGCGATCGCCCGCACCGAGTCGGGCACGCCGTACGACCCGCAGCTCTGGAAGGCGCTCGCCGCCGATATCGGCGCCGCCGGACTCCTGGTGCCCGAGAAGCTCGGCGGGCAGGGCGCCGGCCACCGCGAGGCCGCGGTGGTCATCGAGGAACTCGGGCGCAGCGTCGCCCCGGCGCCCTACCTGACCAGCTCCGTCGTCGCCACCGAGACGCTGCTGGCGCTCGGCACCCAGGACGGGCCGGTGGCCGGACTCCTCACCGAACTGGCCACGGGCCGCAAGGTCGCCGTGCTCGCCGTACCGTTCTCCGCCGCCGCACCGGGCACGCCCACCGTGACCGCCGCCCTCGACGGCACGCTCGGCCCGGTCGCCGACGCGGCCGCCGCCGATGTCCTGCTGGTGCCCACCACCGACGGCCTGTACGCCGTCGCGGCGGACAGCGCCGGTGTCGCCGTCGAGCCGTGCGTCTCGCTCGACCTGACCCGCCCGCTCGCCACCGTCACCCTGACCGGCGCCACTGGTACCCGCCTCGCGGACGCCGGGGCCACCCGGGCGGCGGTCCGCGCAGGGCTGCTGGCCGGAGCCGGACTCCTCGCCTCCGAACAGCTCGGACTCGCCGAGTGGTGCCTGACCGAGACGGTCCGCTACACCCGCGAGCGCCACCAGTTCAACCGACCGGTCGGCTCGTTCCAGTCGCTCAAGCACCGGATGGCGCAACTCTGGCTGGAGGTCGTCTCGGCGCGGGCGGCGGCGCGCAACGCCGCGGACGCGCTGGCCACCGGCAGCCCCGAGACGCCGCTCGCGGTGGCCGTCGCCCAGGCGTACTGCTCCAGGGTCGCCGTCCACGCGGCGGAGGAGTGCGTCCAGCTCCACGGCGGCATCGGGATGACCTGGGAGCACCCCGCGCACCTGTACCTGAAGCGCGCCAAGGCCGACTCGATCGCGTACGGCACCGCCGGCCGCCACCGCGACACCGTCGCGGAACTGATGGAGCTGCCCGCGCCGTGACACCGGGGGGCGGGAGCACGGGCCGGCGTGCTCCCGCCGACGAGCCCCGGTACGACTGGCCTGCCGGGTCCGCCCGGACCCGTCGGCGACAACCCATCCGTACCCGTTTGGCGGACACGCCAGTGCGCCGGACGGCTCCTCCGCTACGCCAAACTGGCGGCCGAATGCCGCAATTCAGGCGCGGCGGAGGAGGTTGGCCATGGCCATTTCGATCTCATTGGTGCTGCTTCTGCTGATCCTGGCGGTGATCTTCCTGCGCAACGGCGGACTGAAGATCTCGCACGCGCTGGTCTGCGGCCTGCTGGGGTTCTTTCTCGCGGGGACGAGCATGGCGCCCACCATTCAGGAGGGCCTCACGGCCACCGCCGACGTCGTCAGCAGCATCAGGCCCTGATCCTGTCGCCGGTCCCGTGGCTCCGCCCGGCGGGGCCGGGTCACCGGACAGCGCCCGAAGCGCCGCGGCCGGCCGGTCCCGCGTCTGTGTCTGGGCGGCGATCCGCGCTTCGCGGACCCGCAGCCGCTCTCGGGCGATCCGCAGCCCTTGCGGGGAGGGCGGGTTCGCGACGACATCGAAGCATGCACGGGCGGTCCCGGCCGGTCCCGGCCGGTCCCGGTCGGTCCCGGTCGGTACGGGAACATGCTCATTTCGATCACTTCATTACATCGTGCGGCCATCCGGGGACCCTGGGCATTCGGGTATGAAACGGTCCGGTGGGGTACGGGGCACCGCGTACCGTGGCCCCGTCCGGCACGGCAACGGCTGCCGGACACCGCACCGAACCGGGACCCGGAGAACGCAGCCATGTCATTGCCGCCACTCGGACGTGAACCGGGCGCAGTGCACCACGAGCACTGCAACAGCAGCCGCTGCTGCCGCTGCCAGCAACGGCCCTGGACGACGGCTGTCGGCTTCGAACGGCTCTGCGGCCTGTGCGCCTCCTGCTGCCGGGAGTGCGGCCGGGCGCCCGCCCGGCATCTGGACGGGCTCGACCACGGGCTGTGCGGCGACTGCCGCGGCCTGTGCGGCAGGTGCCGCACACCCCTGTCGGCGGACGGTGACTGCCAGTGCCGGAAGTGGCAGCGGGCCGGGGCGGACCCGGTCGGCTATCTCCTGCACGCACTTCCGCAGCCGCTGATGAGGGAGTTCGGCGGCCGCTACCCGGCCGAACTCGTCGAGATGATCCACCGGGAGCTGGGCCGGCGCAGCGCGGATCAGCTCCTGGACCGGATCGAGCGCCGGTGGAACGCCCGCTGGGCCCATACCCTCCAGGAGAAGGACGAGGACGGCCGGCGCCGCTGGCCGCCCCTGGAGATCGCCGGACATCTGCTGCGCGCGGCCCTCTGCGACGACCCGCAGTGCGAGGACGGCCGGCTGATCCACACCGACACGGCCTGCCCGCGGTGCGGGCAGGCGCTGCACCGGTTCCTGCCCGCCCAGGCGGACCGCAGGGCGACCCCGGACCGGGCCAGGAGCACGGCCGCCGAGATCCGCCGCGAGCTGCTCGACCGCCGGACCGGTGCGCGGCGCGGGGCCGGCGGGCCTCACAGGCCCTAGGGCCTGTGAGGCCGTTCCCGGCGCCCGGTCAGCCGCCCACCAGCCGTGAGCGGATCAGGAACCGCACCCCCTCCGGGGCCTCGAGCGAGAACCCGCTGCCCCGGCCCTCCACCACGTCGACGATCAGCCGGGTGTGCGCCCACACCTCGGACTGGCTCCTCGACATCCAGAACGGAACGCTCTCCGCCACCCCGTCGACCTCCAGGGAGGCGAGCAGCACATCGGAACCGCCGGTACGGAACTCACCGTCCTGGTAGCACATGGGCGCACTGCCGTCGCAGCAGCCGCCCGACTGGTGGAACATCAACGGCCCGTGCAGCTCGCGCAGCCGCCGCAGCAGTTCGGCGGCCGCGGGTGTGAGCTCCACCGGGGGCGTGTCCGCGGAGCTCATGGCTGCCGTACCTCGGATCGGTTCACGGATCGGCCTCTCTCGTGGCACCGCGGGGAACGCGGCGCGTGCATGGCGCTCATACAACCCGGCCGGACGTTGCAGAGGGGTTGCGCGGACGGGCGCCGCCCTCAGCCCGCCGCCGCCCAGGCGTAGCGGTGTTCCGGGCGTCCGGTGTCCCCGTACTTGAGACTGAGGCTGATCCGGCCCGCCCCCTCCAGGTACTTGAGGTACCTGTGGGCGGTCGAGCGGCTCAGACCGGCCCGAGCGGCGACCTCGTGCGCGGACAACGGCTCACCGGCCGCCGACAGGACCTGGCGGATGACATCGGCGGTGGGCGCCGAGTGCCCCTTCGGGAGCCCGGCCGCGGAAACGGCCTCCGAGGTGCGCAGGGCCCCGAAGATCTGGTCGACCTGCTCCTGACCGGCTTCGCCGCGCCGGCTCTCCACCCCTTCCAGGGTGCGCCGCAGCGTCGCGTAGCTCTCCAGTTTGGAGCGCAGACCGCCGAAACTGAACGGCTTGACCAGGTACTGCAGAGCGCCGTACCGCATCGCTGTACGCACGGTCACCACATCGCGGGCGGCCGTCACCATGATCACGTCGGCCGGATGGCCGATCTGGTGCAGCTGACGTACCAGCGTGAGCCCCGTCCGGTCCGGCAGATAGTGATCGAGCAGGATCAGATCGACATGCTCGCGTTCGAGAACGGACAGTGCCTGCGCGGCCGTGTGGGCGCGGGCGACGACGCGGAACCCCTGCACCTTGGCCACGTACGCCGCGTTGATCTCCGCCACCCGGAAGTCGTCGTCCACCACCAGAACGTCTATCACTGCGACTCTCCCACTTCGACTCGCTGCCGGACGGCGAGGGCCTCCGGCAGAACGACGGTGAAGACCGCGCCGCCACCCGCCCTGGCCGAGACCCGGGCCGCGCCGCCGTAGCGCTCGGCGAGGCGGCGCACCAGCGCCAGCCCGAGCCCGCGCTCCCGGTGGGCCGGGGACTCCTTGGTGGACCAGCCCTCCGTGAAGATCTGCTCTCGCACGGCGACGGGTACTCCGGGGCCGTTGTCGCTGACTCGCAGCACGGCCGTGGTGCCCTCGGCGAGCAGCTCCACCTCGACGAGCGTGGCGACGTCCAGCGCGTTGTCGATGAGATTGCCCAGTACGGTCACCAGATCGCGCGGGTCCACCACGACATCGGGCAGCCGGGTGGCGGGGGACACCAGCAAGGACGCGCCACGTTCGGCGGCGACCGAGGATTTGCCCACGAGCAGCGCCGACAGCAGCGGATCGTTCACCCGCTCGGCGACCTGCTCGGCCGAGGCCCGTTGCCCGTCTGCCACCTCGGTCACGAACTCCACCGCCGCCTCGTGCCTGCCGAGCTCCAGCAGGCCCAGCAGGGTGTGCAGCCGGTTGGCGTGCTCGTGGTCCTGGGCACGGAGAGCGTCGAGCAGTCCGTGCGTGGAGTCCAGCTCACGGCCGAGCAGTTCGAGTTCGGTGCGGTCGCGCAGCGTCACGACGGCCCCGCCGTCCCCGGTCGGCATCCGGTTGGCGATCAGCACCCGCCCACGGGAGACGGTGAGCAGATCGGCGCCGTCGACCCGGCCCGCCAGCACCTCCGCCGTACGGCCCGGCGGCAGCACCTCGCCCAGCGGGCGTCCGACGGCGTCCGGCGTCAGCTCCAGCAGCCGCTGCGCCTCGTCGTTGAGCAGCCGGATCCGGCCGCGCGAGTCGAGCGCGAGCACCGCCTCCCGGATGCTGTGCAGCATCGCCTCGCGCTCGTCCAGGAGCGCGGAGATGTCCGCGAAGGCCAGACCGTGGGTGTTGCGCTGGACGCGACGGGAGACGACGAGTGCCGCCAGCACCCCTACGGCCAGTGCGGCTCCCGCGTACTGCAGGAGTACCGGAATGGTGCTGAGCAGCCCCTCCCGGACGCTTTTGTACGCGATGCCCACCGATACGGCCCCGACCACGGTCCCGGTCCGGTCGCGCAGTGGGACCTTCGCTCGCGCCGAGCGCCCCAGCGTGCCGATGTCGATCTGCATGACCTCGCGGCCGGCCAGCGCCGTACTCGGATCGGTCGAGACGCGCTCGCTGATCCGGTCGGTCTCGGTGTGCGACCAGCGCACCCCCCGGGTGTCCATCACCACGATGTACAGCGCCCCGGTGGCCCGCCGGATCCGCTCCGCCTCGGCCTGTACGGGCCCGGACGGGGTGGGCCGGCTGCTCAGCAATCTGTCCACCAGGCCGGGTTCGGCGGCGGTGGTCTGGGCGATGGACAGGGCCCGGCGCATCGCCTGGTCGTCGAGTTCGTGGCTGAGCGGGGCGAGGAAGAGCCCGGTGACGAGCATGACCACCCCCGTCGTGATGACCACCTGGGTGAGCAGGACCTGGGCGAAGACACGACGGGGCCAGTGGATGCGCATGTCCGTGTCCTCTGTTCTCCCGCGGCCCTCGAATCCGGTTCTCCGATCCGTTCGGTGTAAACGCAAGGTAAACGCCGCTGACCTCGCTGCCTACCCCTCGTCTCCGCTTCGTTGTACGGGCGTGAGCACAATGAGCAGAACTGCGGGTAACGGGCAGAACCCGGAGTTGTGAGCGCAAGACTCCCGCCGCGACCGGACCGCCCCTAGCGTCCCGCCCCATGAACAGCGAAACGAGCCCCGCCATCGAGCTGCGGGGGGCGAGCAAAGCGTTCCCGACTCCGTCGGGGGCGCTCCACACCGCCGTACGCGATCTGGACCTGACGATCGGCAGGGGGGAGTTCGTCGCCGTCGTCGGCCCGACCGGCTGCGGCAAGTCGACCACCCTGACCCTGATCAGCGGACTGGAGGAACCCACCGAGGGGGAGGTGCTGGTCTCCGGCGAGCCGGTGCGCGGCATCGGCGACAAGGTCGGCTTCGTCTTCCAGCAGGACGCGGTCTTCCCCTGGCGCACCGTCCTGTCCAACGTGATGGCGGGACCCCGCTTCCGGGGTGTGCCGAAGGCGGAAGCGAAGGAACGCGCCCGCGAATGGCTCGCCAGGGTCGGCCTCACGTCCTTCGAGGACCGCTATCCGCACCAGCTCTCCGGGGGCCAGCGCAAGCGGGTCGCACTCGCGGCGACGTTCGTCAACGACCCGGAGATCCTGCTGATGGACGAGCCGTTCTCGGCACTCGACGTACAGACCCGGGCCCTGATGTCCGACGAGCTGCTGGAGCTGTGGGGCGGCACCGGAGCCTCCGTCGTCTTCGTCACCCACGACCTGGAGGAGTCCATCGCGCTGGCCGACAAGGTGGTCGTGATGACCGCCGGACCGGCCACGGTCAAGGAGGTCTTCGAGATCGGCCTGCCGCGTCCGCGCAAGGTCGAACAGGTGCGGCTGGAGCCCCGGTTCCTGGAGATCTACCGCGAGATCTGGTCCTCGCTCGGCGAAGAGGTCCGCATCACCCGCGAGAGGGGTGCGGCCGATGCCGCCTGAGACCGTCACCATGGACGTCGCCGTGAGCAAGACCCGGCGGACCGAGGCCAGGGCGAGGGCCGCCCGCAACCGCAGGATGCTGGTCCTCGCCAGCCGGATCGCCGTGCTCGTCGCGGTCGTCGGGCTGTGGGAGTGGCTGGCCAGGACAGCCATCATCGACCCGTTCAACTTCTCCATGCCGTCGAAGATCTGGGACCAGATCCGCACCTGGGTGACCGACGGCACCGCCCAGGGCTCCCTGTGGGAGCAGATCTGGTACACGCTCTACGAGGCGCTGTTCGGCTGGGTCATCGGCGTGATCGCCGGGGTACTGCTCGGCATCGCGCTGGGCCGTGTCCGCTTCGCCGCCGATGTGCTCGGCCCGTACATCAAGGTCCTCAACGCGCTGCCGCGCATCGTGCTCGCCCCGATCTTCCTGATCTGGTTCGGCCTCGGCCCGGCGTCGAAGATCGCCTCCGCGGTCGTCCTGGTGTTCTTCCCGGTCTTCTTCAACGCCTTCCAGGGCGCCAGGGAGGTCGACCGCAACCTCGTCGCCAACTCCCGCATCCTGGGCGCCAGCAACCGGCAGGTGACCCTTCAGGTGGTCATTCCCTCAGCCACCTCGTGGATCTTCACCAGCCTCCACGTCAGCTTCGGCTTCGCACTGATCGGCGCCATCGTCGGTGAGTACATCGGCGCCACCAAGGGACTCGGCCTGCTGGTCGCCGCCTCGCAGGGCACCTTCAACGCGGCAGGCGTCTACGCGGCCATGGCCATCCTCGCGATCGTCGCCCTGTTCGCGGAGGGTCTGCTCACCTTCCTGGAGAAGAAGCTCTTCCGCTGGAAACCGGCCGAGGCCGACACCGCGCGCTGAGCCGTGCCTCTCTCGCCCCCCTCCTCACCTCCCCTCCCGGGAACCCTCTTCACAAGGACGTGAACCAGATGCGTATGTCCCCCCGTATCCCGGCACTCGCCGTAGCCGGAGTGCTCGCCGCGGCGAGCCTGACCGCCTGTGGAGGCGACTCCACCTCCGCGTCCGGCGACAAGAACGACAGGGTCAAGATCATGGTGGGCGGCCTGGACAAGGTCATCTACCTGCCCGCGATGCTCACCGAGCGGCTCGGCTACTTCAAGGACGAGGGCGTCGCCGTCCAGCTGCTGACCGAGCCCGCCGGCGTCCAGGCGGAGACCGCGCTGGTCTCCGGCGACGTGCAGGGCACCGTGGGCTTCTACGACCACACCCTCGACCTCCAGGTGAAGGGCAAGCACGTCGAGTCGGTGGTCCAGCTGTCCCAGGCCCCGGGAGAGGTCGAGATGGTCTCGAACAAGGCGGCGGGCGACATCGGCTCGGCCAAGGACTTCAAGGGCAAGAAGCTGGGTGTCACGGGGCTCGGCTCCTCGACCGACTTCCTGACGAAGTACCTCGCCGTGAAGAACGGCGTGCAGACCAGCGAGTTCACGCCCGTCGCGGTCGGAGCCGGCCAGACGTTCATCTCCGCGCTCCAGCAGGGTTCCATCGACGGCGGCATGACGACCGACCCGACCGTGGCCACTGTCCTGGACAAGAAGCTGGGCAGGATCCTCATCGACATGCGGACCCCCGAGGGCTCCAAGAAGGCGCTCGGCGGGCTCTACCCGTCCTCCAGCCTCTACATGCAGACCGAGTGGGTCAACGCTCACAAGGCGACCGTGCAGAAGCTGGCCAACGCCTTCGTGAAGACCCTGAAGTGGATGTCGACGCACAGTGCGGACGAGATCGCCGCGAAGATGCCGGCCGACTACGCGCAGGGCGGCGGCGCGGCCCTCTACGCGCAGTCCATCAAGAACACCCTGCCGATGTTCACCACGGACGGGGTGATGCCCCCGGACGGGCCGGCCACCGTCGAGCGGGTCCTGAAGGCCTTCAACCCCAACCTCAAGAACGCGGACGTCGACCTCTCCAAGACGTACACCACGGAGTTCGTGGATAAGGCGAACTGACAAGCCGCTGACCACGCGCCGACAGCCGGCAGCCGCCCGTGCGCTCCGCGCGCGGGCGCGCCGGCGTGTACCGGATCTGACGGCTGACGGACCGCGGCTGCCTGCCCGCGGCTACTCGGAGGCGGTTTCCCCGGCCTGCCGGTCCGGCTCCAGGTCCGCGGTCGGAACCCTGGCCGCGGAACCCAGCCGGACGGCCTCCACCACGGCCTCGTGCAGCGCGCGGCTGTCCTGCTCGGAGGAGCACGGCACAGGGCTGCCCGACATGGTGAACCAGTCGGCGGCGCCGGTGTACTGCACGGTGATCTGCGCCGTGTCATCGGCCCATGTGGTGTGGACGGTCAGGTCTCCGGACAGCGGGCCTACCTCCTCGGTGAGCACGCCACCGTGCCCCGAATACACTCCGCGAGTCGTCCAGGACGCCCAGGTCATGTATCCAGGCTCGCACCAAAACGGCCGGATCGCGACCCGCCGGAACCAATATCCCGTGGCACGTGGGCAATCGGACCACCTCCCGTCGTGCCGCGCCGGACACTCCGCGTATCTGAACGAGACTCTCCGTACGTCCGCGCCGCGGTTCCCGCACCGGGTACCTGGTGTGGAACGGCGGGGTTGATCGGGTGACACCGACCCGTCATCCCACATGCCGGAGCCGCGCGGCGGTTAAGCATGCCGGCATGACATGTGATCCCCGACCGAAGAACACCGGACTCCTCCGTGCCCACCGCCTCCGCGCGGCCGGCGCCGCCTGCGTCGTCCTGACCGCAGCCCTGCTCACCGGCTGCGGCCAGGACAGCGGCAGCACGTCGACGGGGACGGAGACCTCCGAAGCCGCGCGCGCCGTACCGGAGAGGACGGCGTCCACCTCGCCCAGCCCGAGCGCTTCGCTGACCAAGGACCAGCAGAAGCGCAAGAAGCTGCTGAACTCCACCAAGATCACCTTCGACAAGGCCGTCACCACGGCGGAGGGAGCCGTCGCGGGAAGCAAGCTGATCGAAATCGACCTTAAGGCCCCGGGGAAGGACGACACCGGCGCGTCCGCGTCCGCGAGCGCCTCCGCGACCGGTGCCAGTTCCTCACCGAGCGACTCCAGCGCGTCGCCCTCCGGAACCAGCTCGTCCCCGTCCGCCAGCCCCGCCTCCACCGGCCCGGAATGGGTCGCGGAGGTCGTCGCCAAGGACGGCACCGAGCACACCGTGCGCATCGACGCGGTCTCCGGCAAGGTGCTCCAGTCCGTCGAGAAGCAGGATCAGGACGCCCAGGAGAAGACCCGGACGGCCGAGCGGATCGCCAAGGCCACCCAGACGCCGAAGCAGGCGGCCAAGGCCGCCACGGACAAGGCCAAGGGCACCGTGACCTCCGTCGACCTGGACGACAACGACAAGAACGTCCTCGTCTGGTCCGTCGACGTCGTCAGCAAGGACTGGAAAGAGACCACGGTCGACATCGACGCGGCCAGCGGCTCCGTCACCGGCGAGCACGCCGACAACGACTGACACCTCCACGGCACGCCATCCCACGAAAGCCGCCCCCGGTCCGCACGGACCGGGGGCACCCCCATGTCATTCGGCCGTCATTCGGCCGTTATTCGGCCGGGACGGTCTCCGTCTTCGGGGGCGCCTCATCCGCCGCCGGGGACTCGAACTGGGTACGGTACAGCTCCTCGTACCGCCCGCCCGCGGACAGCAGTTCGGTGTGCGTACCGCGTTCGGCCACCCGTCCCTCCTCGATGACCAGGATCAGGTCGGCCGCCCGCACGGTCGAGAGCCGGTGGGCGATCACCACGGCGGTGCGCCCCTCCAGCGCCTCGGCCAGCGCCTCCTGCACGGCCGCCTCCGAGGTCGAGTCGAGGTGCGCGGTCGCCTCGTCGAGGATCACGACGCGCTGCTGCGCCAGCAGCAGCCGGGCGATGGTCAGCCGCTGACGCTCACCACCCGAGAGCCGGTAGCCGCGCTCGCCCACCACCGTGTCGAGACCGTCGGGCAGCGAGGCCACCAGCCCGTCGAGGCGGGAGCGGCGCAGGGCGTCCCAGATGTCTCCCTCGGTCGCTCCGGGCCTGGCGAGGGTGAGATTGGCACGGACCGACTCATGGAAGAGGTGCCCGTCCTGAGTGACCATGCCGAGCGTCTCGCGGATCGACTCGGCGGTCAGATCGCGTACGTCGACGCCGTTCAGCCGTACGGAGCCGGTATCGGCGTCGTACAGCCGGGGCAGCAGCTGGGCGATGGTCGACTTGCCGGCGCCGGAGGAGCCGACCAGGGCGACCATCCGGCCGGGTTCGGCACGGAAGGAGACCTTGTGCAGGACCTCCGTACCGCCCCGGGAATCGAGCGTCGCGACCTCTTCGAGGGAGGCGAGGGAGACCTTGTCGGCGGACGGATACCCGAAGGAGACCCCGTCGAACTCCACCGACACCGGCCCCTCCGGCACCTTGCGGGCATCCGGCTTCTCGGCGATCAGCGGCTTCAGGTCGAGGATCTCGAAGACCCGCTCGAAGCTCACCAGGGCGCTCATCACCTCGACCCGGGCACCGGCCAGCGCCGTCAGCGGGGCGTACAGCCGGGTGAGCAGCAGCGCGAGCGCCACGACCGCCCCCGGTTCCAGACTGCCGCGCAGCGCGTAGTAGCCACCGAGTCCGTAGACGAGCGCGAGAGCCAGCGCGGACACCAGGGTGAGCGCGGTGATGAACGTCGACTGCGCCATGGCCGTACGGATACCGATGTCCCGGACCCTGCTGGCACGGGCGGCGAATTCGGCGGACTCGTCGGCCGGCCGGCCGAAGAGCTTGACCAGGGTCGCGCCGGGGGCCGAGAAACGCTCGGTCATCTGGGTGCCCATGGCGGCGTTGTGACCGGCGGCCTCACGCTGCATCCGGGCCATCATGGAGCCCATCCGCCGCGCGGGCACGACGAACACCGGCAGCAGGACGAGCGCGAGCAGCGTGATCTGCCAGGAGATCGTGAGCATCACTCCGAGGGTCAGCAACAGGGTGACCAGGTTGGATGCCACGCCCGACAGCGTGTTGCTGAACGCCCGCTGCGCCCCGATGACATCGTTGTTGAGCCGGCTCACCAGGGCGCCGGTGCGGGTGCGGGTGAAGAAGGCGACCGGCATCCGCTGCACATGGTCGAAAACCGTCGTGCGCAGGTCCAGGATCAGCCCCTCGCCGAGGGTCGCCGACAGCAGGCGGGTCAGCAGACCGAGCCCCGCCTCGGCCACGGCGATGACGGCGATCAGCAGGGCCAGCCGGATCACCGTCCCGCTCTCCTTGCCCTGCACGATCGCGTCGACCACCCGGCCCGCCAGCACCGGCGTGGCCACCGCCAGCAGGGCGGTGACCACGCTCAGCACGAGGAAGCGGTAGAGCTCACGGCGCCGCGGCCGGGCGAAGGAGGCGATCCGGCGCACGGTGGCCCGGGAGAAGGGCCTGCGGTCTTGTTGGGCGTTCATCGCACTGTGCAGCGATGACCAAGCGGTGACTTCCATACTCATGCGGTGCCTCCGGGAACGAGTCGATGCTCCCGGTGGCCTGACACGGCCCGGGGCGTGGACAGAACGCTAAGATCTCAAGTCGACTTGAGGTCAACCGCTCTCTCCGCGCCCGGCGCAGGATCTCATGCCTCGTCCGGCGGGCCGATCGGCAGGCACACCTGAAACCGGGTATCGCCCGGCTCCGAGGAGACCCGGATGTCGCCGTGGTGCTTGTTCACGACGATGCGGTACGAGATGTCCAGCCCCGTGCCCTCACCGACCGGCTTGGTCGTGAAGAACGGCTCGAAGATCCGCGGCCTGATCGCCGCCGGGATGCCGACGCCGGTGTCGGCCACCTCGCCGAGCAGCCGGGCGTCCTCCCGCCAGGATCTCCGCGCCGAACTTCAGCGCCTGGCGGCGGGCCCGGTCGGTGAGCTGGGATCCGGAGACACCGTCGGGGAAGCCGAGGTAGTTCTCGATCCGGCTGCTCTGTCCGGCCTGCCCGCCGGTCGCCCGCTCCTCCACCAGGATGGTGCGCAGCCCTTCCGAGGCACCGTAGACGGCCGCGCCCAGCCCGGCCCGCCGCCCACCACCACCAGGTCGTAGAAGTCCGACGCCGGCACGGTACTGAGCCCCACCTGTGCGGCGGGCTCCCGCTCGGTGGGGGAGACCAGGGGCTTCCCGTCCGGGGTGACGACCAGCGGCACGTCCGCCGCGGACAGCCCAGCGGCCGCCAGCAGCCCCCCAGCAGTCTGTCGATCACCGGGTAGAGATGCTGTTCCGGCGGGCTCCACGGCTTGAGGAGGTAGTGGTCCAGGTCCACGACGTTGATCGCGTTGACGGCCGCCTCGGTGTCCGAGTACGCGGTCAGCAGCACCCGGCGGGCGAGCGGGAACAGGTCCATCGCCGCTTCCAGGAACTCGATGCCGTTCATGTGCGGCATCCGGTAGTCGGCCGGCATCAGGGCCGGCCGGTCGCCGCGGAGCTTGATCTCGCGCAGCGCGTCGAGGGCGTCGCCACCGGAGAGCGCCCGCACGATGCGGTAGCGGTCGCCGTACTGACGCCGGAGGTCGCGGGCGACCGCCCGGGACACCGCCGGGTCGTCGTCGACGCTCAGAATCGTGGGATTCGCCATGGCTCCATCATTCCCGCAAGGGCGGCGGAGCGTCGAGGGCCGGGGGCTGTACGAGGCCGCTCCGGGGCAGAACGACCACTCCTCGGTGCCGCCCGCGGCCCCGGCGGCGGACCACGTAGAATCGGCCCCTGTTTCCGGCCGAACGATGGCGTACCCAACCGATTGAGGCAGTTCGACGTGAGTTTCACAGACAGTTCCGAGGCACCGATCTACGCCGGTCTCGTGGAGGAGCACGGGGACGTCCTGGCGGAGGTGCGCCGAGTGGCTGAGGAGACTCTGCGCGAGGCCGACCGGGCCGTCGACTTCAGCGATGTACGCAGGTCGGCGGCGTACCGCTAACGGCTGACCGGGCCCATTCGGGCGGCACCGCCCCCGGCCCCCGCGACCCCTTCGATTTCCCGTGTTCCGGCACCCGGCAAGGCCCGGTGCCGTGCACCGCCCTGCCCGCTCGCACTGCGGAGCCGGCTCCCCCGTCGGAGCATGGAACGAACAGTCGGCGACGGACATCGGGACGAAGGGATGCCGGATGGGTGGTGAACGGCATGAACCGCCGCCGGACGAGTTCGAGGCCGAGCTGGACCAGATCGCCGAGCTGAACCGTATGGACGCCCCTGCTCCGGCGCCGCCGGACGGCCGGGGGGCCGACGGCATCCGGCCCGGCGAGGCGACCAGGCGCCGCGACTCGCTCCTGCTGTCCGCCGGTCACACGGTCGCGGAGTCCGACTCGCTCGACGAGACGATGAGGCTGGTGGCCGGGCTGTACGCGCCGGACTTCCCCCTGGACGGCCAGTGCGTGTTCGGCGTCGGCGACGGGTCCCTCAGCGCTCTGGCGCAGTACGGATTCAGGCCCGGCGGGGGAGTCGACCAGGGATTCCGGATGCCGACGACCACCGGCTACCCGGCAGCCGAGGCCGCCAGAACCGGCCGGGCGGTGTTTCTGGCCTCGGCGCAGGAGTACCGCAGCCGTTTCCCGGCCACCTGGCACATGTCGTCCGGCAAGAACCGCGAGGCGTGGGCCTTCCTGCCACTGGTGACCGCCGGGCGGGTCGTCGGGGTGTGGCTCGCGGCCTTCCGCTCGCCGGTGGCCTTCACCACGAGCGAGCGCGCCCTGCTGACCGTGACCGGCCGGATGATCGCCCAGGTACTCGAACGCGCCCGCGCCAACAGGGCGGAACTGGCCCTCTCCCGGGGCCTTCGCCGCAGCATGCGCACCGCGAGCCCGGCACTGACCGGCCTCAGCGTCGCGACGCGCTACGTGCCGACCGGGGGAGGGCTCATGGTCGGCGGGGACTGGTACGACAGCATCGACCTGCCCAACGGCCGCCTGGCCCTGGTCATCGGAGACGTGCAGGGGCACGACGTGCACGCCGCGGGGCTGATGGCCCAGCTGCGTACGGCCGTGCACGCCTACGCCGCCGAGGGGCACGGCCCGGACGCCGTACTGGCACGGGCCTCCCGCTTCCTGACCACCCTCGACGACGACCGGTTCGCCACCTGCCTCTACATCGAGGCCGACCCGTCCACCGGCGACCTGCACATCGCACGGGCCGGCCACCCGCACCCGGTACTGCGCACGCCGGACGGCACCTGCCTGATCAAGCACATCAGCGGCGGGCTGCCGCTCGGACTGATGCCGGGCGAGGAGGACTACCCCGTCGACATCCTGCGCCTGCACGACGGCGAGGTGCTGATGCTGTGCACGGACGGCCTGATCGAGAACGGCGGCCACGACATGTACAGCGGCTGGGTACGGGTGCGTGACGCGTTCTCACCCGGCCCCGTCGAGGACCTCGAAGGGATGGCCGACCGGCTGATGTCGGCCGTGCTCAGCCCCGAACCCGGCGCCCGGGAGGGCGCCGCCGCACGCGACGGCGACGACATCGCCCTCCTGCTCCTGCGCCGCGACTCCGGACAGCCGCGCGCCGAGGTGAACCAGCGCCGGCTGGTGCTGACCATCGGCCAGGACCAGGGCGAGGGACTCGCCGAGGCGCGGGCCGAACTGAAGGCGCTGCTGCACGACTGGGCGCGGCCGGACCAGGTGGACACCGCGGTGCTCCTGGCGACGGAACTGCTCGGCAACGTACTCGTGCACACCGATCAGGACGGCTCACTCACCGCGTACGTCACCGGCGAGACCGGCCGGCGCCGGCTGCTCGTCGAGGTCATGGACCGCGGCGACGAACTGCCTCACCAGCGGACTCCGGTCGAACTTGCCTCGTCGGGCCGGGGACTGCTGCTCCTCGACATCCTGGCCGACCAGTGGGGTGTGCGGCCCGAACCCGAGGGCAAGACCGCCTGGTTCGCGCTCACCGAGGCATCCACGGCCGAGACCGGGGGCGGCGCCACGGCCTGAGAACAGGAGCCGGCCGGGCCGCCCCCGGCGGGGGCAGGCCGACCGGACGGGAGCGGGCCGCGTCGTCAGCGGGGGATCCAGGCCCGCCACTCCTGCTCGTTCTCGTCGGCCCACTTCTTCGCCGCGTCCTCGGGCGACAGCTTCTGATCGGCGATCATCAGCGCGACCTCGTTCTGGTCCTCGGTACTCCAGGAGAAGTTCTTCAGGAACCCGGCCGCCTTGCCGCCGCTGTCGGCGAAGCCGGCGTTGAGGTACTTCTTCAGCGGCGTCTGCGGGTAGGCGCACCTGATCTTCTTCACGTCGGCGTCGCAGCCGTCCTTGTACGGAGGCAGCTTCACCTCCGTCATGGGTACCTTCTCGAACAGCCACTGCGGCTTGTACCAGTAGGAGAGGAAGGGCTTCTTCTCCTTGGCGAACTGGTTGATCTGCGTGATCTGCGCGGCTTCCGACCCGGAGAACACGACCTGGTAGTCCAGGCCGAGATTCCGCACGAGCGCCTTGTCGTTGGTGACGTAGGACGGGGAGCCGTCGAGCAGCTGGCCCTTGCCGCCGCTCTCCGCCGTGCGGAACTGTCCGGCGTACTTGTTGAGGTTGTGCCAGTCCGTGACGTCGGGGTGTTTCTCGGCGAAGTACGTCGGGACGAACCAGCCGATGTGCCCGGTGACCCCGAGCTCGCCGCCCGGACTGATCGTCTTCTTGTCCTTGACGTACCGAGCCTCCTGGTCCGGGTGGCCCCAGTCCTCCAGGATCGCGTCCACCCGGCCCTGGCTGAGGGCGTCCCAGGCAGGCACCTCGTCGATCTGGACGGTGTCGACGCGGTAGCCCAGCTCGTGTTCGAGGAGGTACTGGGCGACCGCCACGTTCGCCTGGGCGCCGACCCAGGACTGCACGGACAGGGTCACGGTCTTCGCACCCTGCGCGTTGGCGAACGGCGAGGACTGCTGGGTCATGTCGGCCGCGCCGCAGCCGGCCACGGCGACCAGGGCCGTGGCGGAGACGAGCGCGATGAGCGGAGTACGCGGACGAGCCATGTCAGGCCCCCTTTCCGGAGTGGCGCCTCGTCGGCTGGGTGACGCGGTCGAGCGTCAGGCCGAGGAGGACGATCGCGGCGCCGGCGACCAGCCCGGTCGCGAGGTCGCCCTGCGCGAGGCCGAACACCGCGGAGTAGCCGAGCGCCCCGCCCCCGACGAGACCGCCGATGACGACGACGGCGAGCACCAGGACGACGCCCTGGTTGACCGCGAGGAGCAGCGCGGGGCGTGCCAGCGGAAGCTGGACCTTCAGCAGTTGCTGGACGCCGGTCGCGCCGAGGGAACGCGAGGACTCCATGGTGACCGGGTCGACGCCGTTGAGGCCCTGCGTGGTGATGCGGACGACGGCGGGCAGCGCGTAGATGACGGCGGCCGCCACCGCCGGTGCCCGGCCGACGCCGAACAGGGCGACGACGGGGATGAGATAGACGAACTGCGGCATCGTCTGGAACACGTCCAGCACGGGACGCAGCAGCCGCTCCACCCGTTCGCTGCGGGAGGCGGCGATCCCGACGGCGAAACCGGCCACCAGGGTCACCGCGACACCGGCCAGCACCTGGGAGAGCGTGTCGAGCGCCGGTTCCCAGACACCGAGTACCCCGATGGCCCCCATCGCGAGGACGGCGGTCACCGTGGTGCGCCAGGTGCCGATCAGCATGGCGAGCACGGCGATCAGCAGCAGCACGGACCACCAGGGCAGCCACTGCAGTCCGTCGCGCACCGGGTCCAGGACCCAGGTGGTGAAACGTCCCGCCCAGTCCGCCGTGCCGCCGATGACCGGGACGCCGGAGTACAGGTGGTCGGTCATCCAGCCGACGGCCCTGTTGACGGGCTCGGCGACGGCGACCGTCCAGCCGCCCGGCCAGGTCGTCCCGGAGGCGAGGCGCGCCACGACGGCGACGATCACGGTGCCGGCCGCGGCGACGGCCCAGCCCAGCCGGGCGGATCCGGTCCGCGGCGCGGTGTCCAGTCCGCTGCTGGCCGCGCCGGTGACCCGGTCGAGAACCACGGCGAGCAGCACGATCGGGATCCCGGCCGCGAGCGCGGCGCCGACGTCGACGGAGGCGAGCGCCTGGTAGACGCGGTCACCGAGACCGCCGGCGCCGATCACGGAGGCGATGACGGCCATCGAGAGGGCCATCATGATCGTCTGGTTGAGCCCGAGCAGCAGCTCCTTGCGCGCCAGCGGAAGCCGGGCCGTCAGCAGCCGCTGCCGTCCCGTGGCACCGAGGGAGGCCGCGGCCTCCATGACGCCCGCGTCGGCGCCGCGCAGCCCGAGAGCGGTCAGCCGGGCCATCGGCGGCGCCGCGTAGACGACGGTCGCCAGCACGGCGGCCGGCACACCTATTCCGAAGACGAGCACCACCGGCAGCAGATACGCGAAGGCCGGCATCACCTGCATGGTGTCGAGCACCGGCCGCAGCATGCGGAAGACCCGGTCCGACAGCCCCGCGGCCAGGCCGAGGAGTGCTCCGAGCGCCACGGAGGCCAGGACCGCGACCACCATCAGCGCGAGGGTCTGCATGGTGGGCACCCACATGCCGAGCAGCCCGCAGCAGAGGAAGGCGACGACGGCGGACAGCGCGAGCCGGACGCCGGCCACCCGCCAGGCGATCAGTCCGGCGGCGGCCGTGACACCGGCCCAGCCGGCGGCGAGCAGGATCAGGTAGACACCCCGAACCGAGAGCACGATGCCGTTGCTGATGTGCCCGAAGAAGTAGAGGAACAGCGGGTGCGTGTCACGGTTGTCGATGATCCAGTCGCTGACCCTGCCGAGCGGACCGGTGAGGTCGACGGTGAGATCCCCGGGCCAGGCGCCCTTGCCGACGAGGAAGGTGCCGAGCACCAGCAGCGCGACCGCCGCGGCGAGCAGGAGAGCGGTGCGGTGCCGTACGAGAGAGGCGGCGGTCCCGGAGGAGCCGAACCCGGTGGGACGTGCCGTGGTGGTGGTCGCGGTCATCGCGGGCACCTCCCGCTCATGGCGGCGGGCGTCGCGGCCGGCCGCGGGCACGGTGTGGTGGGGCGGCCCGGCGGGGCCGGTGAACGGGTCATCCGCATCACGCGGCCTCCTTCACGGCCGGAATCCCGGCCACGACGGCGAGCAGGCACGCGTGGTCGACCACGCCCAGGCAGCGGCCCCCGTCGACCACCCGCGCGATCTCGCCGGTGCGGACGACCGCCTCGATCGCCTCGGAGACCGTGGTGCCGGGTGTCAGCGCCGGACCGGAGACGCCCTCCGCGCCGTCGGCGGGGCGCATCGCCGCCCGCACCGTCAGGACCTGTTCGCGCGGAACGTCGCGCACGAAGTCCCGGACGTAGTCGTCGGCCGGTGACCCCACGATCTCCTCCGGAGTGCCCAGTTGCACGATCCGCCCGTCCCGCATCAGCGCGATCCGGTCGCCGAGCTTCAGCGCCTCGTTCAGGTCATGGGTGATGAAGACCATCGTGCGGCCCTCCTCGCGGTGCAGGCGCACGACCTCCTCCTGCATGTCCCGTCGGATGAGCGGGTCCAGGGCACTGAACGGCTCGTCGAACAGCAGCACCTCCGGATCGACGGCGAGTGCCCGCGCCAGCCCGACCCGCTGCTGCTGACCGCCGGAGAGCTGCCCGGGGCGGCGGCTCTCCAGCCCTTCGAGGCCCACCTTGGCGATGAACTCCGCGGCCCGCGCTCGCCGTTGGACCCGGCCCATGCCCTGGATCTCCAGCCCGTACGCGACGTTGTCGACGACCGAGCGGTGCGGGAGCAGACCGAAGTGCTGGAAGACCATGGCGGCACGGTGGCGGCGAAGTTCGCGGAGCCGTGCGGCGTTCATCGACAGCACGTCCTCGCCGTCCATGGTGATCTCACCGGACGTCGGCTCGATGAGCCGGGTGAGGCAGCGTACGAGGGTGGACTTCCCGGACCCGGACAGGCCCATCACGACGAACACCTCGCCCTTGCGGACGTCGAAGGAGACGTCACGCACGGCGGCGGTGCAGCCGGTACGGCTCAGCAGCTCGGCGCCGTCGAGCTCGTCGAGCCCGGCGTCGCCGGGCACCTGGTCGGCCTTCGGCCCGAAGACCTTCCAGAGGTTGTTCACGGAGAAGACGTGCGGCGGTGTGTTCATCGGTCATGACCCCCAGTAGTGGCGCCGAGCAGATCCGCGCATTTCTCCCCGACCATCAGCACCCCGATCATCGGGTTGACGGTCGTCATGGTCGGGAAAACCGACGCGTCGGCGATCCGGACGCCGTCCAGGCCACGGATGCGCAGGTCGGGTGCGACCACGGCGAGCGCGTCGTCGGCCGCGCCCATCCGGCACGTGCCCGCCGGGTGGTAGACGGTGTGCGCGACCCTGCGCGCGTACTCGCTCAGATCCTCGTCCGAGGTGACCTCGGGCCCCGGGCAGACCTCGCGCTTCAGCCAGCCGGCCAGCGGTTCCCGTGCGGCGATCTCACGGGCGATCCTGATCCCGTCGACGAGCGTCCGTCCGTCGTAGTCCTGCGCGTCGGTGAAGTAGCGGAAGTCCAGGGCCGGTTTGACCTCGGGATCGGGGCTGGTCAGATAGAGCCGGCCGCGGCTCCTCGGCTTCGGGATGTTCGGCGTCATGGACACTCCGTGCTCAGGACGCTCGTACCCGAGCCGCTCCGGATTGTCCGTGAACGGGATCTGGTAGAAGTGGAACATCAGGTCGGGCCCTGGGCTCTCGGGGTCCCGCCGTACGAACAGGCCGGCGTCGCTGTCCATCGCGGAGTTCTCGGGGATCGGCCCGTGCGTCTCCCAGACGATGACCGACTCGGGGTGGTCGAGCAGGTTCTCGCCGACACCGGGCAGGTCGTGCACCACGGGTATGCCGAGCTTCTCCAGCTCCGCGCGGTGGCCTATCCCGGAGTGCATCAGCAGCCGGGGGGTGTCCACCGCGCCCGCGCACACCACCACTTCGCGCCGGGCGCGTACGAGCCGCTCCTCACCGTCCGCGGTCCGCACCCGTACCCCGGTCGCCCGGCGGCCGTCGAGCTCCAGCCGGAACGCCCAGGTCTCCAGCGCGATATGGAGGTTCGGCCGGTCGAGGAAGGGATGCAGATAGGCGACCGAGGCGGAGGAGCGCTTGTTGTTCTCGGGATGGTAGGCGAGGTCGAAGAACCCCACACCGTCCTGGAAGGGCGCCTTGTTGAAGCCCTCGACCAGCGGGACCCCGAGCGTCGTGCGGGCCGAGTCGACGAAGTCGCGGGCGATGGCGTTGCGGTCCGCGTCGTCGACCGGGACGATGTTGTTGCGCAGCCGGTCGAAGTACGGGTCCATCGACGAGGCGTCCCAGCCCTCCGCGCCGGCCTCGGCCCATTCGTCCCAGTCGGACGGCAGCGGCCTGAAGGCGATCAGCGTGTTGTGGGACGAACATCCGCCGAGCACCCTGGCCCTGCTGTGCCGGATGTTCGAATTGCCCCGGGGCTGCTCGGTCGTGGGGTAGTCGTAGTCCAGCTCACCACCGAGGAGGCCCATCCAGCGGCGCAGGGTCAGGACGTCGTCCCGTCCCACGTCGCTCGGTCCGCCCTCGATGAGGGCGACGGTGATGTCGGGGTCCTCGGTGAGCCGGGACGCGATCACCGAACCAGCGGTGCCGCCGCCGACGATGACGTAGTCGTAGTGGGTCATGTTCTCCATCGCCTCTGCTCCCGTCAGCCCGCGAACCAGCGCACCGGGCGCGGGGCGAGGTTCTGGTAGATGTGCTTGGACTCGCGGTACTCGGCGAGACCCGTCGGACCCAGCTCCCGGCCGATGCCGGACTTGCCGAAGCCACCCCACTCGGCCTGTGGCAGGTAGGGGTGGAAGTCGTTGATCCAGACGGTGCCGTGGCGCAGCCGGGCGGCGACCCGGCGGCCGCGGCCCGTGTCCGCGGTCCACACGCCGCCGGCCAGCCCGTACTCCGTGTCGTTGGCGAGAGCCACGGCCTCGTCCTCGGTGCGGAACGTCTCGACGGTCAGGACCGGTCCGAACACCTCCTCGCGCACCACGCGCATGGAGCGGTCGCAGTGGTCCAGCACGGTGGGCCGGTAGAAGTATCCGGGCCCTTCGGGGCGCTCGCCGCCCGCCCGCAGCACCGCACCCTCCTTCAGCGCGGAGGCGACGAACTCCTCGGTCCTGGAGAGCTGTTGAGCGGATACGAGCGGACCGCACTCGACACCGTCGTCGGTGCCGCGGCCGATACGGATCAGCTCGGCGCGCCGGGCGAGTTCGGCGACGAACCGCTCGCGCACCGACTCCTCGACGATCAGCCGTGATCCGGCGGAGCAGACCTGACCGCTGTGGATGAAGGCGGCGTTGAGCGCCTGGTCGACAGCGGTGTCGAAACCCTCCTCGGTGGCGCAGGCGTCCGCGAACACCACGTTGGGGTTCTTGCCGCCGAGTTCGAGCGCGACCTTCTTGACCGAGTCGGCGGCGGCCCGCATCACCTTCGTCCCGCTGGTGAGCCCGCCGGTGAAGGAGACCAGGTCGACATCCGGGTGGTCCGCGAGCCGGGCGCCGACGGTGGCGCCGGGGCCCGTGACGATGTTGGCCACACCGGCCGGCAGTCCGGCCTCGGTGAGCAGTTCGATGAGCGCGACGGTGGTCAGCGGGGTGATCTCACTCGGCTTGATCACAAAGGTGTTGCCGGCGGCGAGAGCCGGAGCGATCTTCCAACTGGCCTGGAGCAGCGGATAGTTCCACGGGGTGATGAGCCCGCAGACGCCGACGGGCTCATGCACCACGACGCTGTGGATCTCCTCGGACCCCGCATCGACGACCCGGCCGCCGCTCTCGTTCATGACGAGGTCGGCGAAGTAGCGGAAGGCGTCGCGCACGCAGTCCACGTCGACCCGGCCCTCTTCGAGCGTCTTTCCGGCGTCACGGCACTCCAGCGCGCCGATCCGTTCCCGGTCGCGCTCCAGGAGGCCGGCCACGCGCCTGAGCAGTGCGGCGCGCTCCGCGACGGGCGTGTGCGGCCAGGGCCCCGCGTCGAAGGCGGTCCTGGCCGCCGCGACGGCGGCGTCCGCGTCCACGGTGCCGCCCTCGGCGACGACGGCGAACGCGGTCGCGTCGACGGGATCGAGGATCTCGCGCGTGGCGCCGGATGCGGCGGCTCGCCACTCTCCCGCTGCATGGATCGTGTGTTGTGCCGACACGTCGTGTGCTGCCCTTTCGGTGGCCATTCGTCTGACGCCGGTGAAACCCGGCGGTCTGGCCCTCTTCCCCGGAAGGCCGAAGCCATGCGTGGCGAGCGTCGCGAAGTGACCCGGCTCACGGGATCCGCACGTCAGGGCGGGGAGCGCCCGGCGGAGAGGGGTCCGCGACCGGCGTCCCGGAACCCCCTGCGGCGCGGCACGGAACAGCCGCCGGACGGCCCACCCGGCGTGGCCGCTCCAGCGCCCATTTACGCCGCTTGGGTCAAATAACTGAATATTCCATATATGGCACTATTTGGGTAACGCGGGGATTGCTCCGCCGAGCCGCGGGGATGACCGTCCATGACCCCGGCGGACACGCGCGGAGTCTCCGGGCCCCGGCCGGGATCCGACCGTAAGGAGTGGAAGCAGCCATGGCGGACCAGCAGTACGAGGTGCCGGACAACACCGCGGTGCGAGTCGCACTCTGGCGGGCGATGCACGTCCAGGTCGACGCGGAGCCACACGTCTTCGAGGACGAGATCGGCCTGCGGCTGGTGGCGCCCGACGACGAGTGGCGCGGCCGCCCGGACATGGACCCGCGTGGAACCAGCGGGTTCCGGGCCTCCATCGTGGCCCGCGCCCGCTTCATCGAGGACCTGGTCGCCGAGCAGATGGACCGCGGCATCGACCAGTACGTCATCCTGGGGGCCGGGCTGGACACCTTCGCCCAGCGCCGGCCGGAGACCGCCTCCCGGCTGCGGGTCTTCGAGATCGACCAGCCGGCCACCCAGGCCTGGAAGCGCCGGCGGCTGACCGAGCTCGGCTACGGGATCCCGGACCGGCTGCGCCTGGTACCGGTCGACTTCGAGGCGGGCGGGGACTGGTGGCAGGAGCTGGCGGACGCCGGCTTCGACACGAGCCGGCCGGCGCTCGTCGTCTGCGCCGGTGTCACGGTGTACCTCACCAAGGAGGCCACCGCGGCGACCCTGCGCCGGCTCGCCCGGCTGGCCCCCGGCTCGACGCTCGCCATGACGTTCATGCTGCCGGCCGAACTCGTCGATGACGCCGATCGCGCCGGGCTGGAGGCGACCAAGCCGCGGGCGCGGGCGTCCGGAACACCCTTCATCAGCTTCTACGCCCCGCACGAGATGCTCGAACTGGCCCGCACCGCCGGTTTCGAGGACGCCCGGCATGTGCCGGGAACCCGGCTCGCCGAACGCTACTTCGCCGGTCGGACCGACGGATTCCGCCCGTCGAGCGGAGAGGATCTGCTCGTCGCCACCATCTGAGGCCCGCACCGGCCGCGTTGCGGGGAACACCGGCCCCGGACTGGAGGGATCCACGAGTCCGCCGAACCCTCGTCGCGTTGTCGTGCACCGGGCGGAAAAGCAGATGCACGCGGTCCCCGGTGCTGTCACGATGCGCCGGTGAACCGAGAAGAGATGTCCAGAATCGCCCATACCCACCACCCGATCAAGTCCCCGCTCAACGACGACTCGGTTCGTCAACTGCTGGACCACGGCATCGTGCGCGGCGACGAGCGCGTACTCGACCTCGGCTGCGGTGGCGGGGAGTGGCTCCTGCGCGCGCTGTCCGCCCGGCCGGACCTGCGGGCCGAGGGCGTCGACATCTCAGAGGTCGCCCTGGCGGATGCCCGTACGGGTGCCGCCGGACTCGGGGTGGAGGACCGCCTGGTGCTCCACCACCGGCCGGCCGCCGACTTCGTCTCCCCGTACACGTTCGACCTGGTGCTGAGCTTCGGAGCCGCTCATGCCTTCGGTGGGCTGCTCCCCACCCTCGCGGCGGCCCGCGAGCACCTGGCTCCCGGAGGGCGCGTTCTGGTCGGTGACGGGTTCTGGGACCGTGAGCCCTCCCCGGAGGCCGTCGAGATGCTCGGGGACTTCGCCGACCTGGCGACGACCGTGGACCGGGTCGTGGCCGGCGGATGGACGCCTGTCCACGGTCACGTCAGCACCCGCCAGGAGCTGGACGACTACGAATGGGCCTGTTGGGGGACGCTGGCCGACTGGGCGCTGGACCACCCCGCCGACCCGGACGGCCCGGAGGCGCTCGCCCTGTCCGCCACCCGCCGCTCCGAATGGCTGCGCGGCTACCGCGACACCTGGGGCTTCGTCAGCCTGGTCCTGCGCCGGACCGCCGACTGAGCGGGGGAGCGCGCGGAATCGAGACCCGCCGCCCCGGCCGCCCGGAGGGAGCTTCCTGCCACCGGCCGTCCCCGCCCGGTGCTCACGCCTCCGGCGGCGGCCTGAGCGCCGCGTACGTTCCCGCTCCGGCAGCCAGCAGCAACACGCAGCCCGTGAAGACGAGTCCGGCCTCGCGCAGCCCGAGCCAGGTGGCCATGGCGCCGACCCCCACCACCGGTACCGAGATCCCGGTGTACGCGACGACGAAGAAGGCCGAAATGGTGCCGCCGCGATGCTCTGCCGGGGCCGCACCGCTGACCAGGGTGAGCGCCGCGCGAAAGGCGAGGCCCTGGCCGGTGCCGCCGCAGAGCGCTCCCAGGACCAGCAGGAGCAGGGATTCGGCGACCAGTGACGACGCCACCAGCAGCAGGCCGGCCATGAGGATGCCGCAGCCGGCCGGGAGCGCCCGGCGTGCGCCGATACGTTGCGTCAGGGACTGCCCGAATGTCGATGCCAGGAACACGGAGAACACCACGGCCCCGGTGACGGCCACGTTGTGCACGTCCAGCGTCTGCGAGGCGAAGCTCGGCGCGACCGCCGTGAACAGCCCGAGCAGCGCGAAGCCGGCGAACGCCGCCAGCGAGGCGGGCACGAACACACTCCGTACCCCGGGCGGCACCGTCACCCCCTGGGGCGTCGGACGCGGCCACCGCCTCGGCTCCGCCACGGTCTCCGGCAGGAACCAGGTGATCCCGGACGCCACGGCCACCAGACCCAGATGGACCCAGAACGGCAGCGTCAACGGCCAGGGCGTGTACTGCGCGAGGAGCCCGGACAGCAACGGTCCGCAGCCCAGACCCCCCATGTTCGCGGCCGTGGCGGCGAACCCGGCCCGCGCCTTCTGAGCGGGCCCGGCCAGTTCGATGACCGCCGCTGTCGCCGCGCCGCTCAGCAGCCCTGCCGCGAAGCCGGACAGCAGCCGCCCCGCGAAGAGCAGCGGCAGACCGCCCTCCAGGAGGAAGCACCCGGCACTCGCGGCCGACAAGGCCATGGCGCACAGCAGTACGGGTCTGCGGCCGACCTTGTCCGAGTAATTGCCCGCCACGAGCAGCACGGTGATGACCGCGACGGCGTAGACGGCGAAGACGACGGTCACCATCAGCTCGGAGAAACCGATCTGTTTCTGATAGAGCCCGTACAGCGGCGTGGGCAGGGTCGTACCGGCCATCCCGATGGCGAACACCAGCGACGCAGCCAGATATCCCGGTCGCCGGTTACTACTCGCGTTCAGCGCATGCTCACGAACGATCACGTATGTCACCTTATGATCGGCTGCCCGGTGAGTCGGCGCGGCGGCGCGAGGACGCGCACGACTCGGCCATTCGACTCGGTCCGCGGGGGACGGGCCGCGGTGGGCCGGCCGTGGGCAAGGCGGGCCTCGAAGAGGCACGCGGGGGGTTCGGGCAGGGGCAACGACTCCCCGACTGGTACCGATCCCCGCTTGTCTGCGATTCCGGGAATCTTCTACCGATCGAGTGATTGACCAATCCGCCGGGCGGTCGGCACCGAACCAGCTGCGTGACGATCCCCCGGACCACCTCGATCCGTAACGTGCCGGCCGCGCCGAGCGGCCCGGCCGCCTGCTGCGCCGCGCTCACGGTCGCCGAGTCCGCATCCGCATCCGCTGTCGTGCGAGCGGTTGGCGCTCGGCCGTCCTAACCGGGCGCTGCCCGGCACCCGTCGCAGCCGGCAGCGACCGCTGCCCCCTCCCCGCATTCCATCAAGGAGAACACCATGAACGCCCTTCGCTACCGTCGTGCAGCCGTTGTCGTGGCCGCGGCCGCCGTGCTTCCGCTGGCGCTGACCGCGTGCTCGGACGACAGCTCCGACAAGGCGTCGGACAGCAAGTCCAGTGCGGCTGCCCCCGCTCCGGAGGCCCCGGACCCGGCGACGGCCGACTCCGCCTCGATGGACAAGCCGTTCGGTCCGGCCTGTGCGGGCGTCCCGAAGGAAGGCGCGGGCAGCTTCGACGGCATGTCCAAGGACCCGGTCGCCACGGCCGCCTCCAACAACCCGGACCTGTCCACCCTGGTCACCGCGGTCAAGAAGGCCGGACTGGTCGACACGCTCAACAATGCCGAGAACATCACCGTGTTCGCGCCCACCAACGATGCCTTCGCGAAGATCCCGAAGGCCGACCTGGACAAGGTCCTGAGCGACAAGGCGACTCTCACCAAGATCCTTACCTACCACGTCGTGGGCCAGAAGCTCACTCCGAAGCAGCTGGAGAACGGCAGCTTCGACACGCTGGAGAAGTCCAAGCTCACCACCGCCGGGTCCGGTGAGTCCTACAAGGTCAACGACAGCGCCAACGTGGTGTGCGGCAACGTGCCCACGGCCAACGCCACGGTCTACATCATCGACACGGTCCTGATGCCCAAGTAGCCGCGGTCGAAGCCAGACAGCCGCCCCGCTGCGAACCCGGCCGGAATCAGCCCCCCGGTCCGGGCCCGCAGCGGGGCTTTCCCATGAGGCATCGACCCTTTGTCCAGTGATTCTTGAGTGATTCGTAACCGAGCAGGCCGGCCTCGCGCTGGTCACGGGGAACCGTGGACGCACCCTTCCGCTGCCACCGGGCGTTGATCAACCAGGCGCCCGGCCGGACCGGCGCCGCCCGCACGGACCTCCGTCGGGCCCTGGACCCCGATCCCCACTTCCATCCGGTGGACGCCTCCCGGGCGCGCACCGCGCTCAGCAGAATCGAAACCGTCCGATGAACCGAAAGCCCTCGCGCGTCCTCGCCTCGCTGACCCTCACGGGAACGCCGGCTCTGCTCCTGGCAGGCCTCGCCACCACGGCGCACGCACACCCCCTGGGCAACTTCACGGTCAATCACCACACCGGGCTGACCTTCCGGAACGACGCCGTCGACGCGCTGATCGTGGTGGACCGTGCGGAGATCGCCACCGCACAGGAACGCCCACGCATCGACCGGGACCACAACGGCGCCATCGACGCGGCCGAGGCGCGGTCCTTCGCCGCCGGCGACTGCGCCGTGCTCACCCGGCAGTTGCGGCTCGACATCGCGGGCACACCGGTGCGCTGGAAGACCACCAGCGGCACTGTCACGTTCCAGCCGGGCGAAGCCGGTCTGGAGACCAGCAGGCTCAGCTGCACCCTCAGCGCCCGTGCGGACCTGGACGCGGCGGCGGACATCGACGTGCGCACGGAGTACGACGAACGGCGCGTCGGCTGGCAGGAGATGACCGCACGCGGACGGGGCGTCACGCTCACCCGTTCGACGCTGCCCACCACCTCGCCCACCGACGAACTCCGCCACTATCCCAAGGACCCGCTGGCCACACCCCTGGACCAGCGGTCGGCCCGGCTGCGCGCCGAACCCGGCGAGGGCCGCACCGCCGCCGCGGCGCGCACGGTCCTGCCGGGAGCGGGCCCGGTCACCGCGGCGCTGGACAAGGTGTCCGGAGTCTTCGACGGACTCGTGGGGCGACGCGAACTGACCGTCCCCGCAGGACTCCTGGCCCTGCTGCTCTCCCTCGTGCTCGGCGCCTCGCACGCCGCCCTGCCCGGCCACGGAAAGACGATCATGGCCGCGTATCTGGCGGGCCGCCGAGGTACTCCGCGGGACGCCGTCACCGTCGGCGTCACCGTGACCTTCACCCACACCGCAGGGGTGCTGGCCCTCGGCCTCGCCCTGCCGCTCGCGACCTCGCTGGCGGGGGAGACGGTCCTGACCTGGCTCGGCCTCATCAGCGGGCTGATGGTCACCGGGATCGGTGTGTGGCTCCTGCGCGGCGCACTGACGAAACGCCCGGCCCGCGGCCACGGGCATCACCGCGGCCACGGGCATCACCACGGCCACAGCCACGGTGACGACTCGGCGTCCGATCCGGAGAGCCACGAGCAGGTCCACGAGCACGAGCAGGACCACGAGCAGGACCACGAGAACATGCAGGTCCACGAGCACGGCCACGCTTCGCAGCCGGCGCTCCCGGCCGGCCGGCCCGCTCCGGCACGGTTCGTGCCGAGGCGGCGCCGGCCGCAACCGCTCGCGGCCGAGCAGAGCGGCACGGTCCTCGCCCCGGCCAGGGACCGTACTCACAGCCACGCTTCCCCTCCGGACCCGGCCGACGGCCCTCGCCGGACCCGAACGTCACGCACCGGCCTGATCGGGATGGGGATCGCGGGAGGCCTCGTTCCCAGCCCTTCCGCCCTGGTGGTCCTGCTCGGTGCCGTCGCCCTCGGGCGTACCGCCTTCGGCGTGCTGCTCGTTGTCGGCTACGGCCTGGGAATGGCCGTGACGCTCACCCTCGCGGGCCTGCTGCTGGTGCGGCTGAGGGACAGGTTCGAGGCGCGTGCGGACAAGTACGCCCGTCTGCGCGCCCCGTTCGCCCGGCTCGCGGGGATCGGTCCGGCCGCGTCTGCCGCGCTCGTGCTGGCCGTCGGCGCGCTCCTGACCTTGAGGGCGGCGGCGGGCCCCTGGTAGGTCAGCCGAGCGTGGTCCCCCGGAACCGGCCTCCATGTCACGGGCGGGCCGGCTGGAGCCCCGCGTACACCCCGCCCCTGTCCAGCAGTTCGCCGTGTGTCCCAACCTCGGCGATCCGGCCGCCCTCCATCGCCACGATGCGGTCGGCGCCCTGGATCGTGGAGAGGCGGTGGGCGACGACGAAGACGGTCCGGCCGTGCACCAGACGGGAGAGGGCCTCCTGCACCAGGGACTCCGAGCGGTTGTCGAGTGCGGAGGTCGCCTCGTCCAGTACCAGCACCCGCGGGTCGCGGATCAGCGCCCTGGCGATCGCGAGCCGCTGCCGCTGCCCGCCCGAGAGCCGTGCGCCCCGCTGGCCGACGACCGTGTCCAGGCCGAGCGGCAGATCCCGTACGAAATCCAGCGCATTGGCGTCCTCCAGCGCGCGCATCAGCGTGGCCTCGTCCGTATCGCCCATTCCGTACGTCACGTTTTCGCGGATGCTGCCCTCGAACAGGATCGACTCCTGCGGCACCACCGACAGGAACCGCCGGTAGCTGCGCAGGTCGAGCCCGGCCATATCGGTGCCGTCGAGCATGATGCGGCCGGTGGTGGGCCTGATGAAGCCGATGAGCAGGTTGAGGACGGTCGACTTGCCCGCGCCGGAGGCGCCGACCAGCGCGATCGTCTCGCCCGGCCGCGCGGAGAGGGAGAACCCGTCGACCGCGGGGTCCGCGTCGGCGTAGGTGAATCCGACGTCCTCGAAGTCGATGCGGCCGGTGACCTGCTCCACCTGGGCCTTGCCCGCGTTGCGCTCCAGGTCCGGGGCCTGGAGCACCTCGCCCGCCGAACGCACCGACTCCAGGCCCTTGGTGAGTACGGGGGCCAGGCCGAGCAGCGTGGTCACGGAGCCGGTCAGTACGGTGAAGAAGGAGCTGAGCATCACCACGTCGCCGGGGGTGACCGGCATCCAGCCGTGATAGGCGACCAGGGCCGAACCCGTCAGACACAGCACGCCGAGCGTGTTGAGGATGACCCAGGCCAGTGCTCCGAACCGGCCGTTGACCGTGTCCAGGCGCAGTCCGGCCGCGAACACCTGGCGCAGCGAACCGTCGACCCGGCCCAGCGCGGTCCGCTCCAGGCCGTGGGCGCGGGTGATGGGGATGAGCGTGGTCATCTCGCCCACCCGGGAGGAGAGTTGCTCGACCTCGCGGCGGAAGGACTCGTTGTGGCTGCGCAGCCGCGCGCGCAGCTTCATCACCAGGAACCCGGCCGCGGGCACCACGATGAGGAAGACGGGCAGGAACGCGGGCACGCGCACGCCGATGACGACAAGGCCGCCGACCAGGGTCACCACGGCGCCGAGGCCCATGTCCGCGCTCTGCTGCATCATCTGTTCCACCGACTCCACGTCGCGGACCACCTTGGCCTGTAGGACGCTTGAACTGACCCGGGCGTGGTAGCCGATGGACAGCTGCTGCATCCGGCGGCACAGCGCGGAGCGCAGGGTCGTGCCCATCCGGCGGATGCTGCCGCCGAGAAGCCGTACGTACCACTGGTGGAGCGGATAGTTGATGGCGAGGATGAACAGCAGGACGCCGGTGGACTGCCACAGTCCGGACTCCGGGCCGTGCTGGACGACCACGTCGAGGACGGTCGCGGTGATCAGCGGAAGCAGCCAGATCGGGCTGTGCTTCACGACGAAGATGAGGGCCGCGAGCACCAGCCGGCCGCGGTCGGGGCGGAACAGATGACCGAGGGTGCGTAGCGGGTTCTCACCGCGGTAACGGTGGTCCAGGTGGTCGAAGGACGCCAAGGGTGCCAAGGATTCGGCAGAGACAGGTGAGAGCGCTTTCTGCATGGAGTTCATCCCACCGCGCTTCCGCCGTGCGCGGCAACCCCCGTCCCACGGACGGGACGGGGGAGTTCCGGCGGCAGGCGGACCTGCCGGGCATCGGCCCCGGCGGGAGCCGCGGGACTCACGGGACGCGGAGTTCGCGCGGCGACGGTTCGGGTTCGGGGGCCGTGGCCGGGGCGGGGGCTTCGCGGTCGGCCCGGCCCCACGAGGCGATCGCGCTGGTGATCAGGCCGGCGACCAGCCCCCAGAACGCGGATCCGATCCCCAGAAGCGTCACACCGGAGGCCGTGGCGAGGAAGGTCACGACAGCCGCCTCCCGTGACGACTTGTCGGCCAGGGCCGTGGACAGGGACGACTCGATGGTGGCGAGCAGGCCGATTCCGGCGATCGCCAGGACCAGTGCGTGCGGCATCGCGGTCAGGAGCGAGGCGACGGTCGCGCCGAGCAGGCCCACGCAGAGGTAGAAGACGCCCGCCCAGACAGCCGCCAGATAGCGCCTGTCGCGGTCGGGGTGCGCCTCCTCACCCGTGCAGATGGCGGCTGTGATGGCGGCGAGGTTGAGGCCGAACGCGCCGAACGGTGCCAGTACGACGTTGGCCGCCCCGGTCCATGTCATCAGCGGGGACACCGGTACGTCGTAGCCGGCGCCGCGGATCACGGCCACCCCGGGCAGGTTCTGGGATGCCATCGTGACCACGAACAGCGGGGCGCCGACGCTGACCAGGACCTTCCAGTCGAACTCCGGGGTGACGAACACCGGGGTGGCCAGGGCGAACTGGACCTTCCCCAGCTGCCACCCGCCGGTGAACGCCGTGGCCACCACGCCGGCGCCGAGCGCCAGCAGCACCGCGTAACGGGGGAGGAGGCGCCGGCCCAGCAGGTAGAGCACGAACATCGGGAAGGCGACCGCGAAGCTGCCGTGCATCGTGCTGAACAGGCCCGTACCGAACCGCAGCAGCACCCCCGCCAGCAGGGCCGCCGCCAGCGGTACCGGGATCCGGCTCATGATGCGGCTGAACCACCCCGTCACCCCGCTGAGGAGGATGAGCAGCGCGGAGAAGACGAACGCGCCGACCGCCTGGGCCATGGACACCCCACTCAGGCCGGTCGTGAGGAGCGCCGCTCCGGGCGTCGACCACGCGGTGACGACAGGGGCGCGGTAGCGCAGCGACAGCCCGATACAGGTGCAGGCCAGACCGACGCCGAGCGCGAGCATCCAGGAGGAGATCTCGCGCGAGTCGGCTCCCGCCGCCTTCGCCGCCGTGAACACCAGAGCCGCCGAGCTGGTGACCCCGACCATGACGGCGATCAGGCCTGCGGCCACGGCCGAGGGAGGTGCGGCCGAGCGTATGCGGGTGATCGCGAACATGAGTGAGCCACTTCCCCTGTGCGGTGCGGGACGCCGTTGACCAGCAGAGGGCCGGCGCGCCGCAGGCATGTTCCGTATACGGAACGTTCTGTTTATGGAACACTAAAGAGGCGGGCTGACACTCGTCAACCGGGAATGCGGAGTGGGTGGACGCCGATGGGACTGAACGAGGACCTGGGGCGCAGGCTGCGGGCGTTGCGGGCCGAACAGAACCTGTCCCTTTCGGAGTTGTCCCGGCGTTCCCGGGTGGGAAAGGGCACGCTCTCCGAGCTGGAGAGCGGCCTGCGCAACCCCACGCTGGAGACCCTGTACGCACTCGCCACCGCGCTCGGGCAGCCGCTCAGCGCGGTGATCAGCGATCCGGCGCCGAAAGGCGGCCCGGGTTCCCACGCGTCCCTTCCCGGTGTCTCGGGCACCGCCGTCACCGCGACTCTGCTGGAGCGGCACGAGGACGCGGCAGCGGTCACCGATGTGTTCCGCGTGATCATCCGTGCGGGCGCCACCCAGGAGTCCGCGGCGCACGTCCCGGGCACGGGAGAGAGCCTGATGGTGCTGACGGGCACTGCGGTCGTCGGACCGCCGCACGACACCCGGACGGTCGGCCCCGGTGACTCCGTGCAGTGGCGGGCCGACGTGCCCCACGTCTACAGCGCACCGGACGCCGACGTGCACGGCATCCTCTTCGTGCGCTACCCGACGGCCGCCCGGCGCGGGACAGGCTCCGGGCCGCGACGGGCCCGCCCGGAGAGCGGACCCGCCGGACAGGTCTGACCGGGCGAGCGGGAGGGCTCACCGGGCGCCGGGCGCCGAACCGATGACCACCGTGCGCGCCCACGCGGGCGGGGTGTCCGGCACGTAGTCGGGACGGTCCTCGCTCCACGACCCGCGTGAGTGCTGCCGCGGGAACAACCCCACCACCGTCCGGCACGCCGGTCGCGCCGCGGGCCAGGGCGTCTGCCCGTCCGTGAGGACCACGACGACGTCCGGACGGGGCCGCGCCCGCAGCGCCCTGGCGAAACCCGAACGCAGATCCGTACCCCCACCTCCCACCAGGGAGATTCCCTCGGCACGGCACAGCGGGTGCACGACCCCGGCAGCCGCGTCGCAAGACAGGACGCTGACCAGGTCACGGCGGCCGCCCACGGCGCGGGAGATCGAGGCGACCTCAAGGAGCGCGCTGCCCAGTTCGGCGTCACTGACCGAACCGGAGGTGTCGATGATCACGGAGACCCGGGGCGGCCGGCGGCGGAGGCTCGGCAGAACGGCGCCGGGCACCCCGGCCGAGCGCCGGGACGGGCGGCCGTAGCTGTAGTCCTGGCCGGCACCGGAGCCCGAGGCCGCCGAGCGTACGGCCGCCCCCAGCAGATCCCGCCACGCCTGCGGCGGGTGGAACGCCTCCTGTGCCCACCGCTGCCAGCCCTTCGGGGCGTCCCCCGGGCGGCCCGTGATGCCCTGGGCCACCCGGAACCGGACCGCGTCCCGTTCCTGCGCGCTGAGGCCGTGCGCGCCGTCCGGTCCCAGGTCCCACTCCCTTTCCAGCCCGTCGGCCCCACTGCCGCAGTCCAGCCATGCGAGGTCCTGAGTGTGCGGCCCGAGCCGGAACTGCCGCAGGTAGTCCTCCATGAGCTCCCCCTCGGGGAGTCCCAGGGCCCTCGGGTCGACGGCGCCCTCCGGCCGGGCCAGCCCCTCCCCGAACACGTCGTCGTTGATCTCGCAGTCCGCGGCGATGTTCATCCGCAGCCGCTCCCCGGGGCCGGTCAGCCCCCGCTCCCGCGCGACCCGGTCGCCGCGCCCGTGATGGTCGCGCAGCAGATGCGAGATCTCGTGCACCCACACCCCGGCCAGCTCCTCCACCGGGGTCGCCGCCACGAATGCCGGGGAGACGTAGCACCGCCAGTGCCGGTCGACGGCCATCGTCGGCACCCGCCGCGACTCGACGGTGTGCAGCGCGAACAGTGCCGTCGCCAAGTAGGGGCGGACCCGGGCCGCGTGCAGCCGGGCGGCGAAGAGCTTGTCGAGGTCCAGTGGTTCCGGCGCGGTCCGCGTTCCGGGTGCTCCCGGTGTCCTGGGCGTCATCGGCGGGCCTGCGCGGCGGCCGCCGTCCGGATCGCCGCCCGGTCCGCCCGCCGGGACAGCGACACGACCCCGGCCAGCTGCTCGATCGACGCGGGAACGTCCCATTCCTCCTGGCGCAGCGAGGCGAGTGTGGTCGCGGGGACGACCACCAGATCCGGGGCCCCGTTCTCCAGCGCCCGGACCAGGAGCGCCCACGCCGCGTCCCAGCGGGACTTGTCCGGACGGTTGCGGACCGCCGCCACCACACCGTCGAGCACGGCCTGACGCAGATCTCCCCGCTCCGGCAGGGCCGCATGTGCCGGGTCGGCGAGCAGGGTCTCGGGATCGGGGAGGTCCATCCGGTCCAGACTCGCCAGCAGCTCCAGCCCCGGACCGTCCCCCACCGTGCCTCTGACCAGTGCGGAGAGCACATCCCTGGAGGAACCGGCCGCGGTCGCGAAGGCGATCAGTGACAGTGTCATGTCCCAGGTCCGGGGCGACGGCCAAGGGCCGCCCCGGCGAGCCTCGTTGCTGGGCAGCCGGTGGACGAGCGCGGGGCGCGCGGACAGCAGCCCGCACACCGCACGGCGGGCGAAGTCCACCGCCTCCGGCAGCCTCTCCGGGGCGAGCCGCGGCAGCGTCGCGCGGGGCCAGGTCCCACCGAGGCCGCGTACCACGACCTCGTGATCGTGCGTCCACTGAAGATGGACGAACCGGTTGGCCAGGGGAGGGCTCAGTTCCCAGCCGTCGGCGGCCGATGACCGCGGATTGGCGGCCGCCACGATCCGTACCTCGGGCGGCAGTCGCAGGGAGCCGATCCGCCGTTCGAGGACGAGACGGAGCAGGGCGGCCTGAACGGCCGGGGGAGCGGTGGACAGTTCGTCCAGGAACAGCAGCCCGCGGCCGGCCCGTACGAGCCGCACGGCCCAGTCCGGCGGGGCCATCGGAACACCCTGTTCCGCGGGATCGTCCCCGACGACGGGCAGCCCCGAGAAGTCGGACGGCTCGTGCACACTGGCGATGACGGTGGTCAGCGGCAGATCCAGGGCCGCGGCGAGCTGGGTCAGGGCAGCGGTCTTCCCGATTCCCGGCTCACCCCACAGGATCACCGGCAGGTCGGCTGCCACGGCCAGTGTCAACGCCTCCAGCTGTGTGTCGGGGCGGGGTTCGGTGCCGGTGTCGCGCAGCAGGGCCAGCAACTCACCGGCGACGTCGAGCTGGGGGATCTGGGCGGCGGCCGGGTCGGCGGCGGCCGCGGTCGTTGCGAACGGGGCGTATGCGGGCATGTCTGATCACCTATGGGGTTCGTGGTGGGGTGGGCGGACGCGGAGGGCAGGGCCCTCGGGTCAGCGGAAAGCCGCGAGGCGCGGGTGGGAGGCGTGGTCACGGGAGCGGAGACGATCCGGAGGGATCGGGCCGGGCTCGGGGCCGCCTCCGGTCAGGCCGGCCCTGAACAGTCCGTAGGCGACCCGCCGCTGCGCGGCCGCCTCCAGTTCGTCCCGCAGGGCGCCGTTGCGCAGCACCGCTTCGGGGCCGAGCAGGCCCTCGACGACGGCCAGCGCTCCGGCTGTGTCGCCGTGGACCAGCCGTTCCCGGACACCGTCGAGGCAGTGCGGATGACGGTGCGCCTCGTCGATGGCGCGCAGGCAGGGGAGCGGAGTACCGGTCAGGGCGACCAGCAGCTCCTCGCGGCGGATCTCGGCCGGGTCGTGGTCGAGCGGCGCCAGCACCCCGTCGACCAGCCCGATCCGGTGCTGGGCTCCCCGGCACTCGACGAGGCGCGGCCGTTCCGCCCGGTCCGTGTCCCGGCCCGGACCGGCCGGTGAAGGGTGCGGTGCCAGGGCCGAGGCGACCAGCGGGTGCAGCCGGCCGGCCTCGATCGCACCGGTGCGGAGCAGCTCCAGGTCGGGTGGCACCCAGGTCGCCGCGTCGGGCAGGACCGGCAGCGCGGCGGCGGCCCCGCCCGTGGGCGCCGCCGAGATCCGCAGCGCGGGCGGCCCGTGGCCGTCCCCGTCCACGACCGGTTCCAGGAGCAGCCGGTGCCGGGCCCCGCACCGCACGGTTACGGGACCGGTGGGCAGCCCCTCGGCACGGAGCAGTATCCCGGCCTCCTCCGCCCACCGGTCAACGGCGGAGCGGTGCAGTCGCGGCACGGGCACCGGCAGCCGCGGGTTCGGTGCGGGAGGGCCGTCGGCGGGCGGCCGGTCGGCCCCGGAGCGGCTCCGCAGCTCGTCGGCCCTGCGCGCGTCCCACAGGTGGCGGTGCAGGTCGAGGCGGAACCGCCGGTGGGGATGGGGGTGCGGGTGCCGGCGCGTACCGGCGTCGGAGAGGGATCCGTCCCACAGCGCGAGGCTGATCCGCTGACCGCCGTCCGCCCAGGCAGGCGGGGTCCGGACCACGAGCCGCACCGGGCGGGGGCTGTCACGGCCGCCGGCGTCGTACCGGGCCAGGGCGATGGTCAGCCCTGGGCGCAGCAAGCCGTCAGGAGCGATTCTCGGCAGGTGCCAGCGCAACAGGTCGGGCGCCAGATGTCGGAGATCGGCCCGGATCCGGGCCGCGAGGTCACGTCCGTGAGCGTGCGCCACGGAACGCAGATTCAGATCGGTGTCGATGCCCGCGGCGGCACATGCCCCTGCCCAGTCCCCGGTGGAACGGCGGGCGGTCGCGGTCTCGATCATGGAGGGCGGCACGGCGAACTCGCGCACGCGCAGCCAGTAGGAAAAACGGGAATCCCGGTTCGCGGTCTCAGTGAGCATCAGCACTCACCTTGCGCGGACGGGTCCCCCAATCTGTGAACAGAGTGAGTCATCATCGCGGTGATCATATCGCTGCCGGCACCGAACTGCCAGAGTTCTGGTCGAACTGCCGGGCTGCGGGGCTCAGTCGGGGAGCGAGAGCCCCATGGACACGCGCATCGCCGACGACAGCAGCCCGGCACGGACCCGGGTGGACCGGTACATCCGGTCCGACCGGAAGGAGATGCCGAGCGAACCGATCCGGTCACCGCTGTACACGGGCACGGCGACACATGTCGTACCGCGGGCGTACTCCTCCCGGTCCATGACGACCGGCGCTGCCGGTGCGGAGTCGAGCTGCCGCAGAAGCTCCCCCCGGTGCGTGATGGTGCGGGGCGTGAGATCGGTCAGCGAGTGCCGGGAGAAGTACTCGGCGCGCGCCTTCCCGTCCAGCTCACGCAGCACGCTCTTCCCGAGCGCCGTGGCGTGTCCGGCGTCCTGGAATCCGACCCAGAGGTCCACGCGTGGCGCCCGAGCGCTGTCGACGATCTCCATGACCCGGATCTCGCCCTCCTCGTACAGCGTCAGGTAGACCGCCGCCGAGAGATCGTTCCGCAAGGCCGTCAGGACGGGCCGGACGCGGTTCAGGAGCCCCGGCCCGTCGCGTCCGGGGACCAGGGAGGGGTGTGCGGTGGAGAGGGCGAACGCTCCGTCCAGCTCGGTCAGGTAACCGTCCCGCACGAGCGCCGTCAGCAGCTCCTGGACGGTGGCCAGGGGCAGCCCCGTCTCCCTGGCCAATTGCCGCAAGGGGACTTCCGCCGCGTGCGCCCCTGCCGCCTCCATCACTCGGAGAGCACGCTCGACGTACGCGGTGAGCTCGGGGCCGGCCTCGTCACCCATGCCCATAAGCATGGACCCGGTGCCGGAAGGCGGCAATACGTCCTGTGTACGGCCCTGACCTGGGGTGTCCGAAGCGATGAAGGGGGCTCGCGCGCTCCGGGACGGCTGACCGGAACGATCAGGAATGGAGAAGCGCGGTCAACGGGCCGCGGCTAGCGTGATTGCCAGGCACCGGGCGTCCGGACGCCGAGCGCCGGCCGCGACCGCCGATTCCGCGGCCTCGCCGCCGGCTCGGCGTTACCGTCCGCACCGGGCCGATATGACCCACGAACCACAGGAGCGACCATGACCAGCTCGACCACCCAGGGAATCAAGACCGTGCTGCACCCCGTGTCCGACCTGGCGGCGGCCAAGGCGGTGTACACGGCCCTGCTCGGTGTACAGCCGCAGGCCGACGAGTCCTACTACGTGGGTTTCGAGGCCGGGGGCCAGCACATCGGGCTGGTGCCGGCCGGGGGACAGCAGGGCATGACCTCACCCGTTGCTTACTGGCACGTGCCGGACATCGAGGCGAAGCTGGCCGAGGTCACCGCCGCGGGCGCCACCGTGAAGGATCCCGCGCACGATGTCGGCGGCGGACGCCTGGTGGCCACCGTCACCGACCCCGACGGCAACGTCCTCGGGCTGCTTCAGGACAGCTGAGACCCGACCCGAACCGACGGTCGGATGCCCACGGTGTTCATGACCGCGGGCGAACGCGTGACAGGGGGCCGCCGGGCGGGCCTGCGGCCGTCGCGCCACTCCGGACGGCACCGACGACCGGACGGGCAGGCGGACCGTTGCCACGGCCGCCCCGACGAAGTAGAACCGTGCGTACCGCCCTCGGCCGCTCGGATCGAGCCGGACGACGCCGACGGGGACCGCGATCACGGTCCCGGCCGGCAGAGACAGATGGAGAAAACGATAAACATGGCCACCAGGACGGACGCGCGGTCGCCCGCGCCGCACGCAGCCGACATCCACGACGTGATCCGCGTGCACGGCGCGCGCGTGAACAATCTCAAGGACGTCAGCATCGAGATCCCGAAGCGGCGGCTCACGGTCTTCACCGGTGTTTCCGGCTCGGGAAAGACCTCACTGGTGTTCAACACGATCGCCGCGGAGTCGCAGCGGCTGATCAACGAGACCTACAGCGCCTTCGTGCAGGGCTTCATGCCGACGCTGGCACGGCCCGAGGTCGACGTCCTGGACGGGCTGACCACCGCGATCATCGTCGACCAGCAGAAGCTGGGCGCCGATCCGCGCTCCACGGTCGGCACGGCGACCGACGCCAACGCGATGCTGCGGATCCTCTTCAGCCGGGTCGGGAAGCCGCACATCGGCCCGCCCAGCGCGTACGCCTTCAACGTCCCCTCGGTCCGGGCGAGCGGCGCCATCACCGTCGAACGGGGTGCGAAGAAGGCGGTGAAGGCCACCTTCAACCGCACGGGCGGCATGTGTACGCGCTGCGAGGGCCGGGGCAGCGTCTCCGACATCGACCTCACCCAGCTCTACGACGACTCCAAGTCGCTCGCGGAGGGTGCCTTCACCATCCCCGGCTGGAAGTCGGACAGCTTCTGGACCGTCCGGGTCTACGCCGAATCGGGGCTGCTCGACCCGGACAAGCCGATCCGCAAGTACACCAAGAAGGAGATGCAGGACTTCCTCTACCGGGAGCCGACCAAGGTCAAGGTCGAAGGTGTGAACCTCACCTACGAGGGCCTCATCCCCAAGATCCAGAAGTCGTTCCTGTCCAAGGACAAGGAAGCGCTGCAACCGCACATCCGGGCGTTCGTGGAGCGGGCGGTCACCTTCACCACCTGCCCCGAGTGCGAGGGCACCCGGCTCAGCGAGGGCGCCAGGTCCTCGAAGATCAAGCGGATCAACATCGCCGACGCCTGCGCGATGCAGACCAGCGATCTGGCCGCCTGGGTCCGGGGCCTCGACGAACCCTCGGTGGCACCGCTGCTCACCGCGCTGGGGCAGACCCTCGACTCGTTCGTGGAGATCGGACTCGGCTACCTCGCGCTCGACCGGCCGTCGGGAACGCTGTCGGGGGGCGAGGCGCAGCGCGTCAAGATGATCCGGCACCTCGGGTCCTCGCTCACCGACACCACCTATGTCTTCGACGAGCCCACCGCGGGCCTGCACCCCCACGACATCCAGCGGATGAACAACCTGCTGCTGCGCCTGCGGGACAAGGGCAACACGGTGCTCGTCGTGGAGCACAAGCCGGAGACGATCGCGATCGCCGACCACATCGTCGACCTGGGCCCCGGCGCCGGAACCGCGGGCGGAACCGTCTGCTTCGAGGGCACCGTCGAGGGGCTGCGGGCCGGGGACACCGTCACAGGCCGCCATTTCGACGACCGGGCGACCCTCAAGGACACCCTGCGCAAGCCCACCGGCGCGCTGGAGATCCGCGGCGCGAAGGCGAACAACCTGCGCGGCGTCGACGTCGACATCCCGCTCGGGGTCCTCGCCGTCGTCACCGGGGTCGCCGGTTCCGGCAAGAGCTCGCTGATCCACGGCTCGGTCTCGGGCCTGGACGGGGTGGTGTCGATCGATCAGGGCGCGATCCGCGGCTCGCGACGGAGCAACCCCGCGACGTACACCGGGCTGCTCGACCCGATCCGCAAGGCGTTCGCCAGGGCCAACGACGTGAAGCCGGCGCTGTTCAGCGCCAACTCCGAGGGCGCCTGCCCCGGTTGCAACGGCGCAGGCGTCATCTACAGCGACCTTGCGATGATGGCGGGTGTCTCCACCGTCTGCGAGGAGTGCGAGGGGAAGCGGTTCCAGGCCTCGGTGCTCGAATACCACCTCGGTGGCCGCGACATCAGCGAGGTGCTCGCGATGTCGGTGACCGAGGCCGAGGAGTTCTTCGGCGACGGCAAGGCCCACAATCCGGCCGCGCACCGCGTCCTGGGCAGGCTCGCCGATGTCGGGCTCGGCTACCTCAGCATCGGCCAGCCGCTGACCACCCTGTCCGGCGGTGAGCGGCAACGGCTCAAGCTGGCGACGCACATGGGCGAGAAGGGCGGCATCTACATCCTCGACGAACCGACCACCGGCCTCCACCTCGCTGACGTCGAGCAACTGCTCGGCCTGCTCGACCGGCTCGTGGACTCCGGCAAGTCGGTCATCGTGATCGAGCACCACCAGGCGGTCATGGCGCACGCCGACTGGATCGTCGACCTCGGCCCCGGCGCCGGCCACGACGGCGGCAGGCTCGTCTTCGAGGGCACGCCCGCCGACCTCGTCGCCGACCGCTCCACCCTCACCGGCGAGCACCTCGCGGCCTACGTCGGCGCCTGAGGGAGGCGTTGCCCGAGGTGCTGACCAGTACGTTGCGTTGAACGAGGCGCGACCGGGGCCTTGAACGAGGGGCCGACCGCGGCGTTGACCGGGGCCCTCGCCGGGGCCCCGGTACGTCCGGCTACGCGGGCCGGCGGCCGTCGTCCTGCTCCGGCGTGTCGGGGAAGGCGGGATGGTCGCGGAGGCGGCTCACGTACTCCCGGAGCCGGGGACGGTCGCCCAGGGTGGCCGGGCCGAGACGGACGAGCGCCACCCACAGGTCCACATCCGCGGCCGTCAGTTCCTCGCCCAGTACGTGGGGCCGCAGGGCGAGGCGGTGATTCAGCAGGTCCAGCGCCGCCGATCGCTCCGAGGGCGCGGCGGCCGGGGTGACGTCCCGGTCCAGCAGGTCACGGAGGGCGTCGATGTCCGCGGTGAGGTCCGGCGGGCGCAGAGCGGAGGGGCAGGCCTCGTCATGGCCGGACAGCAGGCCCGCGAGGTCGCGCAGGATGTCCGGGGTGTGGTTGCTGACGATGCGTCCGCTCCACCGGTCGCACAGCGCGGGCGCCGTCAGCGGTCCGTCGTAGTGGTGCATCGTGGCCTCGTAAGCGCTGCGCAGTGAGGCGAACGCGGCCGGTGTCTCGGCGGGGTGCCCCAGGAGTGTGGTGGCGACCGAGTCCTTGAGGCCGAGCAGGCCGAGAGTGATCGAGACGCGGAGCGAGCGCGGACAACTCGCCGACAGGAAAAGCTCGTAGCGGTGCGGTGCCGGGTAGAAGCCGCCGGCCAGACCGACGCCGATACGGCTGTGGATACGGGAGGGCTGCACGGCAGCCGCGAGACGAAGGGGCGCGGCGCACGGAACCGGCCCGGAGGAAATCGCGCCGCACGTGAGCGAGTTGCCCGTGCCTGAACTGCGCGAACCGGAGCTGCGTGAAGTGGGCTTACGTGAACTGGAACTGCGCGAAGCTGTCTCGGGCATGACTCTCCTATGGGAATCCCGGTGGGAATCCCTGCGGGAACGAGGAAGCCACCGCCGCCTTGTGGGCACCAGCGGCCGGATGTGGACTGACTGCGCTCTCGTACCGGTCCGGACTGGATCGAGCGGTCCGGTACGCGTCCGGAGTTTTCCGGGCTAGTAAGCGCTGGAGACACGCAGCAGATCGATGTGCAGGCGCCTCGTCAAGCCGTTCCTGGACAATTCCCACCGGTTCCGACTTCGGGGCTCGCGAGACGCGAGGCCACGCTTGTCCCGCCGCACCGGCGGGACCCGGTCGTCACCCGGGGCACCCCGTCGCGGTGGAAGGGTTGCCTGCCAGCGGGCCGGGGCCGATAACCACCTGAGCAGGGGAATCCCGCACAGGAGGCGCTGACAATCGTGACCGTCCATGTCAGTTTCGGTGCGCCACGTGACGCCGTCAAGAAGGCCGGACGGGCCGTCTCGCCTGGTGGTCACCGGCGTTGACAATTCCTTTCGGGCCGTGCCTAACTTGCGGCGCGGAACGGTCGTGAGCGTCGGCGGGAACCCACGGTGTGCCGGCCGGCAGCCCTCGTACAGCGGTGGGGTGCCCAGGTTCGGACCGGACCGGATGACGTTCGGCAGACGTGTAGGCCCCACGGGGCGGAATGGTGACGGTGAGAGCGATGGACGCAGCTGAGGGGATGGCTGCCTGGCGGTCCCGCGGCCGCGTCCTGCTGCTGTGCGCTGACCGCTCCGTCGACCTGCAGCGCGTCAACAGCGCGCTGTGTACGGTCGCTTCTCGCATTCTCTGTCAAGCCTGACGGCTTTTCGGGCCTCTTCCTTCTGAGCCCCAGCCTTCCGGGCCTCTGTCCTGCGAGTTCCTGACGTCCACCGCTGTCGCGGTGTGCCCTCTCCCCGCCCGGCCCCCGTCCCGTGCCGTGTGCCGCGTCGCGCCGATTCGTCCCCGATCGGTGCGGCGACGCCGCTGTCCGCGGTCCGGGCTGCCCGAATCCGCTGGAGCCCTCCGTGAGTGAATCTCCTGGCATCGCTGTGTCCTCCGGATCAGCGCCGCCCGCCGAGGCGGTCCCCCGCCGCCACCCGCCCGCCGCATCGAAGCCCCTGGCGGCGCAGCGGGTCCTTCCCCTCCTGCGTCCCGGCCGCTGGATCATCACAGCCGTCGTGCTCGTGCTGGTCGCCCAGATCGTCCACGGCCTGGTGACCAATCCCTTCTACCAGTGGGACCGGTTCTCGTACTGGTTCCTGCGGCCCACGATCCTCGAAGGCCTGCTCATCACCCTCGAAGTCGCCGTGTACAGCGCTGCTCTGGGGCTGCTCGGCGGTGTGCTGCTGGCACTGGCCAGGCTCTCGCCGAGCCCGGTGCTGCGCGCGGTCAGCTGGGTCTACACCTGGCTGTTCCGATCGGTGCCGCTGATCGTGGTCCTGCTGTTCCTCTACAACTTCAGCGCGCTCTACCGCACGCTGAGCCTCGGAGTGCCGTTCGGCCCGGCGTTCTTCACCTTCGACGAGTCCCGCCTCGCCACCGACATGGTCGTCGCCGTCATCGGTCTGAGCCTCAATGAGGCGGCGTACGCCTCCGAAGTGGTCCGCGGCGGCATCCTCTCCGTCGACCAGGGCCAGCACGAGGCGGCCTCGGCCCTCGGCCTCCCGAAGCGCTACCAGTTTGCGAAGATCGTCTTTCCGCAGGCCCTGCGCTCCATCACCCCGAACTACGTCAACCAGCTGATCGGCCTGATCAAGGGCACCTCGCTGGTCTTCTACGTCTCGCTGCTCGACCTGTTCGGCTCCGTGCAGAGCATGGGCAGCACCTACCCCGGCGACATCGTGCCGCTGCTGCTGGTGGCCACCGCCTGGTACCTGATTCTCACCAGCGTCGTGTCCGTCATCCAGTTCTACGTCGAGCGGCACTACTCACGGGGCGCGCTGCGCACCCTGCCGCCGACCCCGTTGCAGAAGCTGCGGACCGGCCTCGGTGATCTGCGGGCCCGGGTCCGGAAGGAGACGGCGATATGAGCGCCGAGGCGACCGAGCAGACCGAGGCGGCCAACGGGGTGCTCGCGGTACGTCCCGCCGCGGTCGAGGTGCACGACGTGCACAAGTGGTACGGATCCCAACGCGTCCTGGAAGGCGTGACGCTGACCGTGCGACCCGGCGAGGTCACGGTTGTCCTGGGGCCGTCCGGCTCCGGCAAATCCACGCTCCTGCGGGTGATCAACCACCTGGAGAAGCCCGAGATCGGCCATGTCAGCCTGAACGGCGAGCTGATCGGCGTACGCAGGCACCGCGGTCGCCTCAAGGAGCTGAGCGAGCGGGCCATCCTGGCGCAGCGCGGCCGGATCGGGTTCGTCTTCCAGAACTTCAATCTCTTCCCGCACCTGACCGTGCTGGACAACGTGGCCGCGGCTCCGGTGGCGACCGGAAAGCTCACCAGGCCCGAGGCGCGGGAACTGGCCCGCGGCCTCCTCGCCCGCGTGGGGCTCGCGGACCGGACCGCCGCCTACCCCCGGCAGCTGTCCGGCGGGCAGCAACAGCGCGTGGCCATCGCCCGCGCCCTCGCCCTGCGGCCCGGGGTCATCCTCTTCGACGAGCCGACGTCCGCGCTCGACCCCGAGCTGGTCGGCGAGGTGCTGGCCGTGATCAAGGACCTGGCCGGCAGCGGAACGACCCTCCTGGTCGTCACGCACGAGATCGGGTTCGCCCGTGAGGTCGCCGACCGGGTCGTCTTCATGGACGCGGGCCAAATCGTCGAACAGGGCCCGCCCGAGCAGCTGCTGGACCACCCGCAGCACGCGCGGACCAGGGACTTCCTGAGCAAGGTGCTCTGATCCCGTCACCTCTGATCCCGTCACCTCTGACCCCATCACCTCTGACCCCATCACTCCTTATCCCGGCACCCACTCCACGGCGCGCCCCCGCCCGTACGCCCTCACCGCACCCGACAAGGACAGCCACCATGCGCACCCTCACCCCCTCCATCGGCCTCCGCAGCAGATTCCTCCGCGGCGTCACCGCCTCCGCGGCCGTCGCCTCTCTCGCCGCCGGGCTCGCCGCGTGCGGCGGTGCGGGTGACGCCGCGACCAGGACCGACAGCGCGCCGGCCGGAACGGTCACCGTCGGCGCACTCTCCAACGGCGCCGCCGAGGAGACCGAGCTCAAGGTGCCCGAGGTGAAGTCGATCAGCGCCGGGCTTCCCAAGTCGGTTGCGGAGAAAGGCACGTTGGTGCTCGGCGTGGGCGCGCTGCCGGCCGGGTTCCCTCCTCTGGCCTACGTGGGTGAGGACCAGAAGACCCTCACCGGCGCGGAACCCGACCTCGGCCGGCTGGTCGCCGCGGTCCTCGGGCTCAAGCCGGAGCTGAAGAACTCGACTTGGGAGAACATGTTCGTCGGCATCGACAGCGGCAAGGTCGACGTGGCCCTGTCGAATGTCACCGACACCGAGGAGCGCAAGAAGAAGTACGAGTTCGCCTCCTACCGTGAGGACAACCTCGCCTTCGAGGCACTGAAGAAGAGCACCTGGAACTTCGACGGTGACTACCGCAGCCTGGCCGGCAGGACCGTCGCCGTCAGCGCCGGAACCAACCAGGAGCGGATCCTGCTGGAGTGGAAGGCGAAGCTGGCGAAGGAGGGCAAGCAGCTCACCGTCAAGTACTACCAGGACAACAACGCCACCGCCCTGGCGCTGTCCAGCGGGAAGATCGACATCTCCTTCGGCCCCAATCCGGGTATCGCGTACCACATCACCCAGACCGCGAAGACCCCCACACCGACGCGTAACGCGGGCCAGTTCTCCGGCGCCGGTGCGACGCTCCAGGGGCTCATCGCCGCTACGGCGAAGAAGGGCAGCGGACTGGCGAAGCCCATCGCCGCCGCGATCAACCACCTGATCAAGAACGGGCAGTACGCCAAGTGGCTCGCCGCCTGGAACCTCTCCAACGAGGCCGTCCCCGCCTCCCTGGTCGATCCGCCCGGACTGCCGCTCGACAACGCCTGACCCGCATACGCATCCACGTCCGCATCCACGCCCGCGCCCGCGCCCGTATCAACATCAACGTCCACCTCCACGCCCGCCCATCTGCCGACGGACCGCGCTGTCATGAGCCGGCGCCGTCCCGGCCACCTCCCGGATACGGAGACTCCGCACCGCCATGTCCACCAGCGTCCATCACGCCCCGCCCCCGGTCCCGACGGAACCGCACATCCTGGACAACGCCGCCTGGGCGGCGCTGACCGGTCCGCACGCCGGCTTCGCCGAGCGTGTGGGCCGGGCCGCCCGCTACCCCACGGACATCTCGCCGTTCAGCGCCCTCGCCGACCCCGCCGACCCCCGGGCCTGGGCCGATCTGGCCACACTGGCCGGACCCGGCACCGCCGCCCCGGTCTCCGGAGCCGTGTCGGTGCCCGACGGCTGGACGATCGAGCGCGGCGGCGACGGCGTTCAGCTCGTCGCCACCGCGCTGTACGCCGAACCAGCCCCCGAAGCGGAACGGCTCGGACCCGCCGACGTACCCGAGATCCTCGACCTGGTCGCTCTCACCCGGCCGGGCCCCTTCCTGCCCCGCACCATCGAACTGGGCAGCTACCTGGGCATCCGGGACCGCGGACGGCTGATCGCCCTGGCCGGCGAACGCCTGCGCCCGCCGGGCTGGACGGAGATCAGCGCCGTCTGCACCCACCCGGACCACCGCGGCCATGGCCTGGCCACCCGGCTGGTCCGCGCGGTCGCGGCGGGCATACGGGAACGCGGGGACACCCCCTTCCTCCACGCGGCCGCGAGCAACACCTCCGCGATCCGGCTCTACGAATCGATCGGCTTCACCGTGCGCCGACGCACACGATTCCTGCTCGTGCGCACGCCGGACGGGCAGCCGGAAGCACGGGGACCCGGAGAACGGGGAGCCGGGCACCCGGAAGTACGGGAACCGCAGGAACAAGTAGCCGCACAGCCGGAAGAAACGGCATAGCCGTGCGGTTGTGCATGAGAACGACCGAGCGGCGCCCCGACGGGGACCGCGAGCACCAGGGCGGCGCGGACCCCGGGGTCCGCCGCGCCGGATGGGTGGAGGTGGAGCACATGCGTATGTCTGCCGTGACCCACCGCCGCGCCACGAGCAGCGCCATGCCCAGCCGCCCGCGCCTGTACTCCCGGCAGCACATCGATCTGTTGCGCGTCGCCGGCGCGCTCTGTTGCTCCTGACCCGTTGCCCTCGCAGCCGCTCCCCGCGTCCGGGGGCCGGCTTCTTCGTACGGTCGATCAGGAAGGCACCCCTCTCGTGTCGTCGTCACCCTCCCCTCTGCATCTCGCCGTGGCTCTGGACGGAGCGGGCTGGCACCCGGCCGCCTGGCGCGAACCCGTCGCCCGCCCCCGTGAACTGCTCACCGCCGCCTACTGGACCGACCTGGTCACCGAGGCCGAACGCGGACTGCTCGACTTCGTGACCATCGAGGACGGGCTCGGCCTCCAGTCCTCGTCCCACACCGAGCCGGATGGGCGCACCGACCAGGTCCGCGGACGACTCGACGCCGTCCTCATCGCCGCTCGGGTCGCCCCGCTGACCCGGCACATAGGTGTGGTGCCGACCGTGGTGGCCACCCACACGGAGCCGTTCCACATATCCAAGGCCATCGCCACCCTCGACTACGTGAGCACCGGTCGCGCGGGCCTGCGCCTTCAGGTCACGGCCCGCCGGCACGAGGCCGCGCACTTCGGCCGCCGTACGTTCCCGCCGCTGCGCATCGAGGACTACGAAAGCCCCGTCGTGCAGGAGCTGGTGACGGGCCTGTTCGACGAGGCCGCCGACTACGCCGAGGTCGTGCGGCGGCTCTGGGACAGCTGGGAGGACGACGCCGAGATCCGGGACGTCGCCACCGGACGCTTCATCGACCGGGCGAAACTGCACTACATCGATTTCGAGGGCACACACTTCCGTGTGAAGGGCCCCTCGATCACCCCCCGGCCGCCCCAGGGCCAGCCGATCGTCAGCGCCCTCGCCCACGCGACCGCTTCGTACCGGCTGGTGGCCCGCTCCGCCGACATCGGCTACGTCACCCCGCACGACACCGACCAGGCCCGCGCGATCGTCGAGGAGGTCCGCGCCGAACAGGCGGCGGCCGGCCGCGCCGACGAGACCCTGCACATCTTCGGCGACCTGGTGGTCTTCCTGGACGACGACCCCGCCGCGGCCCAGGCCCGCAGGGAGCGGCTGGACGACCTCGCCGGCCACCCGTACACCAGCGACGCCCGGATCTTCACCGGAACGCCCAGCGGGCTCGCCGATCTGCTCCAGGAGCTGGCGGCGGCCGGACTGACCGGCTTCCGGCTGCGTCCCGCCGTGGCCGGCCACGACCTCCCGGCGGTCACCCGGCACCTGGTTCCCGAACTCCAGCGCCGCAACGCCTTCCGCCGGGCGTACGAGGCCGACACCCTGCGCGGGCTGCTCGGTCTCGCCCGCCCCGCCAACCGCTACGCCGCCGCCACGACCGTCTGAGCCGGAAGGACCCCCGATCATGAGCAAGCCGCTCAAGCAGATCCATCTCGCGGCCCACTTCCCCGGAGTCAACAACACCACCGTGTGGAGCGACCCCGAGGCCGGCAGCCACATCGAGTTCAGCTCCTTCGCACACTTCGCCCGGACCTCCGAGCGCGCGAAGTTCGACTTCCTGTTCCTGGCCGAGGGGCTGCGCCTGCGGGAACAGGGCGGCCAGATCTACGACTTGGACGTCGTGGGCCGCCCCGACACCTTCACCGTCCTCACCGCGCTCGCCGCCGTCACCGAGCACCTGGGCCTGACCGGCACCATCAACTCGACCTTCAACGAGCCCTACGAGGTGGCCCGCCAGTTCGCCAGCCTGGACCACCTCTCGGGCGGACGCGCCGCCTGGAACGTGGTCACCTCCTGGGACGCCTTCACCGGCGAGAACTTCCGCCGCGGCGGATTCCTCCCACAGGACGAGCGCTACTCCAGGGCCAAGGAGTTCCTGTCCACCACGAACGAACTCTTCGACTCCTGGTACGGGGACGAGATCGTCGCCGACCGGCAGACGGGCACCTTCCTGAGCGACGCGAAGGCCGGGGCCTTTGTGCACACGGGACAGCACTTCGACATCGAGGGGCAGTTCAACGTCCCGCGCTCCCCGCAGGGAAGGCCGGTGATCTTCCAGGCGGGCGACTCCGAAGAGGGCCGTGAGTTCGCCGCGTCGAGCGCGGACGCGATCTTCAGCCGGTACGCCACCCTCAAGGACGGGCAGGCGTTCTACACGGACGTCAAGAGCCGCCTCGGCCGCTACGGCCGCCGGCCCGACCAGCTGCTGATCCTGCCGGCGGCCACCTTCGTCCTCGGCGACACCGACGCCGATGCGGAGGAACGGGCCCGCGAGGTGCGCCGCCGTCAGGTCAGCGGCGCCACCGCGATCAAGCACCTCGAGTTCGTCTGGAACCGGGACCTGTCCGGGTACGACCCGGACGGCCCGCTCCCCGGCATCGACCCCGACCCCGGCGAGCACACCATCGCCCGCGGCCGCGCCCAGGTGCGGATGTACCGTGACCCGCTGGCCACCGCCCGCGAGTGGCGGGAGCGGGCCGCCGCCAACAAGTGGTCCATCCGCGACCTGGTCATCGAGACCGGGAACCGCCAGTCCTTCGTCGGCTCCCCGGCCACCGTCGCCGCCACGATCAACGACTTCGTCCAGGCCGATGCCAGTGACGGCTTCATCCTTGCCCCGCACATCACGCCGGGCGGCCTCGACGACTTCACCGACAGGGTCGTCCCGCTGCTCCAGGAACGGGGCGTGTACCGCACGGAGTACGAGGGCACCACCCTGCGCGACCACCTCGGCCTGGCCCACCCCGACGATGTGCGCGAAGAGCGTGAGGCGTCATGAAGTTCCTCGCCATCACCCTGATCGTGCACGGCCCGGACCCCGTGACGGGTGTGCGGAAGCCGACCGGCGACCGCTTCCGCGAAGTCGTCGACAACGCGCTCCTCGCCGAGGAGCTGGGATTCGACGGCTTCGGCGTGGGGGAGCGGCACGAGCGGCCCTTCATCTCCTCCTCGCCGCCGGTCGTACTCAGCCACATCGCCGCCCTCACCTCCCGGATCCGGCTGTTCACGGCCGTCACCACGCTCAGCCTCCTCGACCCGGTGCGCGCGTACGAGGACTACGCGACCCTCGACCATCTCTCCGGCGGACGGCTCGAACTCATCATCGGCAAGGGGAACGGGGCCGCCCAGCGGGACCTGTTCCAGGTGACACCCGATGACCAGTGGGACCGCAACGCCGAGAGCTACGAGGTGTTCCGGCGGATCTGGCGCGAGGACAAGGTCACCGCCGCGACCCGCTTCCGTCCTGAACTCAAGGACGCGGAGGTGTGGCCCCGTCCCCTCCAGCAGCCGATCCGGGTCTGGCACGGCAGCGCGACCAGCAGGGAGTCCGTCGACCTGGCCGCCCGCTACGGCGACCCGCTCTTCTCCGCCAACGTCACCAACCCCATCGAGCCCTACGCCGAGTTGATCCGGTACTACCGCGAGCGATGGGAGCACCACGGCCACGATCCGGCCGGTATCGCGGTGGGGGCGGGAACGGCCGGCCTCTACGCGGCCCGGACCTCACAGGAGGCGCTCGCCGCCTACCGGCCCGTGTTCGAGGGCAACCTCGCCTTCCAGGAACGGCTGGGCCTGGACCCGGTGTTCACCACGCTTGAGGACTTCGTGGAGCGCAGCTCGGCGCTGATCGGCAGTCCCCAGCAGATCATCGAGAAGGTTCACCGCTACCACGAGCAGTTCGGGCACACCGTCCTCCATCTGCACGCGGACGCGGGCGGGCTGACGGACCGCCGGCACTGGGACTCGCTCGCACTCTTCCAGTCGGACGTCGCGCCCGTGCTGCGCCGGGAGATCCCCGATCCGCCGTTCGCCTGGGGCCCCGTCCTCGCTGAGCCCGTACCCACGCCCGTATCCGTTCCCGCCGACCGCTGAGGAGACCTCCCGTCATGTCCGACATCCCCCTCGGGGTCCTCGACCTGGTCCCGGTCGCCTCCGGCTCCACCGCCTCCGAGGCGTTGCGCAATTCCATATGAACGCCTGGATGCGTCACATCAGCGCGTGCTCCTGGATCTCCGGGGGCAGGTGGGCGGCCTTCGGTCAGGTGCCCTGGTTCCCTCGCAGCTCCTCCACGGCGACCCGGGCCGCGGCCCCGATCACGGCGTCGGCGCGCGGCAGTCTGCTGTCGGCGCGGGCGGCCTGGGTGAAGACCACCGCGGTGTAGGTGCTGCCGTCCGCGAGTTCGACGACGCCGGCTTCGTGGCGCAGTGAGCCGAAGGTGCCGGTCTTGCCGTAGACGGTGACGTCGTCGTAGGGAAAACCTGAGGCGAGCCGGTGCGTCCACGGCTGTCTGCGCATGACGTCGCGCATGAAGGCGCAGCGGTCCTCGGACGCGGCCTCGCCGGTCCAGACGGCCCGCAGGAGCCGTGCCATGTCCGCCGGTGTGCTGGACGCCTTGAAGGCCGGGTCGTACACGCCGGCCGGCACGACGGTGTCGTTGTCCGCCACGCGTGCCAGGGCGGCGTCCAGCGATTGCGCCCCCGTCTCGGCGACCAGCCGGCTGAACGTGCTGACGACGCCGCCGTGGATACGGGTGTCCGGCATGCCCAGGTCACGGCAGACGGCATCGACGACGTCGGGGCCGACCGCTCGGAGGACGGCGGCGGCGGCGGTGTTGTCGGAGACGGTCATCATCAGCGTCACCAGGTCGCGCAGTGACATGGTGACGGGGTCGTGGAGGATGGAGACGCCGGTCGGACCGGGAACCCGGTCGGCGGCCTCCAGGGTCAGCCTGTGGCACGGGTCGACCAGCCCCGCGTCCGCGAGCCGGCAGAAGGCGACCATGAGCGGCACCTTGTAGACGGAACCCAGGGGCAGCTGTTCGTCCGGATCGATGACCACCCGGGCCGACGGGCGGTGCAGTTCCGCCACGTGGAGCCAGCCGCGGACGCCCGCGTCGTCGAACATGTCGCGGATGGTGCGCTGCACACCGGTGCCGCGCCGCTGCTCTCTCACGGTGCCACCTTCCGGGCCAGGGCGTCCTCAAGCAACCGCGCGGTCTCGGCGGTCTCCTCCGCTCCGGGACGCCGCGGGTTCCAGGCCACCCGCAACCGCAGGGGAAGCGGTGGGTCCGTGGCCGTACGGCGCTCGACGCCGGAGGCCATCAGCGAGTGGTCCGCCGTGACGAGTACCGCCTGACCCGCCGCCACCAGGGCGAGGCCGGCGCGCTCGTCGCAGACCACCACGGTCTCCATGCGGCGGCCGCGGCTGGCCAGGGTGTCGATGAACAGGTCATGGGCCGCGGGAGCCTCGGCGCGCGGGCGCACCGCGACGGGCAGACGTGACGGCATCGTGTCACCTGCCCCCTGGAGGCCGGCTGGGGCGAGGACCCAGGTCGGCAGGAGGATCACCCGGCCCGCGGAGAGGCCGTGCAGCACGGAGGGGTGCCGGATCACCGCGATGTCGATCCGCCCGGCCGCAACGTCACCGAGCAAAGTGGCGGTTGACGCCGTCACCATGCCGATCCGGGCCCGCTCACCGGCCCGGACCGGCGCGGCCGCTACCTCGGCCGCTAGGGGCGCCGGCACCTCCGGGGCCAGTCCGAGCCGCAGCCGGCGCCCATCGGCCTGCTCGCGCGCACCGGTCTCGCGGAGCTCCGAGAGCGCGGCCAGGGCGCGGCGTGCGTGCGGCAGCAGCAGAGCCCCCTCCTCGGTGAGGGACACTCCGCGCTCACGGTCGAACAGGCGAACACCGACCAGGGCCTCCAGCCTGCGCAGCCCCTGTGACAGAGGCGGCTGGGTCATGCCCACACGCTGGGCGGCGGCCCCGAAGTGTTCCTCCTCCGCCAGCGCGACGAAGATTTCCAGGTGCCGTTCGGTCAGCACTCCGTACCTCCTGGCGTGCGGTGATATGGCTTGTGAATGAGGTTGATGCCGAGATCGTATTCGACATGGGGCCGGGTGGCGGACTTGACTCCCGACAGGGGCAGGCCGCACCGCTCGGCAGGCCGGACCGGTCGCAGCGCGGTTCCTGCGTAATCCGGCCGGCCGAGCGGACGGCGCCGCACGGGTCCGCCCCGCCGCAACCGTCCAGTCCAGTCCGGTTCCTTGCCGGCCCGCTGCATGCCGGCAGCGCGCCGCATCCGTCATCAGGCGCTTCACCCCCGGCGGTGGAGACGCGTCCCCTCGGAACAGAAAGCACGCATGCCATGCGCTCTCGAACTCCCGTTTCCCGCCGTGCCGTACTGGCCGGACTCGCCGTCCTGCCCCTCACCGGATGCACGACCGGCCCGGACGCCGCCGCACCCGCCTCGTCCGACCCGGCCCCCTCCACCTCCAAGTCCTCCGCGTCGCCCCCAGCCGATCCCCGTACCGAACAGGCATTCCGCGAACTGGAGCGGAAGTTCGACGCCCGGCTCGGGGTCCACGCGCTCGACACGGGCAGCGGCCGGACCGTCACCCACCGGCCCGACGAGCGCTTCGCCTACGCCTCCACCTGCAAGGCACTGCTCGCCGGAGCCGTACTGGACAAGAACACGCTCCGGCAGATGGACCGGCTCGTGCGCTACGGCCGCGACGACCTCGTCAGCGCCTCGCCGATCACCGAGAAGCACCTCGCCACCGGACTGACCCTCCGTGAGCTGTGCGACGCCGCCATCCGCTACAGCGACAACACCGCGGCCAACCTCCTCTTCCACGAACTCGGTTCCCCCAGGGCCTTGCAGGACGCCCTCCGCGCGCTCGGTGACAACGTCACCCGCTGCGACCGCTACGAGACCGCGCTCAGCGATGCCACCCCCGGCGACCTCCGCGACACCAGCACACCCCGCGCCATGGCCACCGGCCTGCGCGCGTACGTCCTCGGCAGCACGCTCCCCGCGGACAAGCGCGCCGTGCTGACCGACTGGCTCAGGCGCAACACCACGGGCGACCACACCATCCGCGCGGGCGCTCCCGACAACTGGCAGGTCGGGGACAAGACCGGCACGGGCGGCTACGGCACACGGAACGACATCGCCGTCATCTGGCCTCCCGGCGCCGCCCCGATCACCCTGGCCGTCCTCTCCCGCCGCGACACCAAGGACGCCGAACGCGACGACGCCCTCATCGCCCGAGCCGCGAAAGTCGCCCTCGGCGCAATCGCGTAGCCGAGCCCGAGGACCGGTGATCCTCCGGCGACCGGCCGAGGCGGTCGTGCGGTGTGTGCCGGCCGGTGTCCGTCACGGCGAGGCCGGCTCGGGCACTAACATCAGCTTCTTTCGCCGACTGCTGGAGCAAGCCACCATGCCACTGCCGCGCCTCGGAGTTGTCATCGTCACGATGGGCACTCGCCCGAGGGAGCTGGACGCCCTGCTCGCCTCGGTGGAGAAGCAGGACGTGCCGGCGGCGAGAGTGGTCCTGGTCGGCAACGCGACGCCCCTCACCGACATCACGGCGGACGTCACCAAGATCCCGCTGGGGGAGAACCTGGGCTGTCCCGGTGGCCGCAACGCCGGGCTGGAGCTGCTGAGCGAGTCGGGCGAGGTGGATGTCGTCATCGAACTGGACGACGACGGCCTGCTCATCGCCGACGACGTGTTCCGCCGGGTTCAGCGCCTGTTCGCGAACGACCCCGGGCTCGGCGTCGTCGGGTTCCGGGTCGCGGACGAGAACGGGCTGACCGAGCGTCGCTGGGTGCCCCGGCTGCGCGCCGGCGATCCGATGCGGCGTGGTCCGGTGACCGCCTTCCTCGGGGGCGGACACGCTTTCTCGATGCCCATGCTCAACGGGATCGGCCTGTGGCCGGCGGAGTTCTTCTTCGGACACGAGGAGTCCGACCTCGCCTGGCGTGCCCTCGACGCGGGCTGGAAGATCCTTTACGAACCCGAACTCGTCCTCCAGCACCCGAGGACGTCGCCGGCCCGGCACGCGGCCCATTACCGGTTCACCGCCCGCAACCGGGTGTGGCTGGCCCGACGCCGTCTCCCGATGCCGCTGATCCCGGTCTATCTCGGCGTGTGGATCTCCCTCGCCATGGTGCGGATGCGCTCGTCGGCCGGTCTGAAGGCCTGGTGGGGCGGTTTCGCCGAGGGGCTGCGGACGCCGTGCGGCCCGCGCGAACCGATGAAGTGGCGCACCGTGTGGCGTATGACCCGGCTGGGACGCCCTCCGATCCTCTGACGGCCACCGCGGCGGCAGTGGGCCGGGGCGAGCGCCCCGCCCACACGGGAGGCCGCGCCGCCTGCGGAAACGGGCAGTGGTTCCCTCTGCGGAGGGGAGACTGCCGACCGCCGCGGGCGCCGTTCGGGCGCGAGCTGGGCCTCATTCGGGCAGCGGTCCGGGCGAGGGCAACCGCTTCATGCGGCCTGACCAGCTGATACGCCCTCGGTGAAACGGGCGCGAACGGGCACAGGCGAAGCTGTGAAGAGCCTGGTCGCCGTGGGTGCCTTGCTTGTACAAACGACTCATGAGCCCGAACGGGGCCTGGTTCGCAGCAAACGCAGGGAAGTGTGTCGTGGACACCGACGAGCGCCGACGAGAGATCCTCAAGATTGCCCGACGCGACGGGTCGGTGGAAGTGACCGCACTGGCCGGGACGCTTCAGGTGGCCAAGGAGACCGTCCGGCGCGATCTGCACATCCTGGAGGAGCACGGTCTCGTACGCCGTACCCACGGCGGCGCCTACCCGGTGGAGAGCGCGGGCTTCGAGACGACGCTGGCCACACGCGCCAGCCGGCTCGTACCCCAGAAGTCCAGGATCGCGGCGGCCGCGGCCGACCTCCTCGGTGACGCGGAGACGGTGTTCATCGACGAGGGCCACACGCCCATGCTCGTCGCCGAGGTACTGCCCAGGGGCCGGCCCCTGACCGTGGTCACCGCGTCCCTCGCCGTGGCGACCGTTCTCGCCGACGCGGAGAAGATCACCGTGCTGCTCCTCGGGGGCAGGCTGCGCGGCTCCACGATGGCCACGGTCGACCACTGGACGACCCGGATGCTCGCCGGATTCGTCATCGACCTGGCGTACGTCGGGGCGAACGGGATCTCCCGCGAATTCGGCCTGACCACGCCCGACCCGGCCGTGAGCGAGGTGAAGGCCCAGGCCATGCGCAGCGCCCGCCGCCGTGTCTTCGCCGGAATCCACACCAAGTTCGGCGCCGTGAGCTTCTGCCGCTTCGCCGAGGTAGGTGACTTCGAGTCCATCGTCACCGATACGGGTCTTCCCTCGGCCGAGGCACAGCGCTACTCGCGGCTCGGCCCGCAGGTCATCCGCGCCTGACGCACTCCGCAGCCGGCCCCACAGTCCGTCCCGCAGCCGGCCCCCACCGCGGCCCCTGCCCCCGCAGCCCCCGTACCCCCGGTCTTCGTCCCCAGTAGTCGGAAGCCCCGCCCGTCAGCCGGGATGGCTGACATGCCCCTTACAGGAAATCCCTCGATGATGAGCGATCAGGAGAACCACATGCTCCACCACCAGGAACGTCGAAGCAGGCTGAGTGTCCGTCTGGGTACGGGCGTCGCCCTTACGGCCCTGCTCGCCGGGTGCAGCGGCGCGGGCGGCGGCGCCTCGTCCAGCGGCAACGACGAGATCAACGTGCTCATGGTGAACAACCCGCAGATGGTCGAGTTGCAGAAGCTCACCGCGGACAACTTCACGAAAGAGACCGGCATCAAGGTCCACTTCACGGTCCTGCCGGAGAACGACGTCCGTGACAAGATCACCCAGGACTTCTCCAACCAGGCGGGTCAGTACGACGTCGCCACCATCAGCAACTTCGAGGTGCCGTTCTACGCGAAGAACGGCTGGCTGCACCCGCTCGACGAGTACACGGCCAAGGACAAGGCCTTCGACCAGAAGGACATCCTGAAGCCGCTGCAGGAATCCCTCACCGCCGAGGACGGCAAGCTCTACGCCGAGCCGTTCTACGGCGAGTCGTCCTTCCTCATGTACCGCAAGGACATCTTCGCCGAGAAGAACCTGAAGATGCCGGCGAAGCCCACCTGGCAGCAGGTCGCCGACCTGGCGGCCAAGGCGGATGGCGCCAAGAGGGGTATGAAGGGCATCTGCCTGCGCGGGCTGCCCGGCTGGGGCGAGGTCATCGCCCCGCTGACCACCGTCGTCAACACCATGGGCGGCACCTGGTTCGACAAGGACTGGAACGCGAAGCTCGACTCCCCGGAGTTCAAGAAGGCCGTCCAGTTCTACGTCGACCTGGTGAAGAAGCACGGCGAGGCGGGTGCGCCCCAGTCCGGATACGCCGAGTGCCTCAACAACATGACGCAGGGCAAGACCGCCATGTGGTACGACGCCACCGCGGGCGCCGGATCGCTGGAGGCCTCCGGCTCCCCGGTCAAGGGCAAGGTCGGATACGTGGCCGCGCCCGTCGAGAAGACCGAAAGCTCCGGCTGGCTCTACACCTGGGCCTGGGGCATGCAGAAGGCCTCCAAGAAGACCGACAGTGCCTGGAAGTTCATCTCCTGGGCCTCCGGCAAGGAGTACGAGAACCTCGTCGGCAAGACGGTCGGCTGGCCCAACGTGCCCGCCGGCAAGCGCGCGTCGACGTACTCCAACCCGGACTACCTGAAGGACGCCGCCGCGTTCGCGAGCGTCACCCAGCAGGCCATCTCCAGCGCGAACCCCCGTGACCCCGGCACCCAGCCGCGGCCGACCGTCGGCATCCAGTTCGTCGACATCCCGGAGTTCACCGACCTCGGCACCAAGGTCTCGCAGGAGATCAGCTCCGCCATCGCCGGCCGCCAGTCGGTGTCCGACGCCCTGAAGGCCTCGCAGGCGCTCGCCGAAAAGGTCGGCAAGGAGCAGAAGTGAGTGCCCCAGTCTCCACACCGGAACTCGTCCCGGCCGGCGCGCCAGGCGTCTCCGCGCCCCGCAGAACCGGAAAGGCGCCCGGCCGGGCCCGCGCCTGGGCCACCCGCGCCCCGCTGCTGCCCGCCCTGATCTTCCTGATAGCCGTGACCCAACTGCCGTTCGTGGCGACGGTGGTGGTCTCGTTCTTCGACTGGAACTCGCTCTCGCCCGACGCACGCAGCTTCAGCGCGTTCGCCAACTACGGGGAGGTGTTCAGCGACCCGAGTCTGCGGGACTCGGTGTTCACCACGGTCCTGCTCACGGCGGGCGTCGTGATCGTGAGCGTGGTGCTCGGGCTCCTTCTCGCCCTGCTGCTCGACCGCAAGTTCATCGGCCGGGGGTTCGTCCGCACGCTGCTGATCACGCCCTTCCTGCTGGTGCCCGTCTCGGCGGCACTGATGTGGAAGCACCTGCTGTTCAACCCCGAGTACGGCCTGCTGAACGGGGGCTGGGCATGGTTCGCCGGACTGTTCGGTGCCGACAGCCCCGGACAGCCCGACTGGATCTCCGACATGCCGCTGGTCGCGGTCGCGACCGCCCTCGTCTGGCAGTGGACCCCGTTCATGATGCTCATCCTGCTCGCCGGGCTGCAGAGCCGGTCCACCGAACAGATGGAGGCCGCGCGGCTGGACGGCGCGAACGCCTGGCAGATGTTCTGCTACCTGACGCTGCCGCATCTGCGCCGCTACCTGGAGCTCGGCGTACTGCTCGGCTCGATCTACATCGTGCAGAACTTCGACGCGGTGTTCACCATCACCGCCGGCGGCCTCGGCACGGCCAACCTCCCCTACACGATCTATCAGACCTTCTACCAAGCTCACGAATACGGACTGGCGTCCGCCGCGGGCGTGGTCGTGGTGATCGGCACCATCGTCGTCGCGACCTTCGCCCTGCGTGTGGTCTCGTCCCTCTTCAGTGAGGAGGCGGGCCGCGCATGAGTACCCTGACCGCTCCGCACACCCCCGAGGCGGGCCGCGGCGACCACGCCCGTGTGGCACGCAGGGGCAGGCGACGCTCCACCGCTCTCGGCCTGATCGCCTGGGTCGTCGGCATCGTCTTCTGCGCACCCGCCCTCTGGATGCTGCTCACCTCCTTCCACTCGGAGGCCGACGCGGCGACCAACCCGCCGTCGCTCGGCGCGTCCCTCACCCTCGACGGATACCGGGTGTTCTTCGGCGCCGACGGAGGGGCGAGCCCCTGGCCGCCGCTGATCAACTCCCTGACGGCATCCGTGTTCTCCACGCTCTTCGTGCTCGTACTGGCGCTCCCCGCCGCGTACGCGCTCTCGATCAAGCGAGTGGAGAAGTGGACGGACGTGATGTTCTTCTTCCTGTCCACGAAGATGCTGCCGGTCGTCGCGGGGCTGCTGCCCGTGTACCTGTTCGCCAAGAACACCGGGATGCTGGACAACATCTGGTTCCTCGTCATCCTCTACACCTCGATGAACCTGCCGATCGCGGTATGGATGATGCAGTCGTTCCTGGCGGACGTGCCGGTCTCCATCATCGAAGCCGCACAGGTCGACGGCGCCCGGCTGCCCACGGTGCTGGTCAGGGTGGTGGCGCCGGTGGCCGCTCCCGGTATCGCGGCCACCTCGCTGATCTGCTTCATCTTCAGCTGGAACGAGCTGCTCTTCGCCCGGGTGCTCACCGGGGTGGCGGCCGAGACCGCACCGGTCTTCCTGACGAGCGTCGTCACCAGCCAGGGGCTCTTCCTCGCCCAGCTGTGTGCCGCGTCCGTCGTCGTGTCCCTGCCGGTGCTCGCCGCCGGCTTCGCCGCTCAGGACAAACTCGTCCAGGGCCTTTCTCTTGGAGCTGTCAAATGAGGGCTGCGATCATCGAGTCCATCGGCAAGGTGTCGGTCGAGACCGTCCCCGACCCCACCCCGGGCCCCCGCGACGTGGTCGTCGCCGTCAAGGCCTGCGGACTCTGTGGCACCGATCTCCACATCCTCCAGGGCGAGTTCGCACCCGCGCTGCCGATCATCCCCGGCCACGAGTTCGCGGGCGAGATCGTGGAGACCGGCTCCGAGGTGACCGAGCTGGCCGTCGGAGACAACGTCGCCGTCGATCCGTCGCTGCACTGCCACGAATGCCACTACTGCCGCAGCGGGCGCGGGAACCTCTGCGACAACTGGAACGCGATCGGGGTCAGCAAGCCCGGCGGGGCCGCCGAGTTCGCCGTCGCCCCGGTGGCGAACTGTGTGAAGCTCCCCGACCATGTCGACGTACGTACCGCGGCGCTGATCGAACCGCTGTCCTGCGCGGTGCGCGGCTACGACGTGCTCAGTTCCACGCTCGGAGCCAAGGTGCTCATCTACGGCTCCGGCACCATGGGGCTGATGATGCTGGAGCTCGCCAAGCGCACCGGAGCCGCCTCCGTGGATGTGCTGGACGTCAACCCCGACCGGCTCACCACCGCGGCCAAGCTCGGCGTCTCGCGCTCCGCCGCCTCGGCCGATGAGCTGGAGACGGTACGGGGCTGGGACGTCGTCGTCGACGCCACCGGCAACGCGGGCGCCATCCAGGACGGGCTCGGCCGGGTCGCCAAGGGAGGCACGTTCCTCCAGTTCGGGGTCGCCGACTACGCGACGACAGCCGTCATCGAGCCGTACCGGATCTACAACCAGGAGATCACGATCACCGGCTCGATGGCGGTGCTGCACAGCTACGAGCGGGCCGCCGCACTGTTCGCCGGGGGAGTGATCGACCCCGCGGTCTTCATCAGCGACCGGCTGCCGCTGGAGCAGTACCCCGCTGCCCTGGAGCGGTTCAAGGCGGGGCAGGGCCGCAAGATCGTGGTCGAGCCGTGACCGGTGGCCCCGATGCCGTACTGGTGATGGGCGAGGCGCTCATCGACCTGGTGCCCGCCACGGACGATCCGCGGACGCACCGGGCCCAGCCGGGCGGGGCTCCCGCCAACGTCGCCGCCGGACTGGCCCGGCTGGGCACGCCCAGCTGGTTCGCGGGGGCGCTCGGCGGCGACGGATTCGCCCGGCTGATCGAGGAGCGGCTGGTCTGCGCCGGTACGGAACTGGGCCTGTGCGCACGCTCGGAGCTGCCCACCGCGCTCGCGGTGGCCGACCCGGGCCCCGACGGCACCGGCTACCACTTCCATCTGCAGGACACCGCCACCTTCCGGCTGCCCGATCGCACGGCCGAGGTGGGCCGCTTCGGCGCGGTGTACGCGGGCGGGCTCGCCGCGGTCGTCCCGCCCGCTGCCGAGGCGGTGGCCGCGACCGCGCGCGCCGGGGCCGGGCGCTCCGTGCTGGTGGTCGACCCCAACGTGCGCGAGGACCGCACGCTCGACAACCGGTCCGCCGTGCTCCGGCTGCGGGAACTGTGCGAACTGGCACAGGTCCTCAAGGTCAGCGACGAGGACATGGCAGCGCTCTGGCCGGGCGCGGCCCCCGAGGAGACCTGCGCACAACTGGCCGCGGGGAACCGTTTGGTGGTGCTCACCCGTGGTCCCGCGGGCAGCACGGCTTTCACCCGGGACGGGGGAGAGGTCTCCGTCCCCGCGGTCCGGGTCGACGTGGTCAACACGATCGGCGCGGGCGACGCGTTCATGGCAGGGGTGCTCAACTGGCTGGGCGACGCCGGAGAGTTCCGCGACGGCGCCGCCGCACGCCTGTCGAGCGAACGGGCGGCCGAGATGCTGACGTTCGCCTCGCAGGTGGCGGCGTCCGTGGTCGCACAGTCGGGGACCGAGCCCTCGCGGCCGCGGCGCGACAGCGCACCGACGTCGGCCGGTGTGAGTCAGCGGTGACACGGCCTCCCGTCAGGGCACGTCCGACAACGTGTCCTGACGGGCGCTGACGATGGTGACCTTGAGGTGCTTCATGATCGGCTGGTCGCTCTGGGTGCTGTAGTCGCTGAGCGCGCACAGCACGTTCATCTCCGGCATGTAGCCGGCGGCGCAGCCACGGGGGATGTCGTGGGGGATGGCGAGGTAGCCGTTGAGAGAGCGCTGACTGCCGTCCTTCGCGGTGCTGGTGATGTCCACCGGCCCCATGTCGGCGATCGCGCGTTCGCGCATGTCGGCGCGGTTCATGAAGACGAGCGTGCGCAGGTTCTTGATGCCGCGGTAGCGGTCGTTGTCGGAGTAGATGGTGGTGTTCCACTGGTCGTGGGACCGCATCGTGCCGAGCGCCAGGGTGCCGGGGGCGGGGACGACATCGGGCAGAACGGCGCTGGAGAACTCGGCGCGTCCGGACGGGGTGAGGAAGACCAGCTCGCGGGCGGGCTGCTTGATCCGGAAGCCGAGGGGCAGCCGCACCCGGCGGTTGAAGTCCTCGAAGCCGTCGAGCACCTTGGCCATGGTGTCCCGGATCCGGTCGTAGTCCTCGATGTACCACTCCCAGGGCGTGGCGCTGTCGGGCAGGGCCGCGCGGGCCATCCCGGCGACGATCGCCGGCTCGGACAGCAGATGCGATGAGGCGGGGCGCTTCATGCCGATCGACAGGTGGACCATGCTCATGGAGTCCTCGACGGATGTGCTCTGGACGCCCTTGCGCTGATGGTCCTTCTCGGTACGGCCGAGACACGGGAGGATGAGGGCTCGGCGGCCGTGGACGATGTGGCTGCGGTTCAGCTTGGTGCTCACCTGGACGGTGAGGTCGCACGACCGCAGCGCCGCGTAGGTGTACGGGGTGTCGGGCGCGGCGAGGGCGAAGTTCCCGCCCATGCCGACGAACACCTTCACCTCGCCGCTGTGCATCGCCGGGATGGTGCGGACGGTGTCCAGGCCGTGCTCACGGGGCGGGTCGATCCCGCAGACCTCGGCGAGGCGGTCGAGGAACTCGTCGGAGGGGCGGTGATCGATGCCGCAGGTCCGATTGCCCTGGACGTTGCTGTGCCCCCGCACGGGGGAGGGGCCCGCCCCCTCACGTCCCAGATTGCCGCGCAGCAGGAGCAGATTGACGATCTCCCGGACGGTGTCGACGCCGTGTTCGTGCTGGGTGAGCCCGAGACACCAGCTGACGATGCTGCGGTCGGCCTCGCCGTACACGCGCGCGGCCTTGAGGACGTCCGCGCGGGTCAGCCCGGACTGGTTCTCGATCTCCTCCCACGACGTGGCCTCGCACAGTGCGCGGTATTCCTCGAAGCCGGTGGTGTGGCGGTCGATGAACTCCCGGTCCAGCGCCTTGGGGTCGGTCGCGGACTGCTCCAGGACCGCCTTGGCCATGCCCCGCAGGAGAGCCATGTCGCCGCCGATGCGGGGCTGCAGGTTCAGTGTGCTGGTCCGGGTCGTCCGGAAGAGAGCCATGTCCACGAAGTCGTGGGGGACGATGGTACGGGTGGCAGCGGCCTCGACCATCGGGTTGACGTGGACGATCCGGGCACCGCGGCGGTAGGCCTCGGCCAGGGCGGTGAGCATCCGGGGCGCGTTGGAGGCGGCGTTGACCCCCAGGATGAACAGCGCGTCGGCGCTCTCCCAGTCCTTGAGGTCGACGGTCCCCTTGCCCGTGCCCAGGGAGGCGTGCAGAGCTCGGCCGCTGGCCTCGTGGCACATGTTGGAGCAGTCCGGCAGGTTGTTCGTACCGAGTTCACGGGCCATCAGCTGGTAGAGGAACGTGGCCTCGTTGCCGAGGCGGCCCGAGGTGTAGAACGCTGCCTGGCCGGGGTCGTCCAGCCCGCGCAGCGCACCGCCGACCACCTCGAACGCGTCCTTCCAGCTGATCGGGACGTAGTGGTCGCTGCCGGGGTCGTAGACCATCGGTTCGGTCAGCCGGCCCTGGTTCTCCAGGTCGTAGTCGCTCCACCCGGACAGCTCGGTCACCGAGTGGGCGGCGAAGAACTCGCGTCCGACCCGCTTACGGGTCATTTCCCAGGTGACGTGCTTGATCCCGTTCTCGCAGATGTCCAGATGCAGCCCCTTGGTGTCGTCGGGCCAGGCGCATCCGGGGCAGTCGAATCCGGAGTTCTCGTGGTTCATCCGCATGATCGCCCGTGGACCCTCCACCGGCGCGCCCTCCCGTACCAGGAAACGGCCCACACTCCTGGCCGCGCCCCAGCCCGCGGCGGGGTGGCGGTACGGGCGGAACTCCGGGTCTCCTGCGGGAGTGGGCCCCAATTCGGGCTCCAGGCCTTTCGGGTCGTCGCTGTCGGCGCTCACTGCTCTCGACCTTCCGGTATGCGGGCAAAGAGGGGCAGAACGTTGCTTCTCGGCAACGTATGTCCACCCGTCAGTGCACGCCACCCCGAATGCCCGTCCCGGCGGGCGGCGCACTTTCGCGCGCCCTATTCTCGCGATAAGTACATGATCGTGTGCTTTCTGTGAGCGCTTCGCCGTGCGGTGCCTGGCGGAAGGTGCTTGCCGTCGGTGCGAGATCCCGTACCTGCGGGACCGAAGGAGAGCCTTGAAGAAGATGGCCGCGTCGACGCCGGCCGCCCTGTGCGCACTGGCCGGGGCGCTCGCCGTGGGCGTGGCCGTCCACCAGCGGGCCGGGCCACCGCCCCGACCGCGGACCGTGGTGCACGTATCGCCGCCGCCCGCGGCCGGCCGGGCGACGGTACCGCCGCCGCCCGGCATGGCCACATCAGTGCCGACCGTGGTTCGCATCCCAGCCGTGGGGCTGAAGGCCGCACGAGTTCCCGAGTGACGTTCCGCATGGGGGCCGGGCCCGGGGTGCGGATCAGTGTCTGTGTGACCTGCCGGGCCCCCAGCCATTGCCGATCCCGGCCACGTGCAACGCCAGGACCGTCAGACCGAGCAGCATCACGTTCGCTGAGGAGAAGACATCGTTGGTCGTGATGTCGGCGGCGTTGATCAGGAAAGAGATGAAGAAGAGGACGGCTGCGACTATTGCGAGCATGGGGGAACTCCTGTTCTCAAGTGGGTGAACCCCGTGTGCCCGCGTTCCTCCCGCTCATACGTCAACGCGGCTGCCCCCGCTACGCCGACCGTGCTCGTAACCCAGCGTGCTGACCGTCCCCGGACGCGGGTGCCCGAACTGCCGCGCGGCCGACGCGTCGAGCCCGAGCCGGCGCACCGCGAGGACGCGTGACAGGTGGCCGTGCGCAACGACGGCCACGTCGCCGTTGTCCGGCAGCGGCCGGACCCGGCCGAGGAAGGCATCGACCCGCACCTTCACGTGCCCGAGATCCTGGAATCTCTCATCCGGAGGAGACCGCCGCCACCGCGCCGACTGCGGCCAGATGGCGGCCGGCCGTCCGGAGGAAGCGGCGGCGGGGAGGACGGCCACGATCGGCAACGGCGTGTACGCCAGGTGCCCGGCCCCGGACGCTCGCGCCGGCGCGGCGAAAGTCGGCCACTTTGTGATCCACACAGGGCGTCGCGGCTACGGCGTACCGAGGCGTCCGGCGCCGTCCGTCGCGGGTTTGATCACGCGGGGCGGCGCGAGGGCGGTGACGGATCACCGCTGGATCCGCCTCTCCGCGCTGCCGCTCCTGCCTCCGGACCGGCTCGCGGTCCGTTCCTGGACGCGGTGTCGATTTTCAGACGAAACGATAAATCTCCCGTTTCGGACGGCGCCGTACTGGCCGATATTGTCCCGGAAGGCCTGGTTCATTGCTTGATGGGGCTGAGCACACCGCTCACGTTCAGGACTTCGTGGCACGCCTGCGCCCGACGCCCGGTGGCCGGTGTGCCCGGCTTCGCACAGGTCACGTTGATGGTCACGGTGTCGTTCTCAGTGATCTTGATAGGGGTGACCCAGTGATAGTCCTGGTTACGGAAGGTCTCCAGCGCGATCGTGGTGATCTTGCGGGCGCCGAACTTGATCGTCAGCACCCCTTCGTCGCCCTGGAAGTTGGCGACGACGATGTCCGTGATTCCGAAGTTCTGGTTCTCGGGCACCGGGTACGTACCGGTCCTGGTCGCCCCGCCGGAGGTCTTCAGGTCGATGGTCCCCGAATTCTGCTGGCCTGTGCCGGCAGAGGTGCCGCCGCCCGTTCCTGCCGTGGCCCCTGGGCTCGCTCCCGGCTGCGCACCCGTGTCCCCGCCGGGCTGGCCGCCCTTGTCGCCGCCGGAAGCGGTGCCCGGCGACTGTCCGTCCTGCGCCCCGCCCGGATTGGGGCGCGCCTGGACCTCCTTGGTGGCGGCCTCCTTCGCCGCGCTGCGCACCGCCGGACGGACCAGGGTGAACCAGGCGAGCAGCAGCGCGAGCAGCGCCGCGAGTACCACGAGCAGCCACTTCGGGAAGACCGGAATCTGGACGAACTCGGCGTTGAGGGGCGGCCGGACGGCGGCGGTCTCGTCCCGCCGCGGCTCCTCCTGGTCACCGGACTCGGTGGTGTCCACGGTGAACGGCCACACCACGGGGGAACCGAACCACACCGGCTTGCCCGTGCGGACCCGCAGCCGGACCTCCGCCGACTCGCCGGGCTCCAGCTTCGGCTTCGCCGGGCTGAAGGCGAACCGCAGCTCCTCGCCCGCCTGGCCGGGCGTGAAGCCCACCTGCGCCGAGGAGTTGCCCAGGTTGCGCACCGCGAGCCGGTAGCGGCCGCGCAGCCATCCTCGCCGACGGCGCGGCGCCAGCTCGGTGTGCAGCTCGTGGAACTCCTCGACGTGCACCGTGGTTTCGGGGACCCGCACCGACTCGGGGTGCTCGACCGGCAGCACCCGCACGCCGAGGGGTATCTCGCCGGGCCGGGTCTCATGCGAACGCGGTGGCTCCAGGCGGATCGTCACCGTCTCGGACGTGCCGGGATAGAGGGAGACCCGCGGGGGCTCCACGGTGGCCCAGGGGGCGCAGTCCCCGACGACCTCCAGGCTGTACGCCTCGACGATGTCGCTGTCGTTGCGGACGGTCAGGCTGGTCGTGGCAGTGCTGCCCGGCGCCACCGTCACCGCCGGGATGTCGAGGCCGGGCGCGCTGGGGCCGGAAGAGGCTGCAGAAGGCGTCACACCGCCACGGTAGGACCGCACCACGGCCGCCACGAGGCGCGCAAGGGCAAGACCCGGGCAGTTGCGGTGCCCGGGAAGTCCAGACCAACTCCACTACATAGATGAGCTGTTGATCCAGACGTCCCTCCTGCGCGCACACCACCCGTGCTCGCACCGGCCGTCGACCCGTTCTCATGTCCTTCCGCCCGCGAACTCATGAAACAGGAACTCCGCCCATGACCTGCTCAGAGCAGTACCGCCCGGCCGTCTCCGCCACCACGCCACGTCTGTCCGTACAGTCACCGGCCGCACACCGGACCTCCCACCCCGACCGCCCGGACCAGGTCACCGTGGCCGTGTACGCCGCCGATCCGGTCCTGCACGTCGGCGTCGTCCAGCAGTTACGCCGACGCCCCGAGGTCAGTCTGCTCGACGACACCGAGGCGGAGCACGCCCAGGCGTCGCTGGTGGTCGTCGACAGCGTCGACGACGACGTGGCGGCCCTGCTGCACCGCCTGCGGCACAACACAGCGACCCGCACCGGCCTCGTGGTCGGCACCCTCGGCGCGGGCGCGCTGCAACGCGTCATCGAGTGCGGTGTCTCGGCGGTACTGCGCCGCGCCGAGGCCGACCAGGACCAGCTTCTCCATCTGGTCCTGGCGATAGCCAACGGCGAGGGCGTGCTCCCCGGCGATCTCCTCGGCAAGCTGCTCACCCACGTGGGCAGCCTCCAGCGTTCGGCGCTCGACCACCGGAGCCTGTCGCTGTCCACGCTGACCACCCGCGAGGCGGACATGCTGCGCCTGGTGTCCGAGGGCCTGGACACCGTGGAGATAGCCCGCAAGACCGCGTACTCCGAACGGACCGTCAAGAACGTCCTGCACGAGATCATCACGCGCCTGCAACTGCGCAACCGGGCCCACGCGGTCGGCTACGCACTGCGCAACGGGCTGATCTGACGTCGTCCGGGCCGTAACGGGTTGATCTGACGTCGTCCGGGCACCCCGGCACTGCCCGAAAGCGCACCGCACGTTTCCCCCGGGTACGGCCCCGCCGCCCTGCCGCGCCGCCGAGCGGCCGTCGCAGGGTGGCGGGGGACAGCCAGATACCGCACCAGACAGCGAGGTGGACCGTGATGCGCACCGCAGGCCCCGGTGGGCGGTTCCGCCCGGGAAGACTCGGGGCGTCGTTGCTGCTCCTGATCCCCCTGCTCGCGGTGACAACGGCTGCCGGCGAGGGCAGCGCCGAGTCCCGGCCGCAGGCGGCCGACGCCGCGGCCACCCGGATCGCCTACGCCGGTACCCGGCACCGCAGCCTCGGCCAGGTGGGCGCCGACACCGACACCTACAGCGCACCGCTCTTCGGCGCGGGCCCGGCCCACTTCGACCTCCAGCCGTCCGTCCTCGGGGACGCGATGGTCTTCGTCAGCCGCCGCGACGAGAAGGCCCCGCAGGTCTACCTGCGGACCGCCGACGGTTCGGTACGCCGTCTCACCAGCGGCCGGTACGCCGGGCACCCCCAGCTGACACCGGACGGCCTGTCCGTCGTGTTCGACTCGGCCGAACCCGGTGGTCCGGACGGCCGGAAGCAGCGCGACCTGTGGATGGTGCGCACCGACGGCACCGGCCTCACGCGGCTCACCGACACACCCTGGGACGAGGACTGCCCGACGGTGTCCCCGGACGGGCAGCGCCTGGCGTACTCCGGCGGCAGCGACCCGGCCGCCGGCATGCAGATCTACGTACGGCCCCTGGGAGGCGGCGCCGCCACCCGCGTCACCGACCCCGGGAACGGCGAGGCCACCGAGCCGGCGTGGAACCCGGTCGACGACCCCGCGCACCGGGACCTGATCGCGTACACCGCCGCCGGGCCGCCGGGACCCCGGCTGCGGGTGACGGACGGGCGCACCGACGAGCCGCTGCTCACGGGCACACCGGCAGAGTGGCGCACCCACGGGGCAGCGTGGCTGCCCGACGGGGGCGACGTGCTGTTCCTGAGCCGCGACCGCACCTGTGACTGTGAGGGCGACTGGAACCATGTGTACCGGGTGGCCCCGAACTCCGGCAACACACCGGAGCTGAAGCTCAGTGAGGACCGGGAGGTCGAGTCGCCCACCTGGATCGGCACGGCCGCCGACGGCGGTGTCGTGGTCGAGCGCACCTCCGCCTCCGGGCCGCACGTGGTGACGCTCCAGGACGCCAGGTCGGACGGGTCCGACCCACGCGATCTCGGGCTGACGATCCTCAACGAGGACCCGGCCGCCGACACCGACGCCGATACGTCCCACGACCCGCTCTTCCGGCCCGCGGACGGGTTCGACCCGTGGACCGAACGGCAGAACTACACGCCCGACGGACGCCGGATCGTACTGACCCGCTTCGAGGGCACCTCCGACAACCGGGTCGAACGGATCTGGCGGGCGGACGCCGACGGCACCAATGAGGCGCCCATGACACTCGACGGACGCGGACCGAAGGACTGGGACACCGATCCGACGTTCTCCCCCGACGGCAAGTACCTGGCCTTCACCCGCATGTCGCCGGCCGGCGTCGGCGACGCGGCGCGACCCAGCAGCATCCTGATCGCGGACGCCGAGACCGGCGAGATCCGCGACCGGATCACCGCGCCGGCCGGGCAGCCCCAGGGCGGCGACGCCCAGCCCACCTGGTCCTCCGACGGCACCACCCTGGCTTTCACCCGCAACCAGACGATCGACGGGGGCGGCGGGAACAAGCACATCTGGACCGCGCCGGTGAACGACCTGGGCGCGCAGCGCGACCTGAGCGCCACGATCTGCCCGGGAAACTGCGAAGTCATCGACGACAGCCCGGCGTTCTCGCCGGACGGGCTCAGCATCGCCTTCAACCGCAAGAACGGCGGCGGCCTGATCGACGAGCACAACGGCATCCTGCTGACGTCCCTGGCCGACGGAGCCTGCCAGGTGCTGCTGCCGGAGGCCGCCCACAACGTCCCCGACGGCTGCCGCCAGGAGCTGCCGGACACCTCCGCCACCGGCCCGTTCCAGCCGCGTGACGCCGCCTGGACGGCCGACGGCACGGGCCTGGTGATCAGTTCCCGCCAAGCCCTCCCGGCCAACAGCCCCGAGAAGCTGTACCTCCTGGACATCGCGACCTGCGCCCTCCGCCCGCTCACCACCGGTCTCCCGGGCCGGCAGAAGGAACCCAGCGTCCAGCAGTCCGTGGACCTCGCGGTGCAGGCGCCCGGCAACGTCCCGGCGGTCGCCGTCGGTCACTCCACGACGGTCCGCGTCGACGTGGTGAACAACGGCCCCGCCGCCTCCCCGGGCACCACGCTGACCGTCGTGCCGCCGCCGGGTGCCCGGATCAGCCGGCTGACCTGGCCCGGAGGCACCTGCGATGCCGCCTCCCTCCAGTGCGATGTCGGTGTGGTGCCGCCCGGCGCGACCGTCCCGGTGACCGTCACCGTCGTCGGGGTCACCCCCGGCGACGCGCCGTTCGACTGGTCGGTGACGGGCGCCGTGGTGGACCCACAGCCCAGCGACAACGCCGGGCGGACCGTGGTGCCGGTGCGCGAGGACACCCCGCCCCCGACGACGACACCGTCGCCGCCGACACCGACCCGCGCACCGCCCACCACCGCGCCTCCCACCACCGCGCCTCCCGCCACCGCCCCGCCCACCGTGCCCCCGGAGCCGGATGAGCCCGAGGCCGGGCCCGGAGTGCGCGTCACGGCGCAGCCGAACCCCGGCTACGTCGGCGGACGCGTCGTGGTGACGTACACCGTGCGCAACGGCCGCGAGGCACTGGCGACCGGGCTGCGGCTGAAGGTCGGTCTGCCCCGGAGCATCCCGAACAGCGGGCCGCCCGCAGGCTGCGACCGCTCCTGGGTGTGCGCGCTGCCGGACCTGGCTCCGGGCGCGAGCACCGTCGTCCGTGTCGTCCTCAGCCCCGACAAGGCGCTGACCGGCAACGTCACCGGCCGGCTCACCACCACCGGCACGGACGCCGACCCGCGCGACAACACCGCCCGGCAGCGGCTGCGCATCCTCCAGCCGCGCATCGTCGCGGTGCCGCCGATCGGCAAGCCCGGCTTCGTCACCTCGGTCCGCGGCAAGGACTTCCCGCCAGGAGCGCCTGTCCGGTTCACCTGGAAGCCGGGAATCACCGCGGCAGCGGCACCGACCGTGCCGCAGCCGGACGGCACATTCATCGGCCAGCTGCTCATTCTCGCCAAGGACGAGACCGGACCGCGCGTCATCACGGCCAGAGGCCCCGGGTTCTCACCGGTGAAGACCGACTTCCTGGTGGTCATCGGCAACTGGCAGCCGCCCGGCGAGATGACCCGCCGATGATCCACGAGGTCGACGAAGGACTGCGCCGCCTGCTCGCCGGGTCCGGCCTGGAGGCATCGGGCGTCGAAGTGGTCTTCGACGCCCCCACCAAGGACTGGGCGGCACGCCGCAACGCCCCGACGGTCTGCGTCTTCCTGTACGACATCCGCGAGGACGTCACCCGGCGCGGCAGCGGCGCCGGGGAGGTGTACGACGCGGACGGGCACGTGGTGGCGCGGCGCACCCCGCCGCGCTGGTTCGAGCTGACGTACCTGGTCACGGCGTGGGCGAGCCGCCCGCAGGACGAGCACCGGCTGCTCTCGCAGGTGCTCGCCTGCCTGGTGGCCACGGACACGCTGCCCGCCCGGCTGCTCACCGGTACGCTCGCCGAACTCGGCCTGACCGTGAGTCTGGACACCGCCGGGGGCAACCTCGACGCACCGGCCGCGTCCGATGTGTGGTCGGCGCTCGGCGGGGAGCTGAAGGCGTCCCTCGGGGTAGTGGTGCGGGCTCCGCTCGCCGGGGTGAGCACGCCCGTCGCGTCGCCGGTCACCGAAGGGCTCGTCGTGCGCTCCGCCGCCCGGAGCGAGGGCGGGGAAGCGGTGCCGGGACGGCGGCTGCGCTATACGGGGACGAGCGAGGCGGGCCCGGACGGCTTCGCCGGCCCGCGCGAGCGGCGGCCCGCCCCCGCCCGGCGAAGCCGAGGGGACCGCCAGCCGTGACCCACACCGCCGAACCCCCCGTCCTCGCCGAGCCCGAGCCCGAGCCCGAGCCCGAGCCCGAGCCCGACGCCGAGCCCGAGCCCGAGCCCGAGCCCGAGCCCGAGCCCGACGCCGAGCCCGAGCCCGAGCCCGACGCCGAGCCCGAGCCCGAGCCCGAGCCCGAGCCCGAGCCCGAGCCCGAGCCCGAGCCCGAGCCCGAGCCCGAGCCCGAGCCCGAGCCCGAATTCGAGCCCGACGCCGAGCGAGAGGTCCAGCCCGGCCCCGCGCCCGCCCCCGAGCCCGAGCCCGATGCCGTCTCCGCCGACGTGGAGCACCTCTGGGCGCGGCTCCGCCTGATCGAGGAGCGGGTGCGGCAGGCGGTGGCGGTCCGCCGCGCCGCCGACCCCGACCCCGACGACCCGTACCGGGGCCAGTACTTCACCCCCGAGGCGATCACCCGGATCCTGGACGATCCGGGCGGCCTCGACGTACCCGCCCACGAGCCCCGGCAGCCGCCTCCCGGTTCCGTTCTCGAAGGCCTCGCCGTGCGGTTCGGCCTGTCCCCGCTGGACCTGGACCTGCTCCTGATCGCGGTGGCGCCCGATCTGGACGCCCGGTTCGAACGGTTCTACGGCTATCTCAACGACGACCTGACGCGCCGTCGCCCCACGGTCGGCCTCGCCCTGGAGCTGTGCGGGCTGGCCGGTGCGGCAGCCGCCCGATTCCGGCTCGCTCCCGGAGCGCCGCTGGTGGACGGAGGCCTGGTGGAGGTCACCGAGCCGGAACGGCCACCGCTCTCCCGCGTCCTGGCGGTCCCCGACCGGGTGTCCGGGCACCTCCTGGGGAACGCGCGGCCCGACGCCCGGCTCGCCGGGGTGCTCGGCGAGGTCTGCGAGGACCCGACCGCCGAGACGGCAGAGGTCCACCGGGCCGCGGCCGCGGCCGGTACGGGCACCGGCCTCGTCCACCTGCGCAGCCGGGGCGGCGACGCCGAGGGCCTGGCCACCGCGGCCCTGCGCGCGGCCGGGCTGCGTCCGCTCGTCCTGGACGCGGCGGCGCTGGCCCGGCGCTCCGGCGAGGTGCCGGAACTCGCCCGGCTGGCCGCCCGCGAAGCCCGCCTGACCGGCGCCGGGGCCGTCCTCGGACCGGTGGAGGCGCTGCCCGCGGAACCCGTCGAACGGGCCCGTACGCTCGGGGCGTTGTGCGCGGCGCTGCGGGGAATCCCGCTGTTCACGCACGGCACCACCGGCTGGGACCCGGCGTGGGCGGCCGACGCCCCCGTCGTGCTGACCGTGGCGTCGCCGTCTCCCGGCCGGCAGGCCGCGCGCTGGCGGCACGCCCTCGACCGGGCCGCCGGTGACGGCTCATTCACCGGCGACGCCGAGGCGCTCGCCAGGGCGGTCGCCGCGCACCGCCTGGACTCCGGGCAGTTGCGCCGCGCCGCCGACGCGGCGGTCCGCACGGCCGGCCTCGCGGGCGGTCCGGTCCGCCCCGACGACCTGCAGAGCGCCGTACGCGCCCAGAACGGCGCGGGCCTCGACCGGCTCGCCCGCCGGGTGGAGCCGGGTGTCGACTGGGACGACCTGGTTCTCCCGCCGCTCACCCGCCGGCGGCTGCGCGAACTCGCGCTGCGCGCCCGCCACCGCGAGCAGGTGCTCGGACAGTGGGGGATGCGCCCCGGCGGCGGACGGGGGCGTGGCGTGATCGCGCTGTTCGCGGGCGAGTCGGGTACCGGCAAGACCATGTCCGCCGAGGTCGTCGCCGCGGACCTGGGCATGGACCTTTACGTGGTGGACCTGTCCACGGTCGTCGACAAGTACATCGGGGAGACCGAGAAGAACCTGGAGCGGATCTTCACCGAGGCGTCGGCGGTCAACGCGGTCCTGCTCTTCGACGAGGCCGACGCGATCTTCGGCAAGCGCTCGGAGGTGAGGGGCGCGCACGACCGGCACGCCAACATCGAGTCGGCGTATCTGCTCCAGCGCATGGAGTCGTTCGACGGGATCGCGGTGCTGACCACCAACCTCCGGGCCAACCTGGACGAGGCGTTCACACGCCGCCTGGACGTGGTGGCGGACTTCCCGATGCCGGAAGCCGGCCAGCGCCTCGCCCTCTGGGACCGGTGCCTCGGTGACCGGCTGCCCAGGGCCGGCGACCTGGACCTCGGCTTCTGCGCGGACCGCTTCGAGCTGGCCGGCGGTTCGATCCGGGCCTGTGCGGTGACCGCGGCGTACCTCGCGGCGGAGTCCGGCAGCCCGCTCACCATGCGGCAGGTGGTGACCGCGGTCGTGCAGGAGTACCGCAAGCTCGGACGGCTGGTCCTGGAGGGCGAGTTCGGCCCGTATATGGCGGAGGCCACCGGAGCCTGAGGGACGGGGGCCGGGGTGCCGGTCGCGCACAGGGATATTGACCAAGGTGTCGCTTCCCTGCAAGCCCTTAACCTGGTTTCGTTGGTAGTCCGGGGGAGGCGGGCCCATTGTGAAGGGCCGTCGTCGGAGGGAGTGGGCGGATGATCTCGGAGTCGCTGTTGGCCTTGGCCTCGGCCGGGGGCGCATCCATGGCGCAGGCGGTCGGCACGGATGGGTGGAACGCGATCCGGGATCGCGCCGCGCGCCTGATGGCTCGGGGGAGCCACGAGAGTGACGAATCGGAGAGGCGACGTCTGGACCGGACCGCGGCAGCACTCACGGACAGCCCCGACGGAGGAACGGCGGGCAGCCGGGCCGCTGCCTGGCAGGCTGGGTTCGTGGTTCTGCTGACCCGGCTGGAAGGTGCTGAGCTACACGCCGCGGTCGCGGAACTCCGTGCGCTGATCGACAGTGGGCCTAACGCGGCGAGCGACGACTCAGCCCCCTTCGCGGGCAGTACCTTCCACGGTCCGACCGCGATCCAGACGGGCGACAACAATCATCAGGACAATCACTTCGGCCACAGCGGATGACCGCACCGCAGCACGATGACCACGGCGGCGGTAGTCCCAAGCGCGGTGAATTCCACGGTCCGGCTGCCGTGCAGGACGGAAACCACGGCGTCCAGAACAACCACTTCCACACTCCGGGCAAGCGCACGGTGGTCTTCCCGTGGGGCGCTGCTGTCACGTCGGTGAGGAATGGGCTCGTCACTCTGATCGTGCTGGGAATCCTCGGCGGTGGAGGATGGTGGACCTACGACCACGTCCAGAAGAGGAACCAGAAGACCAACGCGAAACATGCGGGCTGCGACCAAGCACTGCACGCCTTCTATCAAGGCGGAGCTCCCGTGATGCTGTTGCTCCCCGATGACGTGTCGACAACGAGGTACGTCGAACAACTGGAAGAGGCGGCCCGGACCGTGGGCGATGCCAAGATCGTCAGGTCGATTCGGCACACGGTCCAGGATGTCGAGGCGCTCCGGCAGGCCTATGACCGAGGCGATCAGGACGCCATGTCGGACGCAAGACGGAGAGCAGGCCAGGACCGGGAGGAGTGGTGGTCTCCCTGCTGGGAAGTCGCAGGATGGTGACCTGTGCGTAACCCGGCGGCCGTCCAGGCTCCAAAGCGACTGCACTGGGCCGGGTAGCCCCAGGGTCCCGGCCCACGCGGTGCGTTGCCCGAATGCCCGTGCCTGCTGCCTCTTCGCCGCCCTCCTCACCGGCCCCTCATCGGCGCCCTCCTGCCGCGCCCCCGGCGGACCGCGCGGGCCGGCGGCGCGTCAGAGGGCGGCGGGCGCGGCACGAGGACGGCGGCGTGCGACGCCCGGACGGTCAGTGCGGGGAGTCCGGAAAGGCAGCGGTCCTGCCCCCGGCCAGGTCCGCGAGTCCCTGTCGCTGTGGCGGACCAGCGGCGAAGACTCGGCCTGGACACAGGTGACCCGTAAGGACGCGAAGGAGCGAGTATGCCGACGTACCTCACCCCGGGTGTGTACGTGGAGGAGGTGCAGTCCGGTGCCCGACCGATCGAAGGGGTCGGCACCGCCGTCGCCGCGTTCGTGGGGTTTGCCCGGAACGGACCGTTCCACGCACCGACACTGGTCACCTCCTGGGACCAGTACACCCAGCTGTTCGGCGGTTTCACCGAGGGCACCTATCTGGCCCACGCGGTCTACGGGTACTTCGCCAACGGCGGAGGCGCCGCGTACGTGGTGCGGATCGGCGGCCCCGCCGACGGAGCCCCCGCGGCCGACGGCGCCCAGCGGCCGGAGACCAGGGCGGCGGAGCCGGTGGAGCTCGGCGGCTTCCTGCTCGTGGCCCGGCCGGGCGTCTCCGGGGTGTCGGTGGAGATCGCCGCCGCGGACGGCGAGAACCCGCCGGAGGACCGCTTCAAGGTCCTGGTCCGCCAGGGCGACAAGGTCATGGAGACGTACGAGGCCTCGATCCGGAAGAACGTCAAGGGCTACCTCGTCAACCAGGCGCGCGCCTCCAGCCTGATCGAGGTCACCGAGCAGCGCAACGCCCCCCAGAGCAGGCCCGCCGGCCAGACCGTGGCACTGCCCGACGCCCCGGCCGCGCCCGCCGCGCCCGGCTCCGGCGAGGTGGCGCGCCTCGACGCGTCCGAGTACGTCGGCGACGTCGCGGCCCGTACGGGGTTCGGCGGCCTGGAGGCCATCGACGAGATCACCATGGTCGCGGTGCCGGACCTGATGAGCGCCCACCAGCGCGGCGACATCGACGCGGAGGGCGTGCGCACGGTGCAGCTCGCCGCGATCGCGCACTGCGAGCAGATGGGCGACCGGGTGGCCATCCTGGACAGCCCGCCGGGACTCACCGCCCAGCAGGTGCGCACCTGGCGCAACGACGAAGCCGGTTACGACTCCCGGTACGCCACCCTCTACTACCCGTGGGTGCGGGTCTTCGACCCGGCCGCCGGACGCAACACCACTGTCCCGCCCAGCGGTCACATCGCCGGGGTGTGGGCGCGCAGCGACGCCGAGCGCGGCGTGCACAAGGCGCCCGCCAACGAGGTGATCCGGGGCGCCGTGGACCTGGAGCTCCGGCTCAGCAAGGGCGAGCAGGACCTGCTGAACCCGATCGGCGTGAACTGCGTACGGGCCTTCTCCGGCCGGGGCGTCCGGGTGTGGGGCGCCCGCACCCTCTCCTCCGACCCGGCCTGGCGCTACCTGAACGTGCGCCGGCTGTTCAACTACCTTGAGGAATCAATCCTCCTGGGCACCCAGTGGGTGGTCTTCGAGCCGAACGACGACCGGCTGTGGTCGAGCATCCGGCGCAACGTCACCGCGTTCCTCACCGAGGAGTGGCGCAGGGGCGCGCTGTTCGGCCGCACCGCCGAAGAGGCGTTCTACGTGCGGTGCGACCGCGACAACAACCCGCAGGAGTCCATCGACCAGGGCCGGGTCATCTGTGAGATCGGTGTCTCGCCGGTCAAGCCCGCGGAGTTCGTGGTGTTCCGGCTGGCTCAGTTCTCCGACAGCACCAGCCTCATCGACGAGTGACCCGCGGGTCCACAAAGAAAGGTGACAGACAGTCATGGCAGAGGGCGATGCTCTTTCCACCCACGTCTTCGGCGTGCAGCTCGGCGGCTACCTGGTCGAGTCGATTCAGGAGATCAGCGGGCTGACCGTCGAGGAGGAGGTCGTCGAGATCCGCCAGGTCAGCGCGGAGGGCAAGCAGATCATCCGCAAGCAGCCCGGCGCCCGGCAGGCCGGTGAGGTCACGATCACCCGGGGACTCGACAAGAGCAGCGAGTTCACCACGTGGATCAAGGAGACCCTGAACAAGGGTGCCGTGGACACCGCGCGGCAGAACCTCACCATCGAGATCAAGGACTCCGAGGGCAGTACGGTCCGGCGCATCCAGCTGATGCAGGGCTGGGCCTCGAAGTGGGAGGGCCCGTCCCTCAAGGCGGGCGAGTCCGCCGCGGCCACCGAGACCGTCACGATCGTCTTCGAGGAGATCGTCGTCGAATGAGGCGTCGTACGGTGTCCGCGGGCAGCCTGGAGGAGATCCTCCAGGCGACGGAGCCCGCCCCGGCCCCGGACGGGGCGGCGGCCACCCCTGCCGCCGCCCCGGCGGCCGGCGAGGAGCACAGGCTGCGCACCGAGTTCGAGTTCGAGCTCCCGCGCGGATACGTGGACGAGGCGGGCACGGTGCACCGCCACGGCTCGATGCGGCTGGCGACCGCCCGCGACGAGCTGCGGCCCCAGATCGACCTGCGGGTCAAGGAGAACCCGGCGTACCTGAGCGTGGTGCTGCTGAGCCAGGTGATCACCCGGCTCGGCGCGATCACCGATGTGCACGCCGGGGTGGTGGAGCGGATGTACGCCACCGATGTGGCCTTCCTCCAGGACTTCTACCGGCGCGTCAACAGCGAGGGCCACACACGGGCGGCGGTGACCTGCCCGCACTGCGAGGGCGGCTTCGAGGTCGACCTCTCGGGTGGGCGCCTGGGGGAATCGTGACGTACGCCCTTCCCCGGCTCCGGGAGGAGATCGCGTACATCGCCTACCACTTCCACTGGCAGCGCGAGGAGATCCTCGATCTGACGCACGGCGAACGCCAGCAGTGGGTATCCGAGATCGCCCGTATCAACACCCATGTGAACGAAGGCGGTTGAACGCATGGCATGGCGGGACAGGCTGCGCCGCCGGGCTGCCGGGCCGGACACCGCGGACCGCCCCCGGCGTACGGAGCACGCCGGGACGGGCGGTCCGTACGGCGACGGCCCGGACCGGAGCACGTCCGGCGCCCCGGGTTCCTCCGTGCCCGGTGACTGGGACGGAGGCTGGCGCAGCACCGCACCGCCGGAGCTCACGGTGGCCCGCGCCCCGATCGGCGTCAGCGACGGCCTCGCCTTCCGCGCGGGCCTCGCGGCCTGGCAGAACCCGTCGTTCGACGCCGGCCTCGGCCACGCCCTGCTGCCCACCGCCCCGACCGGCCTGGTACGCGGTGTCACTGCGCCCGCCGCACCGCAGCCCACCCGTACCGGCGGGGGCCCGCTGCTGCTCCGGGCCCTGCGCCCGGAGGGGGCGAACGGCCCGGAAGACGGCACATCGACTACTGGCGCTGCGACTGCTGGTGCTCCGAACGCCGGTGCCCCGAACGCCGGGAGCGCGGACGCTGCGGCGCGGCTGCCGGCCGCCCGGACACCGCAGGTCTCGCGCCGGACGCGTCCGGGAGCGCGGCAGGCCGGGCCGACGCCGTCCGCCGTACAGCCGTCCGCCGTACAGCCGTCCGCTGTGCAGCCGTCCGCCGTACAGCGCTCCGCCGCACAACCCTCCTCCGTACAACCTTCCGCCGCTCAGCGCTCCCGTGGCGACGGGGGCGGCAGGGAAACGGTGGGCACGGGCCCCGGTCCGGAGCCGGCGGTGGCCCGCCCCGGCGACAACAGCACTGTGGGAAAGAGCCGTTCGGGCGACATCTCCCGGACCCGTGGCATCACGTCCGCGGAGTCCCCCGCCACGCTCGTCCCGTCACGTCCCCCTGTCCAACGGGCAGTGGAGCCGGGCACGGGTCCGGTCGTGACCCCCACGGACACCGGAGCCGGCCGCGAGCCTGCCGCTCCGCACATTCCGCTGGTACGCCGGGTGTCGGTGATTCCGGGCGCAGCCGCCGACGGCGCCGTGGCCCGGTCCGCCTCCGGCGGCCGTGTCTCGCGGGCACCGTCCGCCGCGTCCGAGCCGGACTCCGGGCGTGCGTCCCGTCCGTCGGCCGGTTCCGGGGGCCGTACGCAGTCCGGCCCGGCCGTCCAGCGCACGGCTACGGGAACGACGGGGTCGCGGTCCGCCCGGGGAGACGGGCAGCGGGAGACATCCCGCGCTCCCGCGGCCGAGGTGTCCCGCGAGGCCGTGCGGCTCCGCCCGGTGGGCCCTTTGCCGATCGTCGCCCGGCGAACGGCCGGACCCGTGCGCCGGCTTCCCGCCCTGCGGCCCATCACCGTCCCGTCGCCCGGCAACGGCCCCAGCCCCGAAGTGCCGGGCCCCGACACCACCACCACGACGGCCCCGGCCGGGTCAGGGACGCGCCCGGCCGCGCCCGCACAGCGCGCCGTCAGCCCCGCGCCCGCACAGCGCACTGCCGCCCGCGCGCCCCTCGGTGCACCGCTGAGTGAACTGCCTCCCACGTCCTCGCCGTTGGCGGCGGATGCCACGGCCGTGCCCCCCGTGCCCAGTACCGGATCCGCGCCCGGTCCGGCGCTTCCCGTCGTCCAGCGCCGCTCTGAGGGCACAGCCGGTACTCCGGCCCCGTACACCGGCGGCTCGAAGGGCACGGCCCCCGTCGCGCCGGACGCCACCGCCAACCGGGCCGACGCCCCGGACCGGACGCCCGGCCGTCGCTCCACGGCACGCGCGCGCGGCGGCCTGGGCGCGCCGTTGTCCGAGCTGCCGCCCAGCGCCGGCCCGGCGGGTTCCACCGTGTCCGGTGCGCGTGCTCCCCGTACAGCGCCCGGCCCCGACGTCCAGCGTGCTCCCGCACGTCAGGACCGGAGTTCCGGCCCGGCTCCGGCGCTGCCCACGACGGGCCGGGACCGGGCGCGCACCGAGGACGCGCCCCGTGCCTCACCGCTTGCCGCACCCCTCGCGCAGGCAGGGGGCGGAGCGAGCGCGCCGCTGCTGAGTGCGAGTGACGTACAGCCCCGCCTCACCCCCAGCAACGGAGCGAGCGACATCCAACGCCGCCTCGACCGCTCCTCCACCGGCGGCACCGCGTTGCCCGGTCCCACAGACCACGCAGACGGGCCCGCCGGGCCCCTGGTGACGCCGTCCCGGTCCGCCGCGCCCCGCCACCCGGCAGGGGAAGGCACACGGGAAGGCCCCACTGGCACCACAAGCCCCACCGGCACCACAGGCATCGGACGATCAGCAGGAAACACAAGCACTACAGGTTCAACAGGCACCGCAGGCGCCCGGACCACCAGCGCGGGCGGCCCGCACCCCCTCGCCGTGACCCGCGTCGGAACGCACTCCGCTCCGACGGCACCCCGCACCCGCACCCTCTCGCTGCTCGCCGCCCGCCCGCTCCGCCTGAACACCCGCGCCCCGGAAGGCGTGGCAGCGCCCGGCGCCTCCCGCACCGGCGGCCGCCCCGTCGTGGCCGCGCGCTGGCCCGGCACAGCGGCGCCGCACCGGAGCGGTCCCGCACAGCGGTCGTCGGGAGCGTCCTCGGCGGCCCCGGCGGCGCCGCAGGTCCAGCGGGCCGCCGTCGGACACCCCGGCCCCGGACCGGTGGGGCTCGGCGTCGGAGGCGCCGGCACTCAGGGCTCCGTACAGCGCGTCCCGGTTGTCCGGCCTGCGCCGCCCCTCCGGGAAATGACCGGGGAGGCCTCACCGGGAGCGGCCGTACCGGTGCGGCCCCTCCCGGTGACCGCCCCGCAGGCGCAGGCACTCGCGGGCCGCCCCCCGGTCACACCGGCTCCGGCACTTGCGACACGAACCGTCCCCGTGGTCCGGCCACGGACCGTTCCGCCGGGCCCCGCACCGGCGGCCGGCGGGACCGGCCGGGCAGCGCCCCCGGTCCAGCGAGATGTCACCGGTGTCAGTACCGGTGCCGGTGAAGGTGCCGGTGACGTCTCCGTACCCAAGGGCGCACCGGCCAGGGCGGAGCCGGAGCAGGGGTCGGCCGCGACGCCGGCCGCCCCCGGCAGGGGCGCGGCCGGGCACGCCGGGATTCCGCAGGGCTCCGGGGCCGAACTGGACGAGCTGGCGCGCCGCCTGCTCGACCCCATGGCCCGCCTGCTGCGCACCGAACTGCGGCGCGGCCGGGACCGCACGGGCCGCCCCTACGACGGACGCCGCTGAGAGCAGGGAACGGATGACGGACCAATGACAGACAGCATCTTCGCGACCAGCGTGTTCTTCCGGCTCGCGATCGCCGGGAACGACCTCGGCGCCTTCCACACCTGCTCCGGCATGGGCGCCGAGGTGGAGATGGAGAGCTATGCCGAGGGCGGCAACAACGGCTTCACCTGGCAACTGCCCGGACGCGTGACCTGGTCGAACATCACGCTCACCAGGCCGGTCACCGCCGACACGGCGAAGATCGGCCGCTGGCTCGACGAGACGCTGCGCCGGGTGGAGCCCAAGGACGGCGAGATCGTGGCGCTGAAACCGGACCTGACCAGGATCATCAGCTGGCAGGTGTTCGGGATCGTCCCGGTCCGCTGGCAGGGGCCGTCCTTCGACCCCGCACGATCCGAGGCCGCCGTGGAGACCCTGGAGATCGCCCATCAAGGGTTGCGTCCTTCCTGACACGCCCTCTTGAACCCCTGGCAAGCCGGGCGGTAGCCACCTGACCGGCGACACGCCCCTGTATCCACCGTCCACGCTCACGTCCCCCCCCGCCCGCACAACCGCACCGGAAAGGAACCCCAGGCATGTCCCCAGCGGTGCGCTCCAGCCGGGCCAGAGCCCAGCTGACCCTGAAGGAGCCCCCGGCCTCGGTCGGCGCGAAACCCGGCGGGACGGTCGCGCAGCTCGACCTCCAGTTCAACCCCTCCACTCTGGAGCTGCGCAAGACCACCGAGTGGCGGCGCTCCCCGTCCCGGATGGCCGGGCAGTCGGCGCTGCCCGAGTTCGTCGGCAGCGGTCCGCGCACGCTGAGCCTCGAAGTGTTCCTGGACGCCACCGCCACCCACGACAACTCCGTGGAGCAGGCGGTGGAGAAGCTGATGAAGGCGTGCGTACCGACCCCGGCCAGCCTGGGCCGCAAGAAGCCGGCCAGCCCATGGGTCCGGTTCGAGTGGGGCACCGCGCGGACGACCGCGTTCGACGGGGTGCTGTCCAGCCTGTCGGTGAGCTACACGCTGTTCGACGTGGACGGCAAGCCCCTGCGGGCCACCTGCTCGCTGTCCATCGAGGAGGCGAGCGTCGACCCGGCGGGCCAGAACCCGACGTCCGGCGCGCGCACCGCCCGCAGTACCCACACCGTCGTGGCGGGCGACAGTCTCGCCATGCTGGCCTGGCGGGAGTACGGAGACCCGACGGCCTGGCGGGTCATCGCGGAGGCGAACGGAATCGACGACCCGATGGCGCTCGCGCCCGGCACCGAACTGGTGGTGCCGGCGCTGCGGGACACGGGCAGTGAGGAGGAGCGGTGAGCACAACCGAGGCACAGGGCAGCCGGTCGTTCACGGCGGACCCCGTCGTGGAGACGCCCGCCGAGCTCCCACAGGTCTGGGCGGCCCAGCTGGTGAGCTGCGTGGTGGACGAGAACGTGGGCCTGCCCGACGCGGCGGTTCTCACCTTCCGCGACCCCGATCACGAGTTCCTGCAAGCCACCGGCATCACCATCGGCACCCCGCTGCGGGTCTCGGTGGTGACCGCTTCCGGACAGGCGCGCGAGCGGCTGTTCAACGGTGAGGTGACGGCTCTGGAGCTGGACCGGGACGGCACGGGCTCCTTCACGGTGGTGCGCGCGTACTCCAAGGCACACCGGCTCCAGCGGGGCCGGAAGGTGGTGGCGTACCGGAACATGACGGCGGCGGCGATCGTCCGCAAGGTGGCCGCCGGAGCCGGGCTGGCCTGCGGGACAGTGCAGGCCGCACCGGTCACCTATCAGCAGCTCTCGCAGGCGAACGTGTCCGACTGGGACTTCCTGCAGTACCTGGCGGGCGAGAGCGGCGCACAGGTGCGCGTCGACGACAAGGGGCTGCTCCAGTTCACCCGGCCGCAGAAGGCGTCCGGCGCGCCCGCGCCGTCGACCTCGGCGACACGGAACCCGATGGTGCTGGAGTACGGCCGCAACCTTCTCGCGCTGCGGGCCTCGCTGTCGGCCGCGGACAGCGCGGCGTCGGTGGAGGTGCGCGGCTGGGACGTCACCACGAAGAGGCCGCTGGTGGCCCGGAACCCGTCGGTGATCAGTGAGACGGCCGTGCCGGGTCTGAGCCCGGCGGTGAGTGCCGGGTTCGGCCAGGCCAAGGTGACCGTCACGGACACCCCGTACCGCACCCAGGCCGAGACGACGGCGGTCGCGGACGCGACGGCCGCCCAGGTCAGCGCGGGCTTCGGGGAACTGGAGGCGGTGGCCGAGGGCAACCCCCGGCTGCGGGCGGGCAAGCCCGTGGCGCTCGGCAACGTCGGGCAGGCGTTCTCGGGCCGGTACACGGCCACGGCTGTGCAGCATGTTCTGGAGCCGCACAACGGGTACCGGACGACGGTCTGGGTCGGCGCCGGCCCGGACCGCTCCCTGACGGGCCTGGTGACCGGTGGGCCGGACCGCGGCCCCCGTATGCCGGGTCTGGCGATCGGCGTGGTGACGGACGTACGCGAGCCGGACGGGGCCGAGCGCGGTGCCGTGCGGCTGAAGTTTCCCTGGCTGGACGAGAGTTACGTCACCGACTGGGTGCGCACCGTGCAGTGGGGCGGCGTCGGCGGGGGAGGGGTGGTGAGCGCGGAGGTCAACGACGAGGTGCTGGTCGGGTTCGAACAGGGCCTGCTGGACAGCCCGTACGTGATCGGAGGGCTCTACAACGGCGTCGACCAGCCCTCGCCCCATGACGTCCCGCTGATCGACAGGACCAGCGGAAAGGTCAACCGCCGCTCGGTGGTGTCGCGTTCGGGGCACCGGGTGGAGCTTCTGGACGCGAGGGCGCCGGGCCCGTCCGGACTGCGGCTCCTGACCGGTGACGAGCGTCTCGAAGTACGCCTCGACGACCGCCGGAACCGGATCGAACTGACGGTGTACGCGGGGCGTGGCCGCCCCCTCACCTCCGTCGTGCTCGACAAGGACGGCATCACGCTGGACGCGAAGCTGGGCAACGTGAGTGTTCGGGGCAGACAGGTGGACATCGACGCAACGGACGAGGTGCGGATCGGCGGCCGTTCGGTGAAGGTCACCGGCGGTTCGGACGTCACCGTCGACGGCGGTCTGCTGGGCGTCCTCAAGGCCCGGCTCATCCGGATCAACTGAGAGACGGCCCGTGCCCGCCCCCTGCCCACCCGGCCCGCGTCCACGCCGCCCGCGTCCAACCCGCCCCACCGACCGAGTCCGCGACCGGCCCCCGGGCCCAGGACCTTCCGCGAGGAGTGCCGTATGCCAGCCGCAGCCCGTACCGGCGACCCCACCAGCCACGGCGGTGTGATCGCCGCCCCGCCGCCCGGCGCCGCCGCCGCGGTGATGCGCGTGCTGATCGGCGGCCGGCCCGCCGCCGTCGTGGGCAGCCTCCACACCTGCCCGATGCCGCCGCACGCACTGCTGGGACCTGCCAACGTGATCCTGCCCGACCCGGCCGCGCTCGCCACGGGCATCGTGCTGATCGGAGGGCTGCCGGCCGCACGCGCGGGCGACCGCACGGCGTGCTCCGGGAACATCCTGACCGGAGCCCAGAACGTCCGGATCGGGGGCATGTGATGAGCGAGCGGTTCATCGGGCGCGGCTGGGCCTTCCCGCTGCGCGTCGGGCCGACCGGCGGGATCGCCATGGTCGAACGCGCGCAGGAGATCGAGGAGGCGATCCGCCTCGTGCTCGGCACCGCGCCCGGCGAGCGCCCCATGCGCCCCGAGTTCGGCTGCGGCATCCACGACTACGTCTTCGCCCCCGGCAACGGCGCCACCGCCGGACGCATCGCGCAGCAGACGCGCGAGGCCCTTGAGCGGTGGGAGCCGCGCATCGCGGTGGACGACGTGGTGGTCGCCTTCGACGCCGTCGAGGACGGCACCCTCTACATCGACGTGCACTACACCGTGCGTTCCACCAACGACCGGCGCAACCTGGTCTTTCCCTTCTACACGATCCCCTCCGAAGAGGAGACCGAGGAATTGGTCGCGGACTGATGGCTCTGGACTTCCCCAACCTGGACGACCGGCGGTTCCAGCAACTCGTCGACGAGGCGAAGCGGTACGTGCAGCAGCGCGCCCCGGAGTGGACCGACCACAACGTCTCCGACCCGGGCGTCACCCTGATCGAGACGTTCGCCTACCTCGTGGACCAGCTGCTGTACCGGCTGAACCGCGTCCCGGACAAGAACTACACCGCCTTCCTCGACCTGTTGGGCATCTGCCTGTTCCCGCCGGCCGCCGCCGGGGCCGAGGTCGATTTCTGGCTGTCGGCCCCGCAGCCCGAAACGGTGGCGCTCCCCGCGGGCACCGAGGTGACCACCGTGCGCGGCGAGACCGAGGAGGCCGTGGTGTTCACGACCACGGACGAACTCCGCATCATCCCGAGCGAGTTGACCCGTCTCGTGACCGCGCCCCGGACCGGTGAGCAGAGCGACCGGACCAGGACCCTCGCCGAGGGCCTCGACGTGCCCTGCTTCCAGGCGACACCGGAGCCCGGCGACGCGCTGCTGTTCGGTCTGCCGACGCCGGTGCCGCGCTGCGTGGTCGCGGTGCGCGTGGACAGCCGGGTGGAGGGCATCGGTGTGGACCCGCGCCAGCCCCCGCTGGTGTGGGAGGCGTGGGACGGCGGCGGCTGGCGGGAGTGCGAGACCGGCACGGACACCACCGGTGGGCTGAACCGTCCCGGCGAGGTCATCGTGTACGTACCGGCCGGGCACACCGCGTCGGTGATCGGCGGGACCCGCGCCGGCTGGCTGCGCTGCCGCGTCACCGAGCCGGAGCCGGGCCAGCCGTTCTACTCGGAGTCCCCGACGGTGCGCGAGGCGGCGGTGTTCACCGTGGGCGGCACCATGTACGTCGAGCACGCCGAGACGGTGACCGACGTACCCCTCGGCACCTCTGAAGGGGTCGCGGGACAGACGTTCCGGCTCGGCCGCCCGCCGGTCCTTCTCGACGGCGAACCCCCGGTGGTGGAGGTGTCCTCGGCCGAGGGGTGGCGCCGCTGGGAGGTGGTCGAGCACTTCGGCCGCTCCGGACCCGCCGACCGGCACGTCCGTGTGGACGCCACCAGCGGCGAGTTCACCTTCCCCCCGGTGCTGCGCGAGCCGGACGGCACGCTGCGCCAGTGCGGCGCCGTTCCGGCCAAGGGCGCGCAGATACGGGTGGCCCGCTACCGCACCGGCGGAGGCCCGGCGGGCAATGTCGCACGCGCGGTGATCTCCGTGCTGCGCAGTTCCGTGCCGTACGTGGCGCGGGTCACCAACCGGGAGGCGGCGCGCGGCGGGGTCGCCGGTGAGACCGTCGCCAACGCCAAGCTCCGGGCGCCGGATGCGTTGCGGATGCAGGAGCGCGCGGTGACCGCCGAGGACTACGAGATCATCAGCCGCCGGGCGGCGCCCTCGGTGCGCCGGGTCCGCTGTCTGCCCGCGGGGGACGGTGCGGGCGCGGTGCGGGTCCTGGTGGTGCCGGACGCGGTGGCCGACGAGGGCGACCGGCTCCGCTTCGAGCAGCTGATCCCCTCGGACCAGGTGCTCCAGGCGATCACCGCGAGCCTCGACGAGCGACGGCTGATCGGCACCCGCCTCGTGGTGGAGCCGCCGGTCTACCAGGGCGTCACCGTCGTGGCCCGGCTCGCGGCGGCGCCGGGCGACACCGACCGGGTGCGCGACGCCGCACTCGCCGCGCTGTTCCGGCTCCTCAACCCGCTGCACGGCGGTCCGGACGGCACGGGGTGGCCGTTCGGGCGGCCGGTGCAGTACGGCGAGGTGTTCGGCGTGCTGCAACGCGCCACCGGCAACGCGCTCGTGGAGGAGATCCGGCTGTTCGCCGCCGACCCGACGACGGGCCGCCGGGGCGCGCCGTCGGACCGCATCGACGTGGCCGCGGGCGCGCTGGTCTTCTCGTACCAGCACCAGGTGGTCGTCACCGCGATCGAACCGGAGGTACGGGGATGAGCCGCGCCGCCGTACCCGGCCTGCCCAGCAGGTACCCGATCGGGGGCCAACTGCCCGCCCTGTACGCCGACGACGACTTCGCGCAGCGGTTTACCGCCGGTCTCGACACCGTGCTCGCCCCGGTGTTCGCGACCCTCGACAACCTGCCCGCCTACTTCGACCCCCGGGTGACCCCGGCCGACTTCCTGGCCTGGCTGGCCACCTGGGTGGGCGCCGGCGACGACCCGCGGTGGCCCGTGGAACTGCGCCGGGAGGCGGTCGTCCACGCGGTGGAGCTGCACCGCTGGCGCGGCACCGGGCGTGGCCTGGTCGAGGGGTTACGGCTCGGGCTCGGCGTGCATGCCGAGGTGACGGGGGACGGCGGTGCGGTGTGGTCGCGTACCGCGGGCGCCGACCTGCCACCGCGGCCCGCCACCGGGATCCTGGTCCGGGTGTGGCCGGGCCGCGAGGCGGCGGTGGACGCGGACCGGGTCAACGAGATCGTCCGGGCCATGTGCCCGGTGCACACCGTCTGCCGGGTGGAGGTCCTGCCCGGCCCACCCGCCGATGAAGGGAGGTGACGCCGTGCGCGCGTGTCCCACGTGCGGGGCGTCCAACGGTTCAGCGGACGACTTCTGCGGCAACTGCGGCGCGTACTTGGGGTGGTCGGACACCACACCGGACCCGAGCACACCCTCGCCCGCTCCGGCCCCACCCGAACCCACCCGGCGGGACACCACCGCGGCGCCCCCCTCAGCACCCGCCGCGCCCCCCGCGCACTCGTCGCCTCCCGCCCGGTCCGGGCCCGGACGCGCCGATCCCGGGCCCGGACGCGTAGAACCCGGGCCGGCGGAGCGGCCACCGCGGATCCCGGCCTCACCCGCCCCCGAGGCGTCCGTACCGGACCCCGTGCTGCCCGTGCTCCCAGCGAAGCCGGTGGCCCCGCGCCCCGTCGTGCGGTCCGCGGCGGTGCGGGAAGAGGCGGCGGGGGTGCCCTGCCCGGCCTGCGACACGCCCAATCTGCCGGACCGGCGGTTCTGCCGGCGCTGCGCGGCTGCGCTGAACCCCACCGCGAAGCCCGCCCCGCTGCCGTGGTGGCGGACCGTGTGGCCGTTCCGCCGCCGCCGGGCGCGGGCGAGTTCGGGCCGGGTGGTACGGGGCCTGGTGATCCTGGCCGTGCTGCTGGCCCTGTGCGCGGGAGGCTTCCTGCTGCTGCCGGCCGGCCGCGCCCTGATCGAGGACACCCGGGACAAGATGGGCGAGCCCAAGGCTGTGACCCCGGTCGCCATCGCCGCCAGCGCCGAGATCCCCCGGCACCCGGCGAAGAACACCACGGACGGGCTGAACAACCGCTACTGGGGCGCACCCGGGCCGGAGGCCTCGGTGACGTACACCTTCAGCAAGCCGTTCCGGCTGGTCGACCTGCTCATCACCAACGGGGCGTCGAAGTCTCCGGAGGGCTACGCCCGTGAGGCACGCGCACTCCGGATCGACGTGGAGGTGACGACGGAGGACGGCGAGAAGCACACGAAGCAGGTCACCCTCAGCGACAAACCGGGCTCGCAGCCGGTCCCCACCGGGATCAGCGACGTGAAGACGGTACGCCTGGTCCTGAGCTCGCCCACGGGCCTGACCAAGGGCCGTCACCTGGCCCTGGCGGAGGTGGAGTTCTTCCAGCGGAGCTGATTCGGCCGCGACCTCGAAACGATCTCGTGACAGGCCGCTTGATGATCGGGATGATGGGGGGCATGTCACCTGTGACCACTCACCTGACGCCCAAGTCCGGCAAGGAACTCACCCTCGAAGACCTTCGCGAGCTCGTTCAGAAGACGAAGGACCTGAACGGAAAGAGCCTGATCGTCGCCACGGTCAACAACCGTCAGACCAAGATCGGGCAGCTCGACATAGACATCGTCGAGTGAGCGACGAACCTCTCGCCATGTCCGGCTGACGTACGAGCGGGCCCCGGACCTGCCGGTCCGGGGCCTTCGCCACCTGTTCGGTGCCCCCGTGCCCGGGGGCACGTACCGGCCGTGACCGGCCTGTACGCTGCGAGCATGCAGCCGTCCGCCCCCTCCCCCCCGTCAGGTTCCGAGCGGCCGGGCCCGGTCGCGGACCCCGCCCGGCGCGGACTGCTGACGGAGCGCATCGCCCGTCAGCTGGAACACGACATCAGGTCCGGCGAGATCGCCGTCGGGTCGAAGCTTCCCTCGGAGCGCGAGCTCGCCGCTCAGTTCGGCTCCAGCAGGAACGTCGTGCGCGAGGTGCTGCGGCGGCTGGAGGCCCAGCACCTGATCGAAGTCGCCCCGGGGCGGGGTTCCTTCGTCCGCGAGCAGACCTCCGGGCAGGCCAGGGGGTACGACGCGCTGTACCGGGCGGGCCGCCCCACCGTGCGGCAGCTCATCGAGGCGCGGATCCCGCTGGAGGTCGAGACGGTCCGGCTGGCGACCCAGCGGGCGACGGACGAGGACATCGCGGTCCTGCGGTCCGCACGGGACGCCCTGGAGGCGGCGACCGATGTCGTCGTCAAGGCCCAGGCCGACATGGACTTCCACGACGCCATCGCGGTGGCGAGCAAGAACCCGGTCCTGCGGATCATGCTGTCCTCGATCAGCGGGATGATGTTCGAGATGATGCTCCGCTCGAACTCCGATCCATCGATCGGTGAGGCAGGTGTGCCGCACCACCCGGAGATCTTCGAGGCGGTCGAGGCACGGGACGTGGACCTCGCCTGCGCGCGGATGCGGGAGCACCTGCTGCTGGGGCTGCGTACCTACGGGGCGGATCTCGATCTGCAGGTCGACACCATGGCACGCAACCACATCGAGACCCTGCTCGGCCAGGCCGAGGGCCGCCGGGGCGGGAACCGGACGGGCGAATAGCCCGGCAGCGCTTCCCCGCGCCGGACTCTTCCTCACCGAGCCCCCCTGCGGGGATCGTCTTCCTTCAGGGGCTGGTCGACATGCCTCTTCTGCTGTTACGGTCCCGTCTGAACCAACTGGTCCTACCAGTTGGACCAGATGGGTCGGGGCGGTGCGGGCCGGGAGACGACGCGCACCGCCCCGGCACCACGAGACTCCGCACGACACCGCAGAGAGACGAGGACAAGGATGTCCACGAGCAGCCAGCTCCTGAGCCGGCGCGCCTTCGGGAGGCTGGCGGCAGGGGTCGCGGGGGCCGCCGGGGCGGGGGCGCTGAGCGCCTGTTCGGCCGGGGGCGGAAAGCCCTCGGCCAACACCCCGCTGCGGATCATGGCGATCAACCACGTGTGGTCCCAGGCGATCCGGCGCCGCACCAAGGAGTTCGAGGAGCGGATCGGGCGACGGGTCTCGATGACCCTGCTCACCGCCGACCAGCTTTCGAGCAGCTACAACGTCAAGCTGAACGCCTCCGGCACCGACGTGGACGTGATGATGGTCCGCGCGCTCCAGGAACAGCTGGTCTTCGGCCACAACGGCTGGCTCGCCGACCTCAGCGACCGGGTCACGGACGACGCGGAGTTCGACTGGCCGGACTTCCAGCAGGCCCCGCGCGAGGCGTCCGTGACCGCGGGCAGGGTGCTGAGCGTCCCGGTGGTCACCGAACGCCCCGCGCTCTACTACCGCAAGGACCTGGTCGAGGACCTCGGCGGACCGCCGCGCACCCTGGACGCGCTGATGGACGCCGCACAGGAACTCACCAGGCGCAAGCAGGGCTTCTACGGCTACGTCGGCCGCGGCCAGCGCAGCGGCGCCGTGTCCCAGTGGTCGAGCTTCCTCTACTCGCACGGCGGTGACTTCGTCGTGGACGGGAAGTCCGGCATCGGCAGTCCCGAGGCCCTGGCCGCGTACGAGTACTACGGCCGCCTGCTGGCCAAGGCCGGGCCGCCCGGGGCGACCAACATGAGCCTCGAGCAGGCGATGCCGATCTTCGCGCAGGGCAAGGCGGCGTTCTACATCGACGCCGACGCGATCTACAGCAGCTTCCTCGACCCCAAGGTGTCCAGGGTGCGCGAGAGCGTCGGCTTCGCACCGTTCCCGGCCGGGCCGGCCGGTGCGAAGCCGCACAACATCCCCTCCTGGAGCCTCGGCATCAACACCTACTCCCTGCTGCGCGACGACGCCTGGGAGTTCATCAGGTGGGCCGCGGGTCCCGAGATGTCGGCCGCCCTCCAGTCGGACGGCATACCCGGCGCCCGCTCCTCGGTCTGGTCCGACCCCAAGACGCTGGCCTCCTTCCCGCCGGACCTCGCCGAGGCCATGCGGATCAACGCCGAGCGCGGCCGCGGCTACGACCGGCCCCAGGTCCTCCAGGTCGGCCGGGCCCGCGACATCGTCGGCCGCCCACTGGTCGCGGGCATCCTCGGCGAGTCCGTACCGCCCGTCGTGCGCGACGCGGACGCGGAGTTCGCCGAGTTCCTCGTACGCGACAACCGCCACAAGGAGTCCTGATGTCCACCACCGAGGTCTCCACCGCCCGCACCGCTCTCCGCCCGCCGGAAGCGAAGCCGCCCCGCGAACGCCGGCCGCGCACCTTCGAGCAGGCCAACCGGCGGCTGAAGTGGACGATGCTCGCTCCGGCACTGCTCTTCGTGGGCCTGATGATCGTCTTCCCGCTGGCCTTCACGCTCGACCTCAGCCTGACCGACGCCTTCGGCGCGGTGAACGCCGACAAGGCCCACATCGGCCTGCGCAACTTCGCCGACGCGCTGGGCGACACCCGCAGGTTCTGGCCGGCCGCCCGCCGCACCCTGGTCTTCACCGTCGGTGCGGTGGTGCTGGAGACGGTGCTCGGGCTCGCCCTGGCGATGCTGATGCGCAAGCCGTTCCGCGGGATGCGCTGGGTGCGCACCGTCCTGATCGTCCCGCTGCTCGCCACACCCGTCGCGATCGGCATCCTGTGGCTGCTGATCCTCGACCCCACCAACGGCATAGCCAACCACCTGCTCGCCGCCGTCGGCCTGCCCCGGCAGGAGTTCCTCGGCTCGGTCAGCCAGTCGCTGCCGACCCTGATGCTCATCGACGTGTGGCAGTGGACGCCGATGATGACGCTGCTGCTGCTCGCCGGGCTGACGACACTGCCCGAGGAGCCCGAGGAGGCCGCCCTGGTCGACGGGGCGAACAGCTGGCAGCGGTTCCGGCACGTCATCCTGCCCATGCTCGGGCCGACGCTCGCCACCGCGCTGGTGCTGCGCGCCGTCGACGCGCTGAAGACCTTCGACATCCTCTACGCCACCAAGGGCGCCGGCGGCGGTTCGGACTTCGAGGTGGAAACCCTCAACGTCTACGCCTACGGGCTCACCTTCGACTACCAGGAGTACGGGCTGGCCGCCGCCGTCCTGGTCCTGTTCACGCTCTTCATCATCGGCGTCGTGGTGCTGCTGCGCCGTCGTGGCGGAAGGAAGAACGCATGAGTGCCACCGTCTCCCGTGCCGCCCGTCCGCCGGCCGCCCCGCACCCCGCCCCGCGGGCCCGCGGGCGCCGGACCGGGGCCTGGCTGCGCGGCACCGCCATCACGATCGTGACGCTCGTCTTCGCGCTGCCGCTCGTGTGGATGTTCGCCGCGGCCTTCAAAACCAATGTGCAGGTCACCGACCCGTCGGTGGGCCTGTGGTTCAGGCCCACCCTGGACAACTTCCGCAGCATCGTCGAGGCCGGGCAGATCGTGCGCTCGATGGGCAACTCGCTGCTGGTCGGAGTGGTGTCGACGGTCCTCTCCGCCGTCATCGCCGTACCGGCGGCCTGGGCGGTGGGCCGGTTCAACATGCACCGCACCGGCTCCCTGATCCTCGTCGCGCGCATCGTCCCGGCGATCTCGCTGCTCGTCCCCTGGTACTACCTGTTCGCGCGGATGGGCCTCGTCGGCTCCTACACCGTGCTGGTGCTGAGCCACATGTTCGTCTCCGTCCCGCTGATCATGTGGATCATGATCAGCTTCTTCGCGGGGCTGCCGGTCGAACTGGAGGAGGCCGCCCGCACCGACGGACTGAGCGCGTTCGGCGCCTTCTGGCGCATCTCGCTGCCGCTGGCGGCGCCGGGCACCGCGACCGCCTCACTGCTGGCCTTCGTCTTCAGCTGGAACAACTTCATGTTCGCGCTGGTCTTCGCCGACGACCGGACCCAGACCGTGCCGGTCACCCTGTTCAACTTCATCTCCTACGCGAGCACCGACTGGGGCGGACTGATGGCAGCCGCCACCCTCATCACCGTGCCCGTCGTACTGGCCGCCGTCCTCGGACAGAAATACCTGGTCGCCGGGCTGACCTCCGGCGCCACCAAGGGCTGAGAAGCCGCCGCCCGGCGGCAGCCGGAGCACCGCTTCCGCACCGGCCCAGGGCTGACCCCCACACCCCCGCACCCCCGACACCCGGAAAGAGAACACACGCATGAAGATCGTCGACGCGAAGGTCGTCGTCACCAGCCCCGGCCGCAACTTCGTCACCCTGAAACTGACGACCGACGAGGGCCTCACCGGCCTCGGCGACGCCACCCTGAACGGCAGGGAACTCGCCGTGGTCAGCTACCTCACCGACCACGTCGCACCCCTGCTCACCGGCCTCGACCCGCACCGGATCGAGGACACCTGGCAGTCGCTGTACCGGGGCGCGTACTGGCGGCGTGGCCCGGTGACGATGGCCGCCATCGCCGCCGTCGACGTGGCGCTGTGGGACATCAAGGCCAAGGCCGCCGGCCTCCCGCTCTACCAGCTCCTGGGCGGCGCCAGCCGCGAACGCGTCCGCACCTACGGCCACGCCAACGGCCGGGACATCCCCGAACTCCTCGACTCCGTACGGGCCAGGCTCGCCGAGGGCTACCCTGCCGTCCGCATCCAGTCCGGCATCCCCGGTCTCAAGGCCGTCTACGGGGTGTCCGACACCGACGAGGCGGGCGCGCCGGTCCTGCACCAGCAGGCACGCCCCCTGGTGGAGGACTGGGACACCGAGGCCTACCTGCGCCACGTGCCGGGCGTCTTCGACGCGGTACGCGCAGAGTTCGGCGCCGAACTGCCGCTCCTGCACGACGCCCACCACCGGCTCACCCCAATCCAGGCCGCCCGGCTCGGCAAGGACCTGGAGCCCTACCGTCCCTTCTGGCTGGAGGACTGCACACCCGCCGAGAACCAGGAGGCACTGCGCCTGGTGCGCCGCAACACCACCACGCCGCTGGCCGTCGGCGAGGTCTTCAACACGGTGTACGACTACCAGACACTGATCACCGAGCAGCTGATCGACTACGTGCGGTCCGCGGTCACCCACTTCGGCGGTGTCACCCCGCTGCGCAAGCTCTTCGACTTCGCAGCCCAGTACCAGATCAAGAGCGCCGTGCACGGACCGGAGGACATCTCCCCGGTCGGGATGGCCGCCGCCGTCCACCTCGACCTGGCCGTCCACAACTTCGGCATCCAGGAGTACTCGGGCCACACCCCCCTCACCGGGGAAGTGTTCCGGCACTCCTACACCTTCACGGACGGCCACCTGCACCCGGGCGAGGCCCCCGGGATCGGGGTGGAGCTGGACGAGGAGCTGGCGGCGGCCCACCCGTACGCCCCGGCGTACCTGCCGGTCAACCGCCTCCACGACGGGACCGTCCACGACTGGTGAGGGGGCGTGGTCCCGCCGCTCGTCCCTGACCTGCACAATTCGGTGTGTGATCGAAAACGACCCGTACCTGTGGCTGGAAGACGTCGAGGGTGAGGCCGCGCTCGCGTGGGTGGCCGAGCGGAACGCCGAGACGGCGGCCGCGCTGGCCGCCGACGCGGGGTTCGCCTCCCTGAAGGAGCGTCTGCGGGAGGTGCTGGACGCCTCGGACCGCATCCCGTACACCGTCCGCCGCGGAGCGTTCCTCTACAACTTCTGGCGGGACGCCACGCATGCGCGTGGGGTGTGGCGGCGTACGACGCCGGAGCAGTACCGCAAGGACGCCCCCGAGTGGGAGGTCGTCCTCGACGTCGACGCACTCGCCGCCGAGGAGGGCGAGAAGTGGGTGTGGGCCGGCGCGCGGGTGCGCCATCCCGAGTACGACCGGGCGCTGGTGTGCCTGTCGCGCGACGGCGGCGACGCCGTCGTCGTCCGTGAGTTCGACCTCGCCACCCGGGCCTTCGTCGAGGGCGGCTTCCGGGTGGCGGAGGCGAAGACGCAGATCGGGTGGATCGACGCCGACACCGTCTTCGTCGGCACCGACTTCGGGCCGGGCTCGCTGACCGATTCCGGCTATCCGCGGACCGTCCGCAGGTGGCGCCGTGGCACGCCGCAGGAGGAGGCCACCCCGGTGTTCGAGGGCCGGACGCAGGACGTGTCGGCCGGGGCCTGGCACGACAGCACACCTGGCTACGAACGGGACTTCGTCTTCAGGTCGCTGGACTTCCACCACAGCGAGACGCACCTGCTGACCCCCGACGACTCCCTCGTCAGGATCGACGTTCCGGACGACGCCGACGCCTACGCCCATCGCGAGCATCTGATCGTGAGCCTGAAGTCCGCATGGCTCGGGCACCGGGCGGGCTCCCTGCTGGCGTTCGGCTTCGACGCCTTCCTGGCGGGCGACCGCAGCGCGGAGGCGCTGTTCACCCCGGACGAGCGGACGGCCCTGGCCGGGCACTCCTGGACCCGCCACCACCTGATCCTGGAGACGATGCGCGACGTCAGCACCCGCATCGAGGTGCTCACCCCGGCCCCCGGCGGTGGGTGGGCCCGCGAACCGCTCACGGACGTTCCGGCGCTGTCCGCCGTCAGCGTCGTCGACACGGACCCGGACATCTCCGACGAGTACGTCCTGGACGTGTCGGGGTTCCTCCAGCCCTCCACCCTGTACCAGGGGGAGATCGGCGCCGGCTCGGAGATCCTCAAGCAGGCCCCGGCCCGCTTCGACACCGCGGGTCTGACGGCGGAGCAGTTCTTCGCGACCTCCGATGACGGCACGCGGGTGCCGTACTTCGTGATCGGCCCCGACCGTTCCGCCCCCGGTCCAGCCCTGCTCTACGGGTACGGCGGCTTCGAGGTCTCCCTGACCCCCTTCTACGGCGCGTTGACGGGCCGGGCCTGGCTGGAACGCGGCGGCACCTACGTGATCGCGAACATCCGGGGCGGCGGCGAGTACGGACCGGACTGGCACCGGTCCGCCCTCGGCGCGGACCGGCCACGAGCCTTCGAGGACTTCGCGGCCGTCGCCGCTGACCTCGTCGCGCGGGGCATCACCACCCCGGCCATGCTGGGTGCCGCGGGGGGCAGTAACGGCGGGCTGCTCATGGGCGCGATGCTCACCCGGTATCCGCAGCTGTTCGGCGCGATCGTCGCTCAGGTGCCGCTGCTGGACATGCTCCGCTTCCACGAGCTGCTCGCCGGCGCGTCATGGACCGCCGAGTACGGCAACCCGGACAACGAGGCCGACCGTCCCCACCTCCGCGCGCTCTCGCCCTACCACCAGCTCACCGCGGACCGGGTCTACCCGCCGGTGCTCCTGACGACCTCCACCCGTGACGACCGGGTCCACCCCGGCCACGCCCGCAAGGCGGCGGCACGGCTGCGCGAACTCGGCCACCCGGTCCTGCTCCACGAGAACACCGGCGGCGGCCACGCGGGCGCCGGCGACAACGAGCAGGCCGCCCACAACAAGGCTCTGACGCACACCTTCCTGTGGCAGCACCTGTCTCCACCGGTCCGGCCGGCCGCCGGCTGACCGTGCGGGGGCCGAGGGTATTACCGGCAAGAACCCCGGCCCCGCTCGACGCTGTCAGGAAGCCGGGTACTCGTGGGCGGGGGCGCCCTCCCACTCGATGAGGGACGGGGTGTCGAGGGCTCGCTCGGGGTCCGCCATTCCGGCGTCGGCGAGGAACACGATGACGTCGTGGTCGCTGTGGGCGAGGCCGAGCCTTTCTTCGCGGCCGGCGATGTGCACGGTGACGAGTCGGGCGCCGGACGGTGCCGGCCGGTGGATCACGATCGGAGGTGAAGCCATACCTCCAGCGTGGCCCGGACCTCTGGTGCCCGCATCCGGACCGGACGCGGGCACTGGCACTGGCACTGGCACTGGCACCCGGATCACGAAACGCGGTGCCGTCGGTGCGCAGCCCGATGCCGGTGAACAACAGCTTCACTCAGACCCGGAGCCGGCCATGACCCTCTGCGTGTGTCATGGCGCGGAAGGGTGAGGTCGGCATGACCGTTCTCCTCCTGCCTCCTCCTGATACATCGGACAACTAAATGGCGGGCGTAGATCGAAGATCTCATGCGGAACAGCGTGCCCGGGTGCCCGGCATCAGCTGAACGTGCTGCAACTGACCGCATTTTGCCGGATCTCTTGACACTCCAAGGACGTGGGTAGCAGAGTTCCGCCCGATCGCGAATTCATCGATACATCCGATGAAAGCTTGTCGCGGTAGACGTATCACCTGGACGGTTCGCCCCTATCCATGTCAGGGAGTCAGACGTGCACCGCAGCTCAGACGGCAGACCAGGAAGCAGAGCCGCCCGGAAACGGCGGCTCGCGACGGCGGCGGTCCTCATCGCGATGGCCGTGGGCGTGGCGCCCGCGCTCACCGCGGGCACCGCGGTGGCGGCCCACGCCCCCTCGGGCAGGGACATCTACGTATCGGCGTCCGGCAGCGACCGGAACTCCGGGCACTCCACCCGTCAACCCCTGCTCACCCTGGCGGCCGCGCAGGCCGCCGCGCGGAAGGCGTCCAGGGCGGGCCACCCGGTCCATGTGCGGGTCCGCGGCGGCACCTACCACCTCGCCGCCACCATGAAGTTCAGCGCCGCGGACTCGGGCAGCGCGTCCGCCCCGGTGACCTACTCCTCCTACCCCGGAGAGCGAGCCGTGCTCAGCGGCGGCCGCAGGGTGACGGCCACCTGGAAGACCGACCGGCACAACAGCGCGATCCGGGTGGCGGACATCGGCGCGCACCGGAAGATCGACGGGCTGTTCGTCGGCGGCGCCCGGCAGGTGCTCGCCCGCTACCCCGACTTCGACCCGGACGCGGCCGTGCTCAACGGCTCGACCACCATGGCCACCCTCAACACCCGCTCCGCGCAGTGGAAGAACCCGTCCACCGGAGACATCCGCGGCCTGCACTCCTCCCACTGGGGAGGCAACGACTACACGATCACCGGGCGCGACGAGTCCGGCCTCAAGCTGAAGTGGGTCGGCGACAACAACCGGGGCGGCGACGTGGACACCGCGCACGTCGTCGCGGAGGGCGTGCGCGAGGAACTCGACACACCGGGCGAGTGGTTCTACGACAAGGACGCCGGGAAGCTGTACATGATCCCGCCGGCCGGCACCGATCTGTCGAAGTCCACGGTGGACACCGCCGAACTGGACGAACTCGTCCGGGTCGAGGGCGCATCCGCCTCCCGTCCCGTCCATGACCTCACCTTCGACGGATTCACCTACACCGCGACGCACCGGACCCTCTTCGACACTCCGTACGAGCCACTGCAACTCGGCGACTGGGCGGTGGCGCGGGCCGGGGCCGTCCACCTCAAGAACGCCAGGAACATCACCGTCTCCCGCTCCACCTTCGCCCAGGTCGGCGGCAACGGTGTCTTCATCGACGGCTACAACAAGGGCGACGCCGTCACCGGGAACACCTTCACCGGATCCGGTGCGAGCGACGTACAGGTGGTGGGCTCCACCCACGCCGTGCGCAACCCCTCCACCTGGGCGCACATGGTCGATCCGCCCACCGACCTGACCCCCGGCCCCAGGACCGACGACTACCCCCGCGACATCGACGTCAGCCACAACAGCATGGCTGACATGGGCCGGTTCGAGAAGCAGAGCGCCGGTGTCAACATCTCGATGAGCAGCCGGGTCACCGTCGCCCACAACACCATCCACGGCAGCCCGCGGTCCTGCGTCAACGTCAACGACGGCACCTGGGGCGGGCACCGGATCCAGTACAACGACATCTTCGACTGCGTGAAGGAGACTTCGGACCACGGGCCGGTCAACGCCTGGGGCCGGGACAGGTACTGGCCCATCGCCGGGCCCAGCATCAACCCCAGCGCGGAGTCCGACGCCCTGCAGAAGAGCTACTCGCTGCTCGACGTCGTCAGGCCGATCACCATCAGCAACAACCGGATCCGGCACAACAGCGAGTGGGCGGTCGACCTGGACGACGGGTCGAGCAACTACGTTGTGAAGAACAACCTGCTGCTGGGCGCGGGCATCAAGCTGCGCGACGGATTCAAACGGACCGTCACGAACAACATCCTCGTGGGCGGCTCCGTCTACGAGCAGATCTCGCACCGCGACAACGGCGACACCATCGGCAGGAACATCATCCTGGCGGACTCGCCCTACTCGCTCACCGGCAGCGATCCCGCCGCCGCCAAGTACACCGCGGACAGAAACCTGTTCTGGGCCAACGGCGGGCCCGTCGCCCTGCCCGGCGTCTGGAGCGCCGGCGCTCTGGACACCCACTCGGTGACCGCGGACCCGCGGTTCGCCGGGGGATCGCCGTGGGACTCGCCCGGTATGACGGACTACACGCCGGCCGCGGACTCACCCGCCAGGGCCCTGGGATTCGTCAGCTTCCCGATGAACCGGTTCGGCACCGGAAGGAAGGGGGAGGCGACACCCCCCGCGGTCGAATGGCCTGCCGCCCCGGAGCCCGACGCCGTGATCGAGACCCAGCCCGAACCGCTGATGGGCGCCACCGCCCGTCAGGTCTACGACAAGGCCACCCAGTCGGCCGTCGGGCTCGGTGACTTCGACGGGCTCTACCTCCAGGGCGTCCCGTCCACCTCGTACGCCTACGGGCAGGGACTGCGCCCTCTCGACGTGATCCGGTCCGTGAACGGGACCGGTGTGACGGACCGCGGCAGCTTCTGGGCCGTCTACAACAAACTCGCCCCCGGCAGCACCGTCACCCTGGGCGTCTGGCGCGCGCAGGCCGCCACCACCGTCAGCCTCGTCAAGCCCACCGGGCCACAGGAGTACAACAACACCGCGGGCGTGACGTACACCGGGACCGGCTGGGGTTGGCGCGGTGCCGCGGCCGGCGGCCAGAACTCGTTCCAGAACGACATCGACGCCACCACCACCATCGGTGATTCCTTCACCATCACCTTCAACGGCACCGGAGCGGACTTCCTCACCGAGCTGAACGCGGACGAGGGAACGATCGACATCGCCGTCGACGGGGTCCACCGGGAGACGGTCGACGCCACCAGCGACTCCCGCCAGTACCAGCGGACGCTCTACTCGGTCAGCGGCCTCCCGGCCGGGGTGCACACCCTCACCGGAACGATGAGGACCGGGCAGTACATGATCGTGGACGGCTTCACCGTGCGGAGCTGACGCTCCGGCCGTCCTGTCCGCCCGCATATCCCCGCGCCCGCACGGTCCTCGGCCGGAGGATCCCGCCGATGCGCTCCTCGCGCCAGCGCTCCAGCAGCGCGTGGAAGGCGAACGCGCCGTGGGGATAGGCGGTGGGCCCGTTCGGCCGGCCGCGTCCTTCGCGGTTGTAGTAGCCGGGGGTGCACTCGGCGTGGAACCACTCGTGGTCGGGGGCGTCCGCGCCGAGTTCGGCGATCCAGGCGCTCTCGGCCTCGCGGGACGGTTCGATGAGGGCGCCCTCCGCCTCGGCTGCGGCGACGAGGGCGGCGGCGTGGCCTGCCTGCTCGTCGAGGATGTGTGTGTAGTTGACGCTGCTGGCGTTCTGCAGTGAACCCATCTGGATCAGGTTCGGGAAGCCGTTGCTGGTGAGGCCGTGCAGGGTACGCGGGCCCTGCTGTGCCCAGGCGTCCAGCAGTTGGGTTCCGCCCCGCCCGTGGACGGGGAGTCTGCCGGAGTGGATTCCGGAGGTTCCGACGGAGAACCCCGTGGCGAAGATCAGGCAGTCGAGTTCGTACGCGGTGTCCCCGACCACGACCCCGTGTTCGGTGATCCGCTCGATGCCGTGGGTGTCCGCGGTGTCGACCAGGGTGACGTTGCCGCGGTTGAACGCCGGATAGTACTTGTCGGAGAAGGTGGGGCGCTTACAGGCGTACCGGTACCAGGGCTTGAGCCGCTCCGCCGTGTCGGGGTCGGTGACGGTTCGCTCGACACGGCCACGGAGCTCGTTCATCTTGGCCGCGTCGGCGGCCTCGTAGGCGGCTTCGAAGGCCTGCCGGTCGCCCTGGCGTCGGAAGCTCGGCAGGAGTTTCTCCAGGAGGCCCGCCGAGTGGGTCCAGCTGTCCGCCACCAGATCCTGCTCGGCCGCCTCGCCGGAGACGATCCGGAGATAGTTGTCCCGGCGTTCGCGTGCCCAGCCGTCGCGGTCGGCGCCGACGTCCCGGGCCGTGGTGCGGCGGTTGGCGCGCACGTCCACGGTGGAGGGGGTGCGCTGGAAGACGTAGACGTGCCCGGCGTCCTCGGCCAGCATCGGGATCACCTGGACGCCGGTGGCCCCGGTGCCGACGATGCCCACCCGCTTCCGGGCCAGGCCGGTCATCCCGCCGTCCGGGGTGCCGCCCGTGTAGGCGTAGTCCCACCGCGAGGTGTGGAACGTGTGGCCCGCGAAGTCCTCGATGCCGGGTATCCCGGGGAGCTTCGGCTCGGAGAGGGTGCCGGTGGCGGTGACGACGTACGTGGCCCGGAACGCGTCGCCGCGGTCGGTGGCCACGATCCACGTCTCGCAGGCCTCGTCCCACGTCAGAGAAGTCACCGCGGTGGAGAACAGGGCGTCCGGGCGGAGGCCGGACCTCTCGGCCATGCGCACCGCGTGGCGGCGGATCTCCTCGCCGGGGGAGTACTTCCATTCCGGTACGTACCCGGTCTCGTCGAGCATCGGCAGGTACACGTGCGACTCGATGTCGCAGTGGATGCCCGGGTACCGGTTCCAGTACCAGGTGCCCCCGAAGTCACCGCCCTTCTCGACGATCCGCACACGCTCGGCACCCCGCTGCCGCAGCCGCGCCCCGGCGAGGATGCCGCCGAATCCACCGCCGACCACGGCGACGTCGACGGTGTCGTGCAGCGGTTCACGTCCGGCCGGCTCCTCCGCGTACGGATCGGCGGCGTAGTAGCCGAACTCGGCGTCGGTGGACCGGTACTGGCGGGCACCGTCCGGCCGTACCCGCCGCTCGCGTTCAAGGCGGTACCGCCGCCTCAGTGCGGCGAGTTCGTCGGGAGCCGGCGCGTGAGGGGTTGTCATGTGGGGGCCTCTCGATCCTGCCTGTCGGGCCGCCCAGGTGTGAGCGGCCGTCCGTTACGGTAACAACTACCGGACAGTGCTGTCCGGTTGGAGTGCGGGGGGTGCGATGACTTTCGGCCAGGGCGCGTCAGCGCTCCGGACGGGTCCACGCGCGTCCCGCGCCCGGCGGACGGCACCCGCGCACAACGGACAGGAAGAGCGATTTCCCATGCGACGACGACCCCCGATCCGGCCCCTTGCCGTGCTCGCGACGATCGGCATGCTGGCCCTGACCGGATGCGGTACGGACACCGGCGATCCCGGCGACTCCGCTGACCGGACGCCCTCCACCGGTACGGGCCGGACGATCCACGCCCACCAGGTCATGCGGCTGACGCGGGTGCATGAGGAGACCGGGATGACCCTGCTGGAAGGACCCACCTTCAACGAGGACGGCGACCTGTTCGTCGTCGATGTCACCGCACCCGCCGGCGAGCCCAAGGTGCTGCGCGTCAACGTCCGGAAGAAGACGTCACGGTCGGTCCACACCGACGGCCGGGGGGCCTACACCTCGGCACAGTTCAGTCCGTACGACGGACGGCTCTACCTGACCGACTACGCCCACGGGGAGATCGTGAGCCTGGCTCCGGACGGCAGCGATCCGCGGACCTTCTTCTCCGGCAAGGTCGAGGGAGCGCAGATGAATCCCGACGACATCGCGTTCGACCAGGCGGGCAACCTGTACGTCAGCGACTCACGCGGACTGTCCGAGGGGAAGGCGCTCGGGCGGGTGGTGCGGATCGACCGGGACGGGGTGACGGCCACCGTCCTGGCCGGGGACCTGGCCTCGACCAACGGGATCTCCTTCGACGCCGACTACCGCGGGCTGTGGTTCAGCGAGCTCACACAGAACCGGATCTCCTACCTGCGCCTCGACGGCGAGGGAGGGGTGGCTTCCCGGCACACCGCGATCCGTGTCGACGCCGGGGTCGCCCAGACCGACTCGATCGCCGTGGACGCACACGGCAACCTCTACCAGGCTCTCCACGGCCGGCCCGCGATGGTCGTGTACGACAAGTACGGTGAGCGGCTGGCGACCGTCGAGATACCCGCCCGCGCCGCGGCCGCGGGACTCGAGTCGGCGACGAACGTGGCGATCACGCCTGGTGGCACCACGGCGTACATGACCGTCAGCGGGCCCGCCGGCGGGTACCTGTACGCCTTCGACGCCCTGGCCGAAGGCATCCGGCAGTCCAACGGCGGCTGACTCCCGCCCGCACTCACCCGTCGAAGGGCCGGACCGGTCCCACCTGGACGCCGAGCAGCCGCCAGGCAGCCAACGCTCGGCGCCCCCGCTCCTCGGGCGTGGGGCCGGTGATGGCGCCGGAGACCATGGCGACCGTGAGCATGAGGTCGTCCGCGGCACCCAGCCGGTGGCCGTCCGGGAGGTGTCCCCGCAGAACCCGCTCCACGCGCTCGGACAGGGCAAGGGCATGCGCCCCGATGCGGGAGCGGTCGCCCGCGCGGTCGGCGTGCAGGAGACCGATGAAGGCCGCGGACTCCGTGAGGTGCCACGTCAGCACACCGAGAACGTCGGCCAGGGTCGCGTTCTCGGCCGCGGACGCCTGCTCGACCTGCCGCACGTTCTCTTCGAGGACCGCAGCCGCCAGGGCGGTGCGGTCAGGGAAATGCCGGTACAGAACGCCCTGCCCCACCCCGGCCCGGCGTGCGATCGCGGAGAGCGCGGCGTCCAGTCCGTGCTCCGCGTAGATCTCGCGGGCAGCGGTGATCAGAGCGGCCCGGTTGCGTGCGGCGGCCTTCGGCCCGTCGTTCGCGGGCCGCCGCTCGTCCGGCCCGGAGTGCTGCGTCACTCCGGAAGCGTACCGGTCGGACAGGCACCCCGTGCCCGCTGCCGGCCGGGCCGGGCCGACAGCGGGGGCCGCCCGGCCGGCATGGGTGGTGTGCCGGTCAGGACAGGCCGGCGCGGAGGGCGTTGACGCGCCCGGCGCCCGCGTCGAAGGCTGCCCCGTCGAGCGTGCCGGCCGCCAGCGCCTCGCTCAGCGCGGTCACCGCCTCCGTCCCCTGGCCGGCGTCGCGGGCCGAGCACAGGATCAGGTCCATGCCGGCCGAGGCGGCCAGCACGCTGCGCTTCGCCGTGCTGCCGTAGGCCTGAAGAGCCCCGGCCTCCAGGGCGTCGGTGACCGTCACGCCCGTGAACCCGAGCCGGTTCCGCAGCTCTCCCACCACGGTCGCGGACAGGCCGGCGGGCCGGTCGGCGTCCAGCGCCGGGTAGACGGCCCAGGACAGCATGACGAGCTTGGTCCCGGCGGAGATCGCCGCCCGGTACGGCACCTCGTCGACGCCGCGCAGCGTGGACGCCGACGTGGTGAGGGTGACGGGACCCAGGTCGGTGTTCTGGCCGGCGGAGGCGGCCCCGAGACCGGGGAAGTGCTTGGCGGTGGCCGCCACCCCGGCGTCCTGCTGCGCGGTGATGAAGGCCGAGCCGCAGGTGCTCACCGCCTCCTGGTCCTTGCTGTACGAGCGCTCGTACTGGTCGGTGAAGTCGCCGGCCGTGCGGTACACGTCGAGCACCGGCGCCAGGTTGACGTTCATGCCGATGCCCGCGAGGTTCATGCCCGCACCGCTGCCGGTGAACTCCGCCTGTCCCTCCGGGTCCGTGGAGGCACCGACATCCTTCGCGGACAGCACGGGCTCGCCGGGCAGACGGCGCACCATGCCGCCCTCCTGATCGGTCATCAGGAGCAGCGGGGCCTTCACGGGGGCGGAGGCGTTCGCCTCGTTCATCTCCTGGATGACTCCGTCGATCTGGCTCAGGTTCTTTATGTTCTCCCCGAAGAAGATCACCCCGGCGGTACGGCCCTCCCTGATCGCGTCCATCAGCCCGGCCGGAGGCGTGAGCCCGGAGTAGGAGTGGATGACGCGCTGCCCGGCCCGCTGCGCCGGGGTCAGGGCGGCCAAGGGGGAGCGCGCCCTGCCGGGAACGCGCACGGCCGCGTCCGTGCGGCCCGCCAGCCCCAGCCCGCCGGCCAGGGCCGCCGTTCCGGCGAGCAGAGCGCCGCGCCTGCTGAGGGGCCGTGGTGTCGAGCTCATGGCTTTCTCCTTCGCGAACTGTTGTGGTACCCGGCCGGGCCGTCGGCCGGAACTCCGGGCCGGAGCAGACCGGTTGGCCTGCTCCGACCCGCGGTGCCGATCGTGCCGGGGTCAATGAGCCCCGGGACCCGCTGTCACGGGGTGTTGTTGGCCAGGGCCAGCAGACGGGAGCGGTCGCCGCTGAAGCGGTCGCGGTCGACGTTGCCGGAGATCCCGCTCACCGAGCCGGTGGACGTGTACTGCCAGACGGTCCAGAACGGGAAGCCCTGCGGGATGCTGGGGCTGCCCGCGGAGGTCCAGTGGGCCACCCACAGCGGGCTCTTGGCGGACATGCCGGTCCAGCCGCCGGTGCAGGAGTTCCACCAGCTCGCGCTGGTGTAGATCACGACGTCGCGGCCGGTGCGGGCCTTGTACGTGTTGTAGAAGTCGAGGATCCAGGACTGCATCGCCGCGGCCGTCTTGCCGTAGCAAGTGCCCTCGATGTCCAGCACGCCGGGGAGCGTCAGGTTGTCGCGGGACCAGGCGCCACCGTTGCTCGCGAAGAAGTCGGCCTGCGCCGCGCCACCGGACACGTCGGGCCGCGCGTAGTGGTACGCACCCCGGATCACGCCGGCGTTGTAGGCGCCCACGTAGTTGGCGCTGAACGTGGAGTCCTTGTACGTGGTGCCCTCGGTCGCCTTCATCCAGGCGAACTCGATGCCCGCGCCGCGCACCGAGCTCCAGTTGATGCTGCCCTGGTAGCCGGAGACGTCCATGCCCACGGGGTTCGCCAGGAGGTTCGCGTCCGGCGTCGGGTCGAGGTTCAGCTGCCGGCTGTCCGGCTTGAAGTCCTTGCTGTCCTGGACGTAGCCCACGCCCATGTAGCCCTTGCCCAGTGGCACGGCGCTGTCGGACGGCAGCGGCGCCGAGGAGGCGGTGCCCGACATCAGGCTGAGGGTCAGTGCGGCGCTCACGCCGAGGACACCGGCCACGGTGAGTCTTTGCTGTACGGACTTGCGGGAAAGGCTCCGGGGGAACATGGATTCCTCCTGCTTTGTGGGGGGTGGGGTTCTGTGGTGCCGAAGGGGTGGTGCGGTGGAGCCTGGCGCGCCGGTGCGGGAACGGCGCGGCAGAGAGAAAGGCCAGCGTGCGTCCGGTCAGGAGGAGACGGCCGCACGCTTCCCCGGGAGGGATCTACGCGCGTCCACATGACGCGAACACGACACAGTGAGCCACAGGAACGTGCATGCGGTAAATAGTTTTCCGATTCGTTAGTGGTCTAGACCTCCCTGCACTCCGGTGAGCTGCGGAAACGGATCGGCCCCGGCGGAACTTTCTCCAAGTGGCGTGAGTGGAGCAGAAATTGACGGTCCGACTGCCGGTGAGTCGGGTCCGTTCTTATTCGCCGCCGTGGGTGTCGCGTGGCCGCGAGACCGTGTCCTCGGCGCTCCGGGAGCCGTTGACCGCCTGGGCGCGTACTGCGGGACGAGGCGGCGGAGAGTGTGGGTGCCGCGAGGGTGTAGGTGGCGACGGGTACCGCCTTCGGTCGGCCGGCTGGCTGGGTGGATGGGGCGCGAGCGGGAGCGCGTGCCCGGCGCACGGGAGCGCGGTGTGATCTGGGTATGACGGAGAGTCTGCGGGCGTACGCCAGCGGCTATCCGGATTTGATCGGGTCGTACGCAGCGATACTCGCACAATAGGGGCATGTGATGGCTGAATGTTTCTGTTGGGGCCGGGTCGCCATATGTCTCGGGCGGGTCGCGGCCCTTGCCGGTCCATTGAGTACGCGTGAGCAATGGGCTGAATTTGCGTCTTCGGCCGACGAGGGTCCTCTATTGTGATTGACGCGAGCGGGTGAAGCCGGGGGGTTCCGGCTCGGCTATCGGCGTAAGTCGGTATCCCGAGGCGTAACGTATCTCCGCCCGCATGGTCGAGATCGCACCGTGAGGGGACGGGCGGTCCGGCGGGTGGCTGCATGAATTGATCGGTGCAGCGTGCCCGGAAAAGGCTGATGAACATGCCGTGGAAAGTGCGAGAACAGGTGGGGGACGGTCGTGGCTAATCCTTTCGATGACGAGTCGGGGCGGTTCGTGACGCTGGTGAATGGCGAGGGGCAGTACTCGCTGTGGCCGGCGCACATTGATATCCCGGGCGGCTGGCGCGTCGGTGGCCCGGAAGGGTCGCGTCAGGAGTGTCTGGACGCGATCGAGGCCGCGTGGACCGACATGCGGCCCGCCAGCCTCGTGCGGCTGATGGAGGCCGACGCCGGATAGGGGGACGTCCGGGCCGTCGGAGGCGTCGTAGGTCCCCACCGGGGCGGGCAGGTTCTGGCACTCCCGCCTGATCGAATTCGCTCTCAACCGAGCAGAATCGATCAGGCGGGAGTGGTAATCATTCATGCCTCGCCTGTAAGTGCTCATGTTGCCGTCGTGTGGTTTTCATGAATCATCGGTGGACCGCCTCGTGGCTCGTCCTTGAATACGTGAAGGCAGCGGAGTGCCTCGCCGGTTGTCCTACCCGGTAGCGCCCCGTCAGTGCCTGCTGTCACAGGCGTGGCGATTTTCCTCTTGGCTTTCTCCGGCCGCCGTCGGCTCTGGATGCCGCATCGGCGCTGCCGGTTTTCGTCGCGCCTTCTTCGTCCCCACGAAAACTCTCCCCAAAGGTGTGGTTCCGCATGCACGAAAACGATTCCGTCCCCGTAGTCCCGGTTCCCGGTGAGGACTTCGGGATGACCACGGCTCAACAGGGCGTCTGGTACGGGCAACTGGTCGATCCGGAGAGCCCGAAATACAACATCGGGGAATGCTTCGAGATTCGCGGCGGCCTCGACGAGGCCCTGTTCGCCGCGGCGTTCGACCGGGCCGTCGCGCTGTGCGACAGCCTCAACGTCGAGTTCGTCACCACGGACGACACGGTCCGCCAGCATGTGGTCCGTCGCCCCCCGTCCGAGACCGGCCGGCTCCGCCTGGTCGACCTGTCCGACGCCGACGATCCCGCCGGCGTGGCCGAACGCTACCTGGCCGAGGACATGGCAGCCGTCGACAGGCTCGACGCCCCGCACCACCACTTCGCGCTGCTCCGTCTCGGCCACCGACTGCACTACTGGTACGTCCGCTTCCACCACATAGCCGTCGACGGTCTCGGCGGCGCCGTCTTCGCCCGCACCGTCGCGGACCTCTACGGACGCGCCGTGCTGGGCGAGGACCTCGCGGCAGTCGAGCTGCCCGCCGCCCCCCTGCGCGAACTCGTCGCCGACGAGGAGGCCTACCGCGGCTCGGACCGCTACGAGGCCGACCGTGCCTACTGGACCGGCCGGTTCGCCGACCTGGTCGCGGACCGCGCCACGGACACGCCCGGTGCCCAGGGCGAAGCGGACGAGCACGGCGGCAGGGCGCTCATCCGCCGGCGCACCGACGCCCCGGCACCGGCCGTCCCCGACAGGCCGGGCGTCGGCCTGCACACCGGAGAGTCACTGCCCGTCGCCGTCCTCGACAGCCTTCGGGCGCTCGCCGCCGCCCACCGCACCGGCTGGAGCGCCGTCCTCGTGAGCGCGGTCGCCGCCTACGTCGGCCGGGTCACGGGAGCACGGGACGTCACCGTGGGCCTCGCCTCCAACGGCCGGCACGGCGGACTTCGGCACATCGTCGGCATGACCGCCAACATCCTGCCGCTGCGCCTGACCGTCACCGCCGACATGACGGTCGGAGCCCTCGTACGCGCCGCCGCCGCCGAGATGCGCGGCGCCCTGCGCCACCGCCGGTTCTCCCGCGAACAACTCGCGCGTGAACTGAACATGGCCGACGACGCGGCCCGCCTCACCGGTGTCGTCGTCAACTTCATGGGCTACGACTACGACCTCGACTTCGCGGGCAGCCCCGGCGCCTCCCGTGTGCTGTCCATCGGGCCCGTCGACGACGTGTCCCTCTTCGTCTCCGAACGGGCCGAGGGCAAAGGACCGTTGATCGGCTTCGACGCGAACCCGGAGCTCTACCGTCCCGAGGACGCGCGACTGCACCAGCAGGCCGTTGTCTCCTTCCTGTCCGCCCTGGCCGACGCGGACCCCGAAACGCCCCTGCGCGATCTGCCGTTCGTCGACGCGAACACCGCCGCCGACCTGTACGCACAGGGGCGCGGCAGCGCCCTGCCGGCCGAAGCCGTTGCATCGAGCCTGCCGGAGGCGTTCGAAGCGCAGGCACGCCGTACACCGCAGGCCCCGGCGGTGGTGGACGGAGCCGTCACGCTCACCTACCGGGAGCTCGCGCGGGCGGCGGAGAACCTCGCGGGCGCCCTGGCCGGCTGGGGAGTCGGCGCCGAGGACGGCGTCGGCGTCCTCGTCGGCCGCTCTACGGCCGTGCTGCCCGCCACACTCGGCGCGGTCGGCGCAGGGGCGGCGTACGTACCGATGGACCCCGCCTGGCCGGCCGAACGGCTCGACCGCGTCGTGGCAGCGGCCCGCGTCCGCGCCCTGGTGGTCGACGAGGCGGCCGCCGGACAGCCATGGGTACGGGAGTCGGCCGCCGGCCTGCCACTGATCGTCCTCGACACTCACGGCGACGTGTTGCGCGGCGCCCCTCCGCGGCCGGGCCCCCTGCCGCGGGAGATCCGCGGCGACCGGCTCGCGTACGTGATGTTCACCTCCGGCTCGACCGGTCTGCCCAAGGGTGTCGGCGTCACCCACGCCGACGTCCTCGCGCTGGCCGCCGACCGCGCCTGGACGGACGGCGTGTCCGACGCCGTGCTGATGCACTCGGCCTACGTGTTCGACGCCTCCACCTTCGAGATCTGGGCGCCGCTCCTGAACGGCGGCCGGGTGGTCGTCGCACCCGGCGGCGTACTGGAGGCGCGGGTCCTCCACGACCTGGTGGACCGGCACGGCGTCACCGCGCTGTTCCTGACGACCGCCCTGTTCAACGTGATGGCCGAGGCGGACCCTGCCGCGTTCGCCGGGCTCCGCCTGGTCGCCACGGGCGGCGAGGCGGCGACCCCGGACCTCATGCGGCGGGTGGCCGCCGCGACACCCGGCACACTCGTCCTGCACGTCTACGGGCCCACGGAGACCACGACCTTCGCCGCGCGCCATCCCGTCGCCCCCGACGCCGGGGGCGTACCGCCCATCGGCCGGCCCCTCGACGGAACGAGCCTGTACGTCCTCGACGACGCCCTCGGCATGGTGCCGCCCGGCGTCGTGGGGGAGCTGTACGTGAGCGGCCACGGCGTCGCCCGCGGCTACCAGGGCAGTGCCGCGCTCACCGCCACCCGATTCGTCGCCGACCCGTACGACGCGTCCGGCCGCCGGATGTACCGCACCGGCGACCTCGTGCGCTGGACCGCGCACGGCGACATCGAGTACGTCGGGCGAGCGGACGGCCAGATCAAACTCCGCGGATTCCGCATCGAACCGGCCGAGACGGAGAACGTCCTGCTGACCGACCCGGACGTGCGCGGCGCCTGCGTCGTGGTCCGTGAGGACACCCCCGGCGACCGCCGGCTCGTCGCCTATGTCGTGCCGGCCCCCGGTGCCCGGCTGGACGACTCCGCCCTGACCCGCCGTGTCGGGCGCGCACTGCCCGCGTACATGGTGCCCTCAACGTTCGTGCCACTGGACGCGCTGCCACTGAACCCCAACGGCAAGGTCGACCGCCGCGCTCTGCCCGCCCCCCGCGCCGTCACCACCAGGGGCCGCGCACCCCGGACCGCCTACGAGGAGGTGCTGGCCGGCCTGTTCGCCGATGTCCTCGGTGTGACCGGGGTCGGCATCGACGACAACTTCTTCTCCCTGGGCGGCCACTCACTGCTCGCCACCCGACTCACCGGCCGGGTGCGGACCGCCCTGGGCGCCGAACTCGGCCTGGGCACCCTCTTCGACCATCCCACGGTCGCCTCCCTGGCCGCCGCCCTGGACACCACCGGGGCGCTCCGGCCCGTCCTCTGCCCGCAGCCGCGCCCCGAAGCGGTACCGCTGTCCTTCGCGCAGCAGCGCCTCTGGTTCCTCAACCGGGTGGAGGGGCCGGGCGACGCCTACAACGTTCCGCTCGTCCTCGAACTCGACGGTCCGCTGGACACGGACGCCCTGCGCGGCGCCCTCGCCGACGTGGTCGCCCGGCACGAGAGCCTGCGCACGGTCTTCGCCGAACACGACGGCGTCGCCCGTCAGGAGGTCCTCGACGCGGACGCCGCGCAATCGCTCGTCCCCCTCCTCGTGGAGCGGCCCCCGGCCGGGGAGAACGCCGACGCCTGGGCCGGGAACACCGTGCGCCACCTGACCACCACGCCCTTCGACCTCACGGGCGACACCGCAGTCCGCGCCCGCCTCCTCCGTCTGGACCCCGGCCGCCACATCCTGGTTCTCGTCCTTCACCATGTCGTCGCGGACGGCTGGTCCCTCGCCCCGCTGAGCCGCGACCTCGGCGTCGCCTACCGCGCCAGGACCGAGGGCACGGGCACGCCCGGCTGGACACCCCTGCGCGTGCAGTACGCCGACTACGCCCTGTGGCAGCGCCGGCTGCTCGGCGACGACAGCGACCCGGACAGCCTGGCCGCTCACCAGCTCGCCTTCTGGAAGGAGGCGCTGCACGGCGCCCCCGACCTGCTGGACCTGCCCGTCGACCGGCCCCGCCCGGCCGTGCCCAGCCACCGGGGCGGCGCCGTCCCCTTCGAGCTGCCCGCCCCCGCGCACGCCGCCGTGATCCGGCTCGCCCGTGCCGCCGGCTGCACACCCTTCATGGTGCTCCAGGCGGCCCTCGCGGTGACGTTGCAGGCCCACGGCGCCGGTTCCGACATCCCGCTGGGCACCGCGGTGGCCGGACGCACCGACGAAGCCCTCGACGATCTGGTCGGGTTCTTCGTCAACACCGTCCTCCTGCGCGCGGACCTGTCCGGCGACCCGACGTTCCGCGAACTGCTCGACAGGGTCAAGGCGTTCGACATCGCGGCCCTCAGCCACGGCGACATCCCCTTCGAGCGGATCGTGGAGGCCCTCAACCCCGAGCGGTCCGGCGACCACCACCCCCTCTTCCAGACCATGCTGGTCCTTCAGAACCAGGAGAGGGCGGACCTCGATCTGCCGGGCGTCACCGTCCGCGACCGGTCCCGGCACCGAGGGGGCAGCAAGTTCGACCTGACGTTCTCGCTCACCGAAGCCACCGAAGTCACGCAAGTCACGGAAGCCGGCGGGGAACAGAGATCCACCGAAGAAAGCAGATCCGCCGGACCCGCCGACCCGCCACAGCGCGCCGCCGCGGACACCCCGCCCGGTGCCGGAGGCATCGGCGGATACCTGGAGTACGCGACCGACCTCTTCGACGCCGCCACCGCCCGCGCCCTGTGCACCCGTTTCGCCCGCGTCCTGACCCTGGCCGTGAGCGACCCCGGCCGGGCCATCAGCCACCTGGACCCCCTCGCCTCGGGGGAGCGCGACCGTCTGCTGGCCCAGGGACGCGGCGCGGGGCGGCCCGTGGCCTCCCGTACCGTTCCCGAAGCGGTCCGGGACCGGGCCGCGCGCACCCCCCACGCGGTCGCCGTGCGCGACGCGCACACGAGCCTCACCTACGCCGAACTCGATGCCAGGACCGACAGCCTCGCCCAGGTCCTCAGGGAGCGTGGCGCGGACCGTGAGAGCAGGGTGGCCATCGCCGCGCCGGCGTCCGTGGACACCGTCGTCGCCATGCTGGCCGTCCTGCGGGCCGGCGCCGCCTACCTGCCGATCGATCCGCACTACCCGGCCGCCCGCATCCGCCACATGCTGGACGACGCCCGACCCGTCCTGCTGCTCACCACCACGGACGTCCACGCGGACCTGCCCGGCTGCGACGTCCCGTGGCTGGCCCTGGACGATGCGGCCGGCCGGGCCACGGGCCGCGCCGGAAGCCTTCTGGGCGGCCCCTATCCGGCGGACCCCGCCTACGTCATCCATACCTCCGGATCCACCGGCCGCCCCAAGGGCGTGGTCGTGTCGCACGCCGCCCTGGCCAATCACATGGCCTGGATGGCGCGGCACCTGGCGATCACTCCGGACGACCGGGTCCTCGCCCGTACCTCCTTCAGTTTCGACGCCTCCGTGTGGGAGCTCTGGCTCCCGCTGATGAACGGCGCCGAAGTCTGTCTGCTGCCGGACGGCGCCAATACCGAACCCCGCGCCCTGGTCTCCTGGATGAGGCGATTCGGCGTCACCGTCGCCCAGTTCGTACCCTCCCACCTGGCCCTCGTTCTCGCCGAGGCGGCGCACGCGGCGCCGCTGCCCGGCCTGCGCACCGTCCTGTGCGGCGGCGAACCGCTGCCCCGCGCGCTCGCCGACGAGGTCGCCGGAGTGTGGGGGGCCGAGGTGCACAACCTCTACGGGCCCACCGAGGCGACCATCGACGCGACCGCCCACCGGGTCGACGTACCGGAGCACGGCCGGCGCGCGAATACCGCGACGCCGTACGAGACCGTGCCGATCGGCCGCCCCGTCGACACCATGCGCGCCTACGTTCTCGACGGCCGGCTGCTGCGGCCCGTACCGCCCGGCGTCACCGGTGAGCTGTACCTGTCGGGCCCCAATCTCGCCCGCGGCTACCTGGACCGCCCCGGCCTGACCGCCGCCCGGTTCGTCGCCGACCCGTTCGACGGCGCGGGCGGACGCATGTACCGGACGGGCGACCTCGTGCGGTGGAACCGTCACGGTCTGCTCGACTACGTGGCCCGCGCCGACGACCAGGTCAAACTCCGCGGCTTCCGCATCGAGTTGGGGGAGGTCGAGGCCGCGCTGCTGGCACGCCCCGGCGTCACGGCCGCCTGCGCCGTGATCCGTGAGGACACCCCCGGCGACCGCCGCCTCGTCTGCTACGCCGTCACCGGCGACCCCGCCCTGCGCCCCGTCGCCCTGCGCGACGCCCTCGCCGGGAGCCTGCCGCACTACATGGTGCCCGGTGCCGTCGTCGTGCTGGACGAACTTCCGCTCCTGCCCAACGGCAAGGTGGACCGGCGCGCCCTGCCCGAGCCCGCGCCGGGCTCCCGCACCGGCGACGGCGCGGGCCGGCACACCCTCCAGGAGGGCGTGCTCGCCGGCATCTTCGCCGACGTTCTGCAACGGCCCCAGGTGGCTGCGCACGACAGCTTCTTCGACCTCGGAGGGCACTCGCTCCTCGCCATGCGCGTCGTCAGCCGCGTCCGCGTCGTCCTGGGTGCCGAGATCGCCGTACGCACCCTCTTCGACCACCCGACGGTCGCGGGCCTGGCCCGCGTCCTGGACCTGCGGGACCGGCCCCGCCCGCCGGTGGTGCCCGCGGCACGGCGGCCCGACCCGCTGCCGCTCTCCTCCGCGCAGCAGCGCCTGTGGTTCCTCAACCGGCTTGAGGGCCCCAGCTCCGCCTACAACATCCCGCTCGTGCTCGAACTCGGCGGCGCCCTGGACACGGACGCCCTGCGGGCCGCCCTGCGCGACGTGGTGGAGCGGCACGAGGCGCTGCGTACCCTGTTCCCCGAACGGGACGGCGTGCCGCATCAGCTGGTACTTCCCGCCGCCGACGTCACGCCCCGGCTGCCGGTCGTGAGCACGGCCCCCGCGGATCTGGAGGCGCTTGTGCCGGCCGCCGTGCGCGAGCCGTTCGACGTCAGCACGGACCCGCCCCTGCGCGCCCTGCTCCTGCGCTCCGCACCCGGCCATCACGTCCTGGTCCTCGTCCTGCACCACATCGCGGCTGACGGCTGGTCCCTCGCCCCGCTCGCCCGACACCTCGGCGAGGCCTACACGGCCCGTCTCACCGGCCGGGAGACCGGGCCGGTGGCCGGCACCCCGCTCCAGTACGCCGACTACACCCTCTGGCAGCACGCCGCGCTCGGCGACGGCGTCGCACCGCAGAGCGTCCTTCGCCGGCAGCTCGACCACTGGCACACCGCCCTCGCCGGTCTGCCCGCGCTGATCGACCTGCCGCTGGACCGGCCGCGCCCGGTCACCACCGACCCGGCGGGAGCCGTCCACACCTTCGACGTGCCGCCCGCTCTGCACGCCCGGCTCATGCGGCTGTCGAGGGAGTCGGGCAGCAGCCTGTTCATGGTGCTCCAGGCGGCGGTGGCCACCCTGCTGCACCGGCACGGCGCGGGTGACGACATCCCGCTCGGCTCGCCCGTCGCCGGCCGCACGGACGAGGCACTGGAAGACCTGGTCGGGTTCTTCGCCAACACGCTGGTCCTGCGCACGGACCTGTCCGGCAATCCGACCTTCCGCGAACTCATTCTGCGCGTGCGGGAGTTCGACCTCGCCGCCTACGCGCACCAGGACGTGCCCTTCGAGCGTCTCGTCGAGAGCGTCAACCCGGTCAGGGCGCGCGACCACCATCCGCTGTTCCAGACCATGCTGGTCCTGCAGAACCAGGAGACCGCCCGCCCCGACCTGCCGGGCCTCACCGTGGAGAGCCGGCTCCTGCACAACGGCCTGAGCAAGTTCGACCTCACCTTCGCCTTCGGTGAGGAGCCGGGCGAGGGCGGCCTCACCGCGGGGATCGAGTACGCCACCGCGCTCTTCGACCGGTCCACCGTCGAAGCGCTCGCGGACCGCCTGGTCCGGCTCCTGGAGCAGGTGGCCGACGACCCCGCCCGGCCGCTGGCGGGCTACGACCTGATGACGCCGGACGAGCACACCCGCGTCTCCCACTGGGGCACAGGCGGCAAGCTGCCCGCACCCGCCGAGGACGCCACCCTGCCCGCGCTCTTCGCGGCCCAGGCACGCCGCACACCGGACGCCGTCGCCGTCACCGGTGACGACACCGCCCTCACCTACGCCGGACTCGACCGGATCTCCGACGACCTCGCCCGAGCCCTGGCGGGCCTGGGCATCGGCCCCGAGTCCGGGGTCGGCGTGCTGCTCACCCGGTCGCCGGCGGTCGTGACGGTGTCCCTGGGCGCGGTCCGCGCAGCCGGTACGTACGTCCCGCTGGACGCCCGCTGGCCGGGGGAGCGGCTCGGACAGGTGGCCGCGGTGGCGGCCGTGCGGGTCCTCGTCATCGACGAGGACGCCCTCGCCTCGCCCTGGGTGGCCGAGACGGCCCGCCGGATTCCGGTCGTGGTCGTGGACCGGCTCGGCCGGATCCTCCGCGGCGCGCCCGAGCGGCCGGGGCGCCCCGCCGCCGTGCCGGGCCCCGGGGCCCTCGCCTACGTGATGTTCACCTCCGGCTCGACCGGACTGCCCAAGGGAGTCGGCGTCACGCACGCCGACGTGGCGGCGCTGACGGCCGACGCCGCCTGGCAGGGCGGCGCCGCCGACGCGGTCCTGATGCACTCCGCGTACGTCTTCGACGCCTCGACGTTCGAGATCTGGGCCCCGCTCCTGCACGGCGGCAGGGTCGTCGTCGCACCGGACGGCGTACTCGAGGCGCGTGTCCTCGGTGACGCCGTCCACGAACACGGGGTGACCGCCGTCTTCCTGACGACGGCCCTGTTCAACGTCATCGCCGACACCGATCCGGGCGCTCTCGCCGGCCTCCGCCTCGTCTGCGCCGGAGGTGAACTGGCCTCACCGGACGCGATGCAGCGAGTCGCCGGCACCCTGCCCGGCGTGCGCGTCCTCCATGTGTACGGCCCCACCGAGACGACGACCTTCGCCACCCGCTACGACGTCACGGCCGGCCTGCCGTCCGGTCCGCCGCCCATCGGCCGCCCCCTGGACGGCATGCGGCTGTACGTCCTCGACGGCTCGCTGGGCCCGGTCCCACCGGGCGTCACGGGTGAGCTGTACCTCGCCGGGCGTGGCGTGGCGCGCGGGTACACCGGCCTTCCCGGCCTGACCGCCGCCCGGTTCGTGGCCGACCCGTTCGACACATCGGGCGGTCGCATGTACCGCACCGGCGACCTCGTCCGGTGGACCCGCGACGGACAGATCGCCTATGCCGGCCGCGCCGACGGCCAGGTGAAGCTGCGCGGCCACCGCATCGAACTCGGAGAGATCGAGGGCGTGCTGGCCTGCTGCGAGGGAGTCGCCGACTCCTTCGCCGTGGTCCGCGAGGACACCCCCGGCGACCGGCGGCTCATCGCGTACGTGGTGCCCGCCAACGGGGCGCACCCCGAGCCCGCCGACCTCGCCCGCGCCGTCGGCCGCTCCCTGCCCGCCTACATGGTGCCCTCGGCGTTCGTCCTGATCGGGGCGCTGCCGCTGACCCTCAACGGGAAGGTGGACCGGGCCGCTCTGCCCGAGCCCGCACACCACGCACCCCTTCCCGGGCGCGCCGCCCGCACCGTGCGCGAGGAGATCCTCTGCGGGCTGTTCGCCGACGTGCTCGGCCTCGACGGGGCGGGTCCCGACGACAACTTCTTCACGCTGGGCGGCCACTCCCTGCTCGCCACCCGGCTCGCCGCCCGCATCCGTACCGCGCTCGCCGTGGAGGTCCAGGTCAAGGCCGTCTTCGAGCACCCCACGCCCGCCGCACTCGCGGCCACGCTGGACGGTGCGGAGCAAGCCAGGAGCCCCCTGGAGCGTGCCCCGGTCCGGCCCGATCCGCTGCCCCTGTCCTTCGCCCAGCAGCGACTGTGGTTCCTCAACCGGTTCGAGGGGCCCAGCGCCACGTACAACGTGCCGCTGGTACTCCGCCTGGACGGCCCGCTCGACGCGGACGCCCTGCGCAGCGCCCTCGTGGACGTCGTCGAACGCCACGAGAGCCTGCGCACCGTCTTTCCCGAGACCGACGGCGTGGCACGCCAGGCCGTACTCGACGCCAGTGGCGCCGACCTCGACCTGAGCCCCCGCGACACCGGCCCCGCCCGACTCGACGCGGTCCTGAGGGCCGAGGTGGCGCACCCCTTCGACGTGAGCGCCGAACTGCCCGTACGGGCCCGGCTGCTGCGACTTGGAGCCGAGTCCCATGTCCTCGTCCTGATCGTCCACCACATCGCGGGCGACGGCTGGTCCCTCGCCCCGCTCGCCCGCGACCTCGGCGACGCCTACCGGGCACGTACCGAGGGTGAGGAGCCGGCCTGGACGGAACTCGGTGTCCAGTACGCCGACTACACGCTGTGGCAGCGCGCGCTGCTCGGCGCCGAGGACGACCCGTCCAGCCAGGGCGCCCGCCAGCTGGGCTTCTGGCGCGACGCGCTCGCCGGCGCCCCCGACCTGCTCGACCTGCCGTGCGACCGGCCGCGCCCCGCCGTCACGGCGTACCGCGGAGACGCGTTCGCCTTCCCCGTCGACGCCGAGACCCACCGGGCACTCGCGGAACTCGCCCGGTCGCGCGGAAGCAGCCTCTTCATGGTGCTCCAGGCGGCACTGTCGGTCCTCCTGTCCCGGCACGGCGCCGGTGAGGACATCCCGCTCGGCACCGCCGTCGCCGGACGCACCGACGAAGCACTCGACGATCTGGTGGGCTTCTTCGTCAACACGCTCGTCCTGCGCACCGACCTGACGGGGAACCCCACGTTCGCCGAAGTGATCGACCGGGTACGGGAGTTCGACCTCGCCGCCTACGCCCACCAGGATGTCCCGTTCGAGCGGCTGGTGGATGCCCTCAGCCCGGTCCGGGCCCAGAACCACCACCCGCTGTTCCAGACCATGCTCGTCCTCCAGAACCAGGCGGACACCACCGTCGACCTGCCCGGTCTCACGGTGACCGGGCAGCCCGTGCACACCGGCATCAGCAAGTTCGACCTGACCTTCACCTTCACCGAGACACGCGACGGAGAGGGGCGTCCCACGGGCCTGGACGGCGTCCTGGAGTTCTCCACCGAACTCTTCGACCACACCACCGCCCATGCCCTGGCCGCCCGCCTGACCCGGCTGCTCGCCGTACTCGCCGCCGACCCCGGCCGGCGCGTCCATGCCGTCGGCCTCCTGGAGGCGGCCGAGCTGGCGGATCTGGAGCGGGCCGCACACGGCCCCGTCCGGACCGTGGCGGCGCGCACGGCGCCCTCGGCGTTCCGCGGACAGGCCGCCAGAACCCCCGACGCGATCGCCGTGCGGGACGGGGCGCACCGGCTCACCTTCCGCGAACTGGACACGCTCTCCGACGACTTGGCACACCACCTGCACGGCCGGGGTATCGGCCGCGGCGACCTCGTCGCTCTCGCCCTGGAGGGCACCGCCGACCAGGTCGTCGCGATGCTGGCCGTGGCCAAGGCCGGGGCCGCCTACCTGCCGCTCGACCTGGAGTACCCCGAGGCGCGGATCACCTACATGCTCGACGACGCCCGCCCGGCGCTGCTCCTCACCCACACCACCGCCCGCGCCGCGCGGTACGTCCCCTCCGTGCCCTGCCTCGCGCTCGACGACCGGGCGGCCTGGTCCACGGGGCGCCCGGCGCCGCTCCCCGCCGCGCCGGACCCGCTCGACGCCGCGTACGTCATCTACACCTCGGGCTCCACCGGCCGCCCCAAGGGCGTGGTCGTCACCCATGCGTCCCTGACCAACCACATGGCCTGGATGGCCCGCCACCTCGGCCTCACCGACGACGACCGGATCCTCGCGCGCACCTCGCCGAGCTTCGACGCCTCGGTCTGGGAGACCTGGCTGCCGCTCCTGCACGGCGGCTCGACCTGCCCCGTGCCGCCCGCCGTCAACCACGATCCCTCCGGCCTGCTCGCCCGGATGCGCGACACCGGGGCGACCGTCGCCCAGTTCGTGCCCTCGCACCTCGCGCTCGTCCTCACCGAGACCGGTCCCGAAGAGGCCCCCGCGAGCCTGCGGGCCGTCCTGTGCGGAGGCGAACCCCTGCCCTGGTCCCTGGCCGAACGCGCCGGACAGGCCTGGCAGGTCGAGGTGCACAACCTGTACGGGCCCACCGAGACCACCATCGACGCCACTGCCCACCACCACCGGACCGGGGAGCAGGAGGGGGGCGTGCCGCTCGGCCGCCCCGTCGACAACACCCGCGCCTACGTCCTGGATGCCGGGCTCCGGCCGGTGCCGCCGGGCGTCACCGGCGAACTCCACATCGCCGGCGAGGGTCTCGCGCGCGGCTACCTTGGGCGGCCCGGACTGACCGCCGCGCGGTTCGTCGCCGATCCGTACGGACCCGCCGGCAGCCGCATGTACCGCACGGGCGACCTCGTCAAACGGGGCACCGACGGCCTGCTCACCTACGTCTCCCGCGCCGACGACCAGGTCAAGCTGCACGGCTTCCGCATCGAACTCGGTGAGATCGAGGCCGCGCTCACCGCGCTCGACGGCATCGCCGCCGCCTGCGTCCTCGTCCGCGAGGACCGGCCGGGCGAACGGCGGCTGGTCGCCTACACCGTCCCCGACAGGCGCGGCGGCGCCGCACACCCCCGCGACGCGGAACTGCGCACCCGGCTGGCGTCGGCCCTGCCGCCGTACATGGTGCCCGCCGTCTTCGCCTCCCTCGACGCGCTGCCGCTCCTGCCGAACGGCAAGACCGACCGCAAGGCCCTGCCCGCCCCGGCGCGCCCCGACGCCGTCCGGCCGGGCGGGCGGCCCCGCACCGCTCGGGAACGCGTTCTGTGCGACGTGTTCGCCTCCGTCCTGCGTACCCCGGCCGTCCGCGCGGACGACGACTTCTTCGCGCTCGGCGGCGACAGCATCCTCTCGATCCAGCTCGTCAGCCGGGTACGCGAGGCCGGCCTGCGGGTCCAGCCCCGCGACGTCTTCCTCCACCGCACACCCGAGGCCATCGCGGCCGTCGCCACAGCCCTCGACGAGCACACCACCGCGCCGGCCGACCAGGGCACCGGCGAGATGCCGCCGACGCCCATCGCCGCCTGGCTCCTCGCGCGACCCGGCGCCACGGACGGGTACAACCAGTCCGGGGTCCTGAGCACGCCCGCCGGGGCCGACGAGGACACCCTCGTCGCCGCCCTCCAGCTCCTCGTCGACCACCACGACATGCTCCGCCTGCGGGTCACCCGCCCGGCCGGCGGCGAACCGGTGCTCGAAGCCCTGCCACCCGGCACGGTGGACGCCCGCCGCCGCTTCACCCGCGTCGACATCGCGGGCCTCGACGCGGCAGCCGCGCGCGCCGCCCTCACCGAGGCGGGCGAACAGGTACGCAGGCGGCTGCGTCCCGCCCAGGGGGACGTCGTCGAAGCGGTCTGGTGCGACGCCGGAGCGCACGAGCGCGGGCGCCTGCTGCTCGTCGTGCACCACCTGGCCGTCGACGCGGTCTCCTGGCGCATCCTCGCCGCCGATCTGGCCCGCGCATGGCAGACGGTCACCGAAACCGCCGCCGGGCAGCGCCCCGCCACGGCCACGGCGCTCCCCGCCGTCACCACGTCCTACAGAGGCTGGGCGCACCTGCTCGCCGCCCAGGCGCGCAGCGCCGCGCGGGAAGCCGAACTGCCCCTGTGGCAGGACGTGCTGAGCACCCCGGACCCGCAGCTGGGATACCGGCCGCTCGATCCCCACCTGGACACCGCCGACGGGACACGCACCCTGGTCACCCACCTTCCCGCCACCTGGACGCAGGCCCTGCTCACCACCGCCCCCGGCGCCTTCCACGCCGGCGTGGACGACATCCTGCTCACGGGCCTCGCCCTCGCCGTCTGCGCCTGGCGGGCGGAACGGGCCCCCGGCCCCGGCGGGTCCCGGCCGGCCGGCGCCGGCGTCCTGCTCGACCTGGAGAGCCACGGCCGCGAGCAGATCGCCGACCACATCGACGTGTCCCGGACGGTCGGCTGGTTCACCAGCCTCTACCCGGTCCGGATCGACCCCGGGCCCGTCGACGCCCGAGGCCCCGGCGGTTTCGACGCCGCACTGGTCGAACGCGCCGTCAAACGGGTCAAGGAACAGCTGCGGACCGTCCCCGACCACGGCGTCGGGCACGGAATGCTGCGTCACCTCAACCCGGCGACGCGCCCCCGGCTGGCCACCACGACCGGACCCCAGATCGGCTTCAACTACCTCGGGCGGTACGTCGCCCCGCACGAGGCGGCGGACGGGGGCCCAGGCGCCGACTGGGCCGTACTGCTCGACGGCGGCGGGCCGCGCGGCCAGGACCCCGACATGCCCGTGCACCACGTCATCGACATCAACGCGCACACCGAGGACCTGCCGGACGGCCCGCGCCTGGTGGCCCGCTGGACCTGGCCCAGCGACCTTCTCAAGGAGGAGGACGTGGGCGCCCTGTCCGACGCGTTCACACAGGCGCTGCGCGCCATCGCCGACCATGCCGAACGACCCGACGCGGGCGGCTACACGCCGTCCGACCTTCCCCTGGTGTCGCTCAACCAGGCCCAGATCGACCGACTGCAGAACAAGTGGGGTGGACGCAAGTGACCGGTTTCCAGCTGGAGGACGTACTACCGCTGACGCCGCTTCAGGCAGGCATGCACTTCCACGCCCTGTACGACTCCCGTGCCGTGGACGTCTACACCGCCCAGTTCGTCTTCGACCTCGAAGGCCCCGTCGGCGTCCCCGCACTGCGCGCCGCCATCGGCGGCCTGCTGCGCCGGCACGCCAACCTGCGGGCCGGCTTCCTCCACGAGGACCTGGACGAGCCCGTACAGGCCATCGCCGCCGAGGTACCCGTACCACTGGAGGAACTGGACCTGACAGGTGCGGACGGCACGGGCACGACGGAGGAACGGCTCACCGCGTTCCTCGGCGCCGACCGCACCCGCCGCTTCGACCTGACCACCCCGCCGCTGATGCGGTTCACCCTGGTGCGCACCGGGCCGCAGCGCCACCGCCTCGTGATGACGAGCCATCACATCCTGTTCGACGGCTGGTCGATGCCCCTCATCGTGCGGGAACTGTTCGAGCTGTACGCCACCTGGGGCGACGACAGCGCCCTGCCGCGCGTCACCCCCTACCGGACCTACCTCGGCTGGCTCGCGCAACAGGACCGCACCGCCGCGCTGGACGCCTGGGCCACCGCCCTGGCCGGGATCGAGGCGCCCACCCTGCTCGCCGGGCCCAGTGGCGCGGGCGCGCCGGGCGCCGCCGAACTGCCCGAGACCCTGGTCCTCGACCTGGACGAGGCCACGACGCTCCGGCTGCGCGAGACGGCCCGCGCCCACCGCCTCACCCTGAACACGCTCGTCCAGGGCGCCTGGGGCCTGGTGCTCGGGCACCTCACCGGGCGCCCGGACGTCGTGTTCGGCGCCACCGTGTCCGGCCGCCCGCCGGAGATTCCCGGCATCGAGTCCATGGTCGGCCTCTTCATCAACACCGTGCCGGTACGGCTTTGCCCGGAGCCCGGCGAGACCCTGGCCGGGCTCCTCACACGGCTCCAGGAGGAACAGGGCCGCCTCCTGGGCAGCCAGCACGTCGGCCTGAGCGAGATCCGGGGCGTCACCGGCCTGGACGAACTCTTCGACACCCTCACCGTGTTCGAGAACTATCCGATGGACGACGAGTCCCTGCGCACCGCGCGGCAGGGGCTGGCGGACCTGGCCGTCACCGGCTTCAGCGGCACGGACGCGGCCCACTACCCGCTCACCCTCACCATCGCCCCCGGCGACCGCCTGCGGATCACGTTCGGCTACCGGGCCGCCGTCCTGGACCGCGACGGCGTGGCCCGGACGGCCGCCCGCATGCGGCGCCTGCTGACATCGATGGGGCAGGGGCTCGACCGCCGCGCCGACGCCCTGCCCGTCCTGCTGGACGGTGAGCGCGAGACCCTGCTCTCCCAGGGGACCGGCGCCGAACTGCCCGGCGGCGCCCTGGACATGAGCATCCCGGACGCCGTGGCCGGGTACGCCGCCCGGTACCCGGACGCGGTGGCCGTGTCCGGTGCGGGCGGGCAGCTGACCTACCGAGGGCTCCGCGACCTCTCGGACGAGCTGGCCGGCGCCCTGGCCGGGCTCGGGGCCGGCGCCGAGGACGGCGTCGGCATCCTCGTGGGCCGCTCGACCGCCATGGTCACCGCCTCCCTGGCCGCCCTGCGCGCGGGCGCCGCCTACGTGCCCCTCGACCCGCGCTGGCCGGCCGAACGGCTCGGCCGTGTCGCCGAGGTGGCCGCCCTGCGTGCCCTGATCGTCGACGAGACCGCCCGCGATCACCCCTGGGTAAGCCAACTCGGCCCGGAAACAAGCGTGCTGACCGTCGACACCGAAGGCCGTGTCCGGCAGGGCGGCCCGGCCGCCCCGGGCGCTCTCCCCACGGTCACGGGCGGAGCCCGGCTCGCGTACGTCATGTTCACCTCCGGCTCCACCGGCCTGCCCAAGGGCGTCGGCGTCACCCACGCCGACGTGACCGCCCTCGCGGCGCACCGGGCCTGGGCCGACGGCACGGCCGACGCCGTCCTGCTGCACTCGGCGTACGTCTTCGACGCCTCGACCTTCGAGATCTGGGCCCCGCTCCTCAACGGCGGCCGCGTCGTCGTCGCTCCCGAGGGCACGCTCCAGCCCGCCGTGCTCAGGGACCTCGTCACCCGGCACGGCCTGACCGCGGCGTTCCTGACGACGGCCCTGTTCAACGTCCTCGCGCAAACGGACAGCGACGCCCTCGGCCTGCTCCGTCTGGTCGCCACCGGAGGCGAGGCCGCCGCGCCGGGCGTCCTGCAACGCCTCGCCGCCGCCCACCCCGGCACCGCCGTCCTCCACGTCTACGGGCCCACCGAGACCACCACCTTCGCCACCGCCCACCACGTCAGCCCCGACGACGCTCCCACCGGTGCGGCCCCCGTCGGACGGCCACTCGACGGCATGCGCGCCTACGTCCTGGACGCGGCGATGCGACCCGTACCACCCGGCGCCGAGGGCGAGTTGTACGTCGCGGGCGCCGGCGTCGCGCGGGGCTACCTGGGGCGGCCCGGCCTCACCGCCACCCGGTTCGTCGCCGACCCGTTCGACGGCACCGGCGCGCGCGTGTACCGCACCGGCGACCTCGTGCGCCGGGACGTCGACGGCGCCCTGCACTACGTGGCCCGGACCGACCAGCAGATCAAACTGCGCGGCCACCGCATCGAACCCGCCGAGATCGAGACGGTGCTCCGCGCCGACCCGTCCGTGCACGCCGCCTGCGTCCTGGTCCGCGAGGACCTGCCCGGCGACCGCACCCTCACCGCCTACGTCGTCCCCGCCCCCGGGCGCGCCCCGGACCCCGCTCAGCTCGCCGCACACGTAGGACACCACCTGCCCGCCTACATGGTGCCGTCCGTCATCCAGCCGGTCGGCGCGCTGCCGCTGACCCCCAACGGCAAGCTCGACCGGGCGGCCCTGCCCGAGCCCGCCGGCCCGTCGGCCACGCACGTCCGGCCGCCGCGCAGCGCCCTGGAGGAGATCCTCGCCGGACTGTTCGCCGACGTGCTCGGCGTGGCACGCGTCGGCATCGACGACAGCTTCTTCGCCCTGGGCGGCCACTCCCTGCTCGCCACCCGTCTCGTGGGCCGTGTCCGCACCGCCCTGGACACCGAGACCGAGATCCGCACCCTCTTCGAGAACCCCACCGTCGCCGCACTCGCCGCCGCCCTGGAGGTGGCGGACCGGCCCGCCCGCCCCGCCCTGGTCCCGCAGGAACGCCCCGACACCCTCCCACTGTCCTACGCCCAGCAGCGCCTGTGGTTCCTCCACCGGCTCGAAGGCCCCTCCCCGACGTACAACATCCCCTTCGCCGTACGCATCGACGGACCACTCGACACGGAGGCCCTGCGCCGGGCCCTGCACGACGTCGCCGGCCGGCACGCCGCCCTGCGCACCGTATTTCCCGAGAGCGACGGCGGACCGCACCAGCACATCACCGCACCGGACGACGTCCGCCTGCCGTTCACCCTGGAGACCGTCGAGGAGGACAAACTCCACCACCGGATCAGAGCCGCCACGGCCGAGCCGATCGACATCGAGAACAGTCCTCCGCTCCGGGCCACCCTGCTGCGCATCACCGACGACGCCCACGTCCTGGTGCTCGTCATCCACCACATCGCCGCTGACGGCTCGTCCCTCGCGCCCCTCGCCCACGACCTGGGCACCGCCTACCGGGCCCGTGCCGGCGCCGCGGAACCCGCGCTGACCGCACTGCCCGTCGACTACGCCGACCACACGCTCTGGCAGCGCCGCCTGCTCGGCGACGAGCACGACCCGGACAGCGTCCTGTCACATCAACTCGCCTACTGGAAACAGGCGTTGGACGGTCTTCCGGAGATGGTCGAGCTGCCCCGGGACCGGTCGCGCCCGGCCGTGCCCCGGCACACCGGTGCCACCTACGACTTCGCCGTCGGCCCTGCCACCTCCCGACGGGTCGCGGAGCTCGCCCGTGCCGGCGGATGCAGCGTCTTCATGGTGCTCCAGGCCGCCCTGTCGACCGTCCTGTCCCGGCACGGCGCCGGCGACGACATACCGCTGGGCACGGCCGTCGCCGGACGGACCGACGAGGCCGCCTCGGACCTCGTCGGTCTCTTCGTGAACACCCTCGTCCTGCGCACGGACCTGTCCGGCGACCCGACTTTCCTCGAACTGCTGCACCGGGTCAAGGAGTTCGACCTCTCCGCGTACGCACATCAGGACGTCCCCTTCGAGCGACTGGTGGAACTGCTCAACCCCGCGCGCTCGCAGAGCCACCATCCGCTCTTCCAGACCATGCTCGTCCTTCAGAACCACACCCCCGCCGCCCCGATCGACCTGCCGGGCCTGACCGTGAGCGGCGTCCCGGTCGACGCCGGGGTCAGCAAGTTCGACCTGTCGTTCACCTTCACCGAGACGTACGACGACAGCGGCGCTCTCAACGGCATGCGGGCCGCCGTCGACTACGCGACGGAACTCTTCGACGCGGCAACGGTCCGCGACCTCGCCGACCGGCTCGTCCTGCTGCTCGACGCCGTCAGCGCGGACCCCGACCGCCCCCTGCACACCTACGACGTGCTCACCGCCACCGAGCACACCCGACTCGCCGCCTGGGGGACCGGGCCCGTCGAGAACCTGCCCGAGTCGACGGTTCCCGCGCTCTTCGCACAGTGGGTCCGCCGGACCCCCGACGCCCCGGCGGTCCGCGACGCCGGCACCACCCTCACCTACGGCGAACTCGACGCCCGTGCCGACGCCCTCGCCCGCCACCTCGCCGCCCACGGCATCGGCCCCGAGGACCGGGTGGCCGTCGCCCTGCCCCGCACCCACCACCTTGTCGTCGCTCTGCTCGCCGTCCTCAGGACCGGGGCGGCCTACGTGCCGCTCGACCCCGACTACCCGGCCCGGCGCCTGTCCCACATGCTCGACGACGCCGCTCCGCGCCTGCTCCTCACCACTCCCGCCGTCCACCGCGCCCTCCCGGACACCGCCGTGCCGTACCTGTACGCTGATCAGCTCGGGGACTGTGCCCGGACGCCCACCGAGGCCCGCACGGGCAACGCTCCGCACCCGGCACACCCGGCGTACGTCATCTACACGTCCGGGTCCACCGGCCGCCCCAAGGGCGTCGTGGTCACCCACCGGGGCGTCGGCGCCATGGCCCGGACGCAGAGCGAGCGGCTGCGCGTCGCCCCCGGCAGCCGCGTGCTGCACATGGCGTCCGTCAGCTTCGACGCCGCGTTCTGGGAACTGTGCATGGGGCTGCTCTCCGGAGCCTGCCTGGAGATAGACACACGCGAAGCCCTGCTGCCCGGCCCCACCCTCGCCGCCCTGGTCCGCGAACGGGGCATCACCCACCTCACCCTGCCGCCCGCCGCACTCGCGGTGATGCCGCCCGGCTCGCTGCCCCCCGGCACCACGATGGTCCTCGCCGGGGAGGCGTGCCCGCCCGCCCTCGTGCACGCCTGGGCGCGGGACCGGTTCCTCGTCAACGCCTACGGCCCGACGGAGACCACCGTCTGCGCCACCATGAGCGGCTGCCAGCACGCGGACGGCCCGGCGGCACCCGAGCGCACGGTGCCCATCGGCGCCCCGGTCAACGGCACCCGGGTCCACGTCCTCGACGACCGGCTGGCACCCGTACCGCCCGGCGTGGCCGGCGAGCTGTACGTGTCCGGTGCGGGAGTCGCCCGCGGGTACCACGGCCGGGCCGCGCTCACCGCGTCCCGGTTCCTGGCCGACCCCTTCGACCGCGACGGGGGCCGCATGTACCGCACCGGCGATCTGGTGCGCTGGACGGCGGCCGGAGAACTCGTCTACGTCTGCCGGGTCGACGACCAGGTCAAACTGCGCGGCTTCCGCATCGAACTCGGCGAGATCGAGGCGGTGCTCGCCTCCCTGCCCGGCGTCGCCGCGGCCTGCGCCGCCGTCCGCGAGGACCGGCCCGGCGACCGCCGCCTCGTCGTGTACACCGTGCCGACGGACGGTGTGCCAGGCCCCGACGAAGCCGAGGTGCGCGCGCACCTCGCCGCGAGCCTGCCCGCCCACATGGTCCCCGCAGCCCACGTCAGCCTCGGGGCCCTGCCCGTCACGCCCAACGGCAAGACCGACCGGCGCGCCCTGCCCGCACCCCACCGCGCCGGGCCGGCCGGCGGCCGGGCGCCGCGCACCGCGCGTGAGCGCGTCCTGTGCGAGGTGTTCGCGGAGACGCTCGGCGTGCCCGCAGTGGGCGTCACGGACGACTTCTTCACCCTGGGCGGCCACTCGCTGCTCGCCGTGACCCTGGCCAGGCGGATCGGGGAACGATGCGGCCGGCGCCCCTCCCTGCGCGCCCTGTTCGCGGCGCCCACCGTCGAGGGCGTCGACCGTCTGCTGGGGAGCGCGGCGGGGGAGGAGGACCGGGAGAGCACCGCGACACCTGACCTCGCCTCCGAGGTCGGGCTGGCCGCGGACATCTCGGGCACGGGCCGGGACGCCGCCGCGGCCCACGTGCCCGCCCCGGCACGCAGGCACCCGCGTCCGTCCGCCCGGCCGCTTCTGACCGGCGCTTCCGGCTTCCTCGGCGCCTTCCTCCTGCGCGACCTCATCGAGACCACCGACGGCCCCGTCGACTGCCTCGTACGAGCGGCGGACGACCACCGCGCGGCGCAGCGCCTCCGGGCCAACCTGGAACGCTACGGCCTGTGGCGTCCCCGGTACGCGGAACTGATCCGCCCCGTGCCGGGCGACCTCGCCGCCCCCGGCCTCGGTCTGTCGACCGCGGACCGGACCGCTCTGGTCCGCCGCCTCGGCCCGGTCCTGCACAACGGCGCGCGCGTCAACTTCGCCGCCGCGTACGGTGATCTGCGCGCCCCCAACGTGGCCGGCACCGAGGAACTGCTGCGCCTGCTCGCGGACTCCGCCTCACCCGGGATGCACTACATCTCGACCACCGGTGTGTACGCCCCGGCGTCCGGCCCCCGCTCCGTCACCATCACGGAGTCGACCCCGACGGGCCCGGCACCCGACCTGCCCGACGGGTACGCGCAGAGCAAGTGGGTCGCCGAGGGACTCGTCGGCCTGGCCCGCGAACGGGGCCTGCCGGTGACCGTCCACCGGCCCGGCCGGATCAGCGGCGACACCGCCACCGGCGCCTGCCAGGACCGCGATCTGCTGTGGCAGCTCATCAAGGGCTGCCTCCAGGCGGGAGCGGTGCCGGACCTGCCGTACGGGTCGACCGACTGGGTGCCGGTCGACTACGTCAGCGCCGCGGTCGTGGCCCTCGCCGCATCAGACCGGACCGGGGCGGAGACGTATCACCTCACCAACCCGGACGCGCCCGGACTGGACCGGGTCTTCGAAGCGGCCGCCGGCCTCGGGCACGAGCTGCGAACCGTTCCCGCGGCGCACTGGCAGGCCCGGATAGCAGCGCAACCCGACAACGCGGCGCAACTGTTCCTCGGCGACGAGGGCCGGACCCGGCACGAGGCGACGGACCTCCGCCGCTTCGACTCCCACCGCACGGCCGGCGCCGCGGCGGCCGCGGGCATCCACCAGCCGCCCCTGACCGACGAGATCCTGATCCGCTACCTGACGTACTTCCACGGAACAGGGTTCCTGCCCGCCCCGGGGGTACCGGCCAGGTCGTAGCGGCCGGTGGGCTGACCGACAGCACGGCGTTGCCGCCGCGTTGCGCTGCCGGCCGTCAGTCCTTCGTCGTGTCGCCGCAGCCCCAACAGGCGGGGTCGTGCCGCTCGTTGTGTAGATCGAGTACCCGGCGCCCGGCGCGACAGCGGCGGCCGGCGCGCAGGGGATCAGGTTCAGCCGATATCTCTTTGCATGCTCGCGGCACAACCATCCCTGCCGTTCGAGGGTCACATCAAGTGGGAGTAATCCGCTCTCAGGGACACAAGGGGGATATATGCGAAGCATGCGTAATGTCGCGACTGTCGGGGCTCTGACCACACTGGTGCTGGGTGCCACGGCCGCGTTCGGCACGATCGCCTCCGCCGCACCCAATGTCACACCGCAGGGCGTCTGCGGTGGTTCCTACAAGACCGTGAACTCGGTGCCCGTCGGCTCGCTGGGCACCGTCTACCTGACGTACAACTCCGCGAACGGCAAGAACTGCGTCGCGACCATCCGTGCCAACCCGGGTGCGGCCAAGGAAATGTCCACGTACGTCTACGTCCCCGACACCGACGACTGGGCCGGGGACTCCGGGAAGTACACGTCGTACGCGGGGCCCGGCTACGTCTACGGCAAGGGCCACTGCGTGAGTTGGGGCGGCAACATCGACAACGTGTACGTGTCGGTGGAGAACTCCAACTGCGCGAAGTTCAAGGAACACCGGGTCACCGAGGTCCGCTGATCCGGCGCACCACCCGGCGTGAGGCGACGTCCGTGAGGGTTGCCGTATCCCGCGGACGTCGCCTTCGGCGCGAGACCGTGCTCGGCCCGATTCCGGCGGGCAGGGATCACCGGCCCCTCTACGCAGGCCCCGCCGTCCCGTTGTTGACGGCGATGCCCACGTGGTCGGCCACGGCGGTGAGGGCTGTTCCCAGCGGGAGCGCGACACGGGTGACTGCGTGCCGGTCTCCTCGGGTCGGGTCCCGGTTGACGATCAGCACCGGTTTCCCGGCCTGGGCCGCCTGGCGGACGAACCGGAGCCCGGACATCACCGTCAGCGAAGAGCCCAGGACCAGCAGCGAGGAAGCCTCGCGGACCAGTTCGCGGCAGTCCTCGACCCGCTGAGGCGGCACCGCTTCGCCGAAGAACACCACGTCCGGCTTGAGGACGCCGTCGCAGAGGGTGCAGGACACCGTGCGGAAGTCCCCGACCTGCTCGTCGGTGAGGTCTGCGTCACCATCCGGGTTGATCGCGGCGGCCACTGGCCCGAAGCCCGGGTTGGCCTCCTCCAGCCGCCGCGCGAGTTCATGGCGCAAGGTGAAGGTGCCGCAGGAGAGGCAGACGACCCGGTCAAGGCTTCCGTGGAGCTCCACGACGTCCTCGCTGCCGGCGGCCTGGTGCAGGCCGTCGACGTTCTGGGTGATCACCCCCGAGAGCAGGCCCTGCCGCTCGAACGCGGCCACGGCTCGGTGCCCGGCGTTGGGGCGGGCGCGGCCGAAGGTGCGCCAGCCCAGGTGGCTGCGCGCCCAGTACCGGCGCCGGGCCTGGGCGCTTGCGGTGAAGTCCTGGTACGTCATCGGGGTGTGTCGGCTCAGGCTCCCGCCCTCGCCCCGGTAGTCGGGGATGCCCGACTCGGTGGAGATACCCGCTCCGCTGAGCACCAGCACACCGCCGGTGCTCAGGGCATCGGCGATCGGCTCCAGATCCGTGGTGGCGGGCGGCAGGTCCTCGGTGGGGGCCCAGCTCAGAGTGGGGCGCATGCGCATGCCTCAAGAGTACGGAAGGGGCTGCCGTCACCCGCTCGCGGCACCGATGACGCGCCTCCAGCAGGTTCAGTCCGTCTCCCACGGCCGCAGGGGGCCTCTCTGTCACCCCTTCAACATCAGACGTAAGATGTCTGATGTCCAAGGTTTGGTCATCGAGTGAGGAGTCGTGGATGAGCCCCGCCCCAGTGCCCGGAGACAGCAGGTCGCGAGATCCCGGACGGCAGGTGAGCGACCACCGCGTGGCTGTCATCGGTGCGGGCGCCATCGCCCGCGATCATGTCACCGCGATCGCGGCCGTTCCGGGATTGCGGCTGACCCACGTCGTCGACCGGCATCCCGAACGCGCCGCCGCGCTGGCCGCGCTCGCCGAGGGCGCCACGTGGTCCACCGATCCGGCGACCGCGTGGTCCGACGGCATTGACGTCACCGCCGTGTGCACCTCTCCCGAGTCGCACACCGAACTGTCCGTGTCCGCCCTAGAAGCGGGCAGAGCGGTCCTGCTGGAGAAGCCCGCCGCCCTGAAGGTGGCCGACGCCGACCGGATCCTCGCGGCCGCGAAGACCGCCGGCCGGCCCTTGCTGGTCGCCCAGACGGCTCGCTTCCAGCCCGTCCACCTCGAGATCGCCCGAGCGGTCGCCGAAGGCGCGATCGGCACGCCCCGGCTGGCGCACCTCACCTGGTACACCGGGCACGTCTGGCCCGGCGGCTGGCGGGGCTGGCAACTGGACGCGTCCCGCTCCGGAGGACATGTCGCCCATAACGGGGTGCACGCCCTCGACCTGCTGACCTGGCTCATGGACGACGAACCGGTCCGGGTGTTCGCCCGCCCGTGCCGTACGTGGGCATCCGGGATGCCGACCCCCGACAGTTTCCAGATCCTCGTACGCTTCGCCGGCGGCGCTCTCGCCACCATCGAACTGTGCTACGCCCTCGTCGAACGGGGCACGTTCGTCCGCCGGCTCATGCTCTCCGGCACGGCCGGCACCTTGCACCACAGCAGCGAGGACGAGCCGCGAGCGCACTCCGCCTCGCCCGTCGCACCCGCGTCGATCGACGGTGCGATGACCGAGCAGACCAGGCACCTGCGCGATGTGCTCGACGGCGTCGCAGCCCCGTTGACCGCACCTCACCAAGTACGTGGAGCCCTCGCCGCCGCGCTGGCAGCGCAGCTCAGCGCGGACGAAGGCCGCCCCGTCGACGTAAAGGAGGTCTGCTGAAATGAGAATCCTCATCGCATCCGGGGTCCGGCACGCCCGTGACTACGTACCGCTGCTGAGATCCCTGCCCGGCATCGAGGTCATCGGTTGTGCGGACACCGCCGACAGCCCCTTCGCCGAGGACAGCGCCGCCCTCGCGGCCGCGACGGACATCCCGCTGCTCGACCTGGACCAGGGCCTCGCCTCCTGCGACATCGCCCTCGTGTGCAGCGAACCCACCCGCCATGTCGACCTCGCGGTGAGAGCGCTCGAAGCGGACCGACACGTACTCGTCGACAAGCCTGCCGCGACCGACACACGAGGCGCACAGCGCCTGTGGGACGCCGCCGACCGCTCGCGCGGGCTGCTCAGCGCCGTGCACCGCCTCTACTCCCCACAGATCGCCCGTGCCCGGCGCATCGTGGACTCCGGTGCGATCGGTCTGCCCCTGGCCGTCGACGCGGAGTGGCTCGCGGCGGGCGGGCTCGACGGAGCGACCGTTGAGCGCCCCGAACTGGTCTGTGACCCTGCCCTGTCCGGCGGCGGTGAACTGATGAACTTCGGGTGGTATCCGGCCCTGGCGATCAGGTATCTGACCGGCCTGGAGGTGGAGGAGGTCGTCGCCTTCAGCAGTGCCGCGCCCCGAACGCCGCTCTTCGACGGCCCGCACGGCACCTACGGGGTCGAGGACGCGGCGGTCCTCTCGCTCCGGCTTCGCAACGGAGTGGTGGCGACAGCCACCGTGGCCCGCACACCCGCCGGCGTCGGCCCGGCCCCCGTCTCGTCCAGCCTGCGCGTCCTCGGCTCGCACGGCCACGTACTCGCCGACGAGGACGCTCCCTCGGTCGCCGTGCGCGGAACGGACGGCGTCAGCGTCTCCCGCCAGGTCGGCGGGCACGCCGGGACGACGGCGCTGCGGCTGCTGTTCACCGAGTTCTGCGACGACATCCGCTACGGGCGCACGCCGCTGGTGACCGCGGCCGATATTCACGCGGCCGTCGCGGTGGTCGAGGCCGCACTCTCCTCAGCACGCGAGGACGGTGCACCTGTCGCCCCCGTCGTCCGTGCGACTGCCGCGGGCGTGGCCTGACGGGCGTACGTGCATGCGCGTACGCATGCGTGCAGGCACGCACGAGCATCGCGAACTCCGCCCCGCTCAGGGGCGGAGTTCGCCTTGCGTCCGCCGGGCGCGTCCAGCCCCCTGCCGACGCGACACGACTCAAACCGGTTCGGGCAGCGGTTCCGGTTCCGGTTGCCGCGCCGGGGCGGTCTTCGGTTCCCACCGTTCGGTGGTCCGTACGTAGCCGTGGATCACCGAGGCCATCGCCAGAACGAGAAGCGGACCGAACACCCACGGATGGTTGGCCATCTGCATCGGCAGATAGCGGTATGACACCAAGAGCGCAGCGAAGACCGCCGCACCGTAGGCGACGAGCTGGATTCCCGACCGGTCCCAGCCGCGGTCGAGCGAGCGCAGAGCCGCCTCGATCGTGAGCGTGAACACCACGCCGGCAATGATGTCCGCGCCGTAGTGATAGCCGAAGCCCAATGTCGCGGCGAGTGTGGCGACCAGCCAGAAAGCGCCTGCGAATCGGAGAAAGCGAGGGCCCTTGCGGGAATGGATGAAGATGGCGGTCGCCCATGCCGTGTGCAGGCTGGGCATGCAGTTGCGCGGTGTGATCCCGTCGAATGACATGTGGTGCGGGGCAGTGACCGGTGGCGTCGTGTTCGGCCACAGGTTGGACACCGCCCAGTGTCCGCCGTCGGCGCCGTAGGCGAAGATCGGCCCGACCACCGGGAAGAGCACGTAGATGCCCGGCCCCAGGAGGCCGATGACCAGGAAGGTGCGTACCAGGTGATGGCCCGGGAAGCGGCGGTCGGCCGCCACGTTGCGCAGCTGGTACAGCGCGACGAAGACCGCGGCCACCGCGAGCTGTGTGTAGACGGCGTCGAGGAAGTGGGCCCCGATCGGGCCGGTCGCCGTGACCATCCGGCCCACCAGCCACGACGGGTTGCCCAACGCGTGATCGGCGGTTGCCACGTACTGGTCGAGCACTTCCGGACGGGTCTTCGACGTGATGAGCAGCCAGGTGTCACCGGTCTTGCGGCCGGCGACCAGCAGCAGACCCAGTCCGACGCCCTTCAGCAGCAGGACACGTTCCGGGCCCGTGCGGCGCGTGACGGCGATGACCCCGTAGCCCAGAATCACCCACAACGCGCCATTGCCGAAGGGATGGCCTTCGGTCACCCTGGCGTCGACCGCCCATCGCACCAGCAGAATGGTGACATCGATTCCGATCGCGACACCGACCGCGATGAACCGTTGCCGCCAGGTGAGCACCACCATCATCAACGCCATACTGGCGTACAGCAGGAAGCCCGACTGGGGGGCGACTATTACTTCTTGCACCTGGGTGGTGATCGGCCCCGGCAGGCCGTAGCGACGTGCGGCGATCTCCAGAGCGATGAGGAATCCGAGGGTCACCACTCCCGCCGTGGCCCACAGTATCGTCCTCGATTGACGCCACGCGGCGAACGTGATTCTGCTGGTTATTCGCGAAAACACCCGCGATGCTATAGGTATCAATTGTTTGGCCGATTTGCTAGACGTTGGTTGAGTAAGTCACTCTTCATGCCGGAAAGACCGGTTTTCCGGTGAATGACGGGCGATGAGGGCGCCCGTCGTGAGTTCGAACATGCTAGCGGAGGTACGCGGGTGCGTTCGCTGGTCACGGGTGGTGCGTAGTCGGCTCGACCCTGGCGCCATGGCCCGGAACGGGGGCGTGGGGGAGGGGGCCGGGAACCGTCACGCTCGGGCGGGTCACCAACTGCCCGGCCAAGGCATGGTCTCCGGCCACGGCGACCACCCCGTCGAGTGGCCGTCGTACGGGCGGGTACGTGTACGCCGGCGCCGGTTCGGGCGCGCTATGGCTGATCTGCTGTGTTCTCCGGGGTGCCGTGGCCGTCGAGGAAACGGTGCAGCACGGCAGCCTCCGCACGCAGGCGCGCGACCCGGTCAGCGTGAGCGGGGGCCTTCAACCGCGCTGCGGCGTCCAGTCGTTCCGTTGCCTCGGCTCGCACGATCTCCGTCGCATCGCGCTCGCTCAGCTCACGCCGCGCCACTTCGGTGGAGCCGGCGCCGATCGGTGACTCTTCGAGGGACAGCCCCCGCGTCCCGGCTTCTTCCAGGGGCACCGCCTCCGCGTTGTCCAGCGCGGAGAGCGTTGCGCGCAGAGCGCTCACCGTGACCTTGTCGCGGGCGCGCATCGCATCCGGGAGGGCTTGGCGCATTCGAATATGTAGAGACATGCCAGGACCATATGACCGTGCTCCTGGCCCCCACAACCGGGATATCCCCACGGGGCCAGGCTTCCCCCGAACTCCGAAATGCTCAGCTTCGGCAACTCGTGCGCACACTCACGACCTGGCACCACACCCGAGTGATCCGGTCGAACCGGTCCGCGCCCACGGTGGCCACAGGTGAGTCGGGTGAGGTGCCGGCCGGCCCCTCAGTGGTCTTCCCAGTCCCATGAATCGAAGAATGCCGCTGTGCCCGTACGACGAGCCTCCATCACGGCCTCCAGCCGGGCGAAGTCACGCCGTGGCATGAGCGGCCGCCACTCAGGAAGGGACAGGACGCGTGCGTCATCGTGCTCGGCCGGGTCCAGGACGAGGGACCTGATCTGGTCGGAAGTCAGCCGGCCGCCCTCGAAGACGAAGCCGATCGTGGCATAGGGCCACTCCTTTCCCGGCTGGCCGAAGATGGACGCGAGGAGCTTGGCGGGACCCTCGAAGACGATCCCGGTCTCTTCGCGGCACTCCCTCAGGGCCGTCTCCCACGGCCGCTCGCCCGGATCCATTGTTCCGCCGACCAACTGCCACGGGTGGGTCCGGGAGTACACCGCCCTCAGTTGCAGCGGGTTGTCGTGCTCGTCGGTGAAGAGCAGGCACGCGAACGCGGTCGCTTTCAGCACCGTCTCGGCGTACTGCTCGGGGGGCATCCACACCGGGCTCACGCTCCGGCGGCCACGTCCCGCCTGCGGCTGGTCGTCATTCGTAAGAATGCGGAATTCTTCATGAACATGGTTCGCGGTCAAGGGTTCTGATCCTTCTGAACGATTACGGGGTTCCGAGGTGGCAGCGGGGCCCGGTGGTGGGAGCGGCGTCGTGGTCGGCCGGGTCCGACGGGGCGCGGCGGCGTACATGGAACAGCCGGTAGGAGACGGGGGTGTCACGGGCGGGAGGCAGACGCAGCCCGCTCAGCTCGCCGTACCGCTCGCAGGCGCGCCGGTATTGACCCGGTGACGCGTCCACGGCATCCACCGCCGCCCCGTGCTCGCGTACGAGAGGGGCCGCGTGTTGCGCGATACCGGAGCCGATGTCCGGCACACGTTTCCCGGAAAGGTCTCCCAGCACCTAGACGCCCAGGGACGGCGCCCTCGACGCCCCAGTCGATGCGCTCCACATCGGGGACGGGAGTCCGCCGATCGATGTGGTGGGCTCCGTACCTCTCCCATGCTGTGGTGTTCGCCTGTTCCGGTTCCATCCTCGGCTCCGTGGGGTTGTCAGGTGAGTTCTCGGCCGCGGAGATCGTCGGCTCGACCATCCGGACTCGGCGTAGGTACTTCCTCACTTGCTGCCTCCTCGGGCGGGGCCGTCCGGTTGGGGGCCAGGTTCGACGGGCCTGCGGTGAGCGTGCGAGAGACCGGCACGGGTGCGGGAGCGACGGGCACGCCATCGGCGCTCAGAGCAGACCGTTGCGCTTGCCGGGCTGCGCGTTGTGCGAGCTCTCTCCCGTCCAGGGCCGCGGGACGAATGCGGCTCCGAGCCGCACCCTCCATTGCCCACCCGACGCTACAGACGGACCGAGGACCGAGTCGGCGTTTCCGGGTACGTCCTCCGATGGGGGGATTGGTGCGCCGATTCCGGCGAGGAACCTCCGCTGCGGTGGTGGTGACCCCGTTCCGGCCGGTGCAGCAAGGCGGCGCCCGCCGGAACGGACGCCGCGAAGAACTGGCTCACCACCAGGAGGGGAAGGGCCGGACGAGATTGCGGAGAGGAGATGGACCGGACCCGGAAGATGGCTAAGGCGCTCAGGCGCCGCGCTGAACCGGGCCGACGAGGGTGCCGGTTGCCACCTTGAACTTGCCTTCGGCGAAGGACGTGCCCGGGATCTCCCCGTCCGGGGCGCGGAGTGTGAAGGACGCCTCGTCCGCGGAGATGCCCCGGCCGTTGTCGGGAACCTGGATGTCGAAGTGCACCGGGTGCCCCGGGCCGAAGGTCACCGCGGTCCGCTGGTTGCCGTAACGGCCGGCGGTGATCCTGTTCTCCGAGCCGTGGTTCGAGAACCGCACACTGGTGGGCGAACCCGCCAGCCGGCACGGGTCGTACCCGCGCGGCGCGGTCAGGGTGACGCGGTAGTGGCGATGTCCCGCACTGTTGGGCGCCTTGGTGATCTTCGCGATGTGGTTGGCCGGACGGCATGCGGAGGGTGCGGCGCCGACGGGCTTCACGGCCGCGGCCTGCGCCATTTCCCCACCCGCAGCGCCCAACAGTGCGGTGGCGGCGATGGCGACGGCGATCTTCCGGGTGGTACGCATCATGAACCTTCTCTGCTGTGCTTAATGGCCCTACGGGTGATTCTCCGTCAGGAACATGGCCCAAGAGGACTCGTGACCCTCGTTCTCACCCGCACGGGGGTTTTTTCCAGGGCTGTCACGGTCGGCGCCACCAGTACGTGTAACGCCCACGGGTTGTTGTGGTTCGACCGTGCGCCCGGGGGACGGGTCCGCGAGACGCGTCCGGCTGCGGCCCTCGGCCCCGGGGGATAGTTCGTCAGGGCGGTCTTCTCGCCGCCCGTCGTCGCCGCTACTGTCGTCCTCTGCCTGACCCGCTGTTCAGGCCCGATTCATCGATCTCAGCACTCAACGTTTCTGCCGGCGCTGGAGCCGACGCCGACGCGGCCTTCGATTCCGCCCCGTCTGCGTCACCATGGACGACTCCTGGCGGCGGGGGGCGGCCCCTCGACTGGCGCCGCTCGCCCGGACCGTCCCACCGCGCAGCGGAAGGTTCACCGTGACACCGCGGTCCTGACCCAGGCCTTCACCTGGACGAACTCCGCGAGCGCGGCGGGCATCGCTGTCTCCGCCGCCGCGGTAGGCCGACTCGTAGACGGTCCGGGCGGCACACGAGCCGGCTTCGCCGTCCCGCTCCTCGCTCTGACCGCAACGGCGGCCCTGACCTGGTCCAGCCGTCAGGCTCTCACCACGGCCACCACGCAGCTGCCGGCGGAGGCCGATTCGGCAGCCGCCGCCCCCTGACAGGTTGTCACGGGCACCCGGTCCCATTCCGTTCAACTCCGGTGGTGCGAACGAGACACGCGGTCTCCTGAGCGTTGACATGTCTCCGGCCGAGCCCTCAGGCTCGCTGTGATGACAACGTTGTCCGCAGAGAAGAGGCGAGTCGTGCGGGTGTTCAGGAGACGTGGGCGAGGTGCGGGGGCCGGTGCTGTCGTAGCGGTGCTCGTAGCGGGGTCGCTCGTTGCGGGGTCCGCCTCGGCCGCCTCGGCAGGCGGGGCCGGCGCGGTCTCGCCTGCCGCGGTGGACAAGGCAGGTGCGGCGTCGGAGGTGGGTGGGTACTGGGCCACGTCCTACGAGCCCGGGACGCCCCGGCCCGCCGGATTCCCGGCTCAGGGGCCGGCGCGGAACGTGCGCGGGGAGACCACCCGGATCACCACCACCGTGCGCGACGTGCGCTCAGGCCACCCCAACGACACGAGTGCGCAGGAAGGCGTCGGCAGCCTCGCCGATCAGGACCCGGGCACCAAGTGGTACGCGCGTGACAGTGGCCGGCCCACCGGGGAAGAACCCGTGTACGCGCTCTACACCCTGCGTACCCCGGCGGCCGTCACCGGCTACTCGCTCACCTCCGCGAATGACGCACCGCCGCGCGACCCGGCCGCGTGGACCGTGCTCGGGAGCGACAGCGACTCCGCCGGAAGGGACGCGGACGACTCCTCCTGGAAGGTTCTGGACCAGCAGAAGGGGCAGCGCTTCGGCGCCCGTGGACAGAGCAACTTCTACCCGATCGGCACCCCGCACGCGTACCGCCACTACCAGCTCCGCATCACCGACAACTGCGCCGACCGGTGCGAGGGTTCGGCAGGTGACGGCGAGAAGCTCCAGCTCGCCGACTGGACCCTGCGCAGCTCCGCGGGCTCCCCGGCCTCGGCACTCGGCGTCCGGGCCGAGAACGCCGACTCCGTCGGCGCGGCGGACGGTTCGGCCGCGCTGCGGTACGCGGGCCGCGTTCTCGCCTCCGGACCGGCCTCCTCCACGGTCGTCCTGCACTCCGGTCTCGATGTCCCCCTCGCGCACAAGTCGAGGCTGAGCTACGCGATCCGCCCGGACGACGACGCCTCCGCCCACGTCGCGCTCGACGTCGTCTACACAGACCCGGACGGCCGGCACCCCCGCACCCACGAGGTGAGGACGGGTGGCACCCCCGCCCCGGGGGAGTGGAACACCGTTTCGGTCGACCTCGGTGCCCTCGCCGGGAAGCGCGTCAGCGAGATCCGGCTGCGCTATGAGGACGCGCACGCCAGATCCGGTGCCGAGCCCACGGGCTGGATCGACGATCTCAGCATCGGCAAGGCCGTCGTCGACACCTCGACCACCTGGAGCTACCTCGACGCCCCCGGCGTCGACCCGGCGCGCGGCGACGAGGACCGCACGGCGTGGACCCGGACCGGCTTCGACGCGGGGGCCGTTCCCTGGAAGACGGCCGCCGGTCCCTTCGGCGCGAAGAACGACGGCACCGACCTCGGGGCGGACTTCCCCGTCCGCACAAAGCTGAGGCTCCGCAAGGACGCGGGAGACAGCGTCGAGGCGTACTTCTTCCGGACGTCTTTCTCGATGGACCGAACCTCCCTCGACGCCATCACCGGGCTCCTCGGAACGGTTGTCTACGACGACACCGTGACCGTCTATCTCAACGGCCGTCGCATCGCCGGCCACGGCGACGGAAAGATCGAGAAGAACCTCCAGTACGAGATCCCGGACGGCACCTCAGGCGAGGGCGACCCGGTCACCGCCCGCTTCAGCGTGCCGGCCTCGGCCCTGCGCGTGGGTGCCAACACCCTGGCCGTCGAGGTCCACCAGTGCAACAGCACCAGCTCCGACGTCTACCTCGGGCTCGGCTCGCTCACACAGACCGCCGGCTCCCTGCCCTTCACCGATGAGCAGCTCGGTGCCTCCTACGCCTCCGACACCCAGCCCTCCGCGCCCGGTGGCGGTGACTACTTCACCTGGCTGCTGCGCTCGTTCGACACCGCACGGAACACACCGTCGATCATGGGGGCCAACGAGGAACTGCCGAAGGGTACGACGTACGAGGAGCTGGCCGCACTCAACGACCGGACGGTCGTCGACATCAACAACGCCCCCTCCGGGCCCACCGATCCCCAGGTGCACAAGGCACTTGTGGACGGTGCGAACAGCCCGTACCGGACCATGGCGGACGGACTGGGCACAACCCTCGGCCGACTCTACGACCAGGCACTGAAGAACGGCGAACTCCCCAAAACCCAGGCGCTGTTGTCCGGCCGCGTCGAACACACCCCGGACTCCCCGGCCGACTGGTACCAGACCGCCAAGAACAACTACCAGTACAAGCGCCCCTTCGTGCGCATGGGATTCACCAACGAGGAAGGGCTGATCGAGCCGTGGGACAGCCCCGGCGGCTACGGCGGTCTCGCGGGAGACGGCTCCTTCCCGAGCGGGCACACCAGCCACGGCTACGCGCAGGGCATCGTCCTCGCCACCCTGCTGCCCGAACTGGCCCCGCAGATCCTGGCGCGCGCCTCCGAGTACGGCAACAACCGCATCCTGCTGGCCTTCCACTATCCGACCGACATCATGGGCGGCCGGATCGTCGGCGAGAAGACCGCCCAGCTGCGGTGGTCCGACCCAGGGTTCCGCAACCTCCTGGAGCAGGCCAAGGCGGAGCTGGAAGCCGTCCTCGTACAGAAGTGCCGTGAGGCCGGTGCGGGCGCTTCGCTCACTCGGTGCGCCGGCGGCGCGAAGCCGTACCTGCCCACGGCCGAGGCGCTCAAGGTGTACAAGGAGCGGATGACCTACGGCTTCCCGCACATCGGCGCGGACGACCGGCCGCCGGCCGTTCCGGCCGGGGCGGAGGACCTGCTGCGCACGGCGCACCCGAAGCTCACCGGCGCCCAGCGGCGCACCGTCCTCGCCGCCACCCAGATCCCCTCCGGTTCGGTGCTGGACGAGCCGGGTGACGGGGGGAGTTGGCAGCGGATCGACCTCGCGGGCGCGATGACCGCGAAGGTCACCGCGCACCGCGACGGGACACTCACCGTCGATGGGGTGCGGGTGAACGCCGAGGGCGCCCGGATCGGAGAGTAGCCACCGTCCCGTGGGGCCCGGCCGCAGCTCGGCCGGGCCCCACGTGCGTACACATGGCAGGCAGCTGGCGCACCTCCCGGGGGCCGGCGGAGCGGGAGCGCAGGAGGTGGGGGAGCGCGGGAGGTGGGGGAGTGCGGGACGCCGAGCAGTCGTCGTTGTGAAACCCGCTGGACCCGGATACCTCGTTGAAGGGACTCTTGGGCAATGGAGTTTCTCTGCTACCACCGCGACCGGCCCGGCTCCCTCCCGCTGCGGGACGAGCTGCTGGAAGAGCACTGGTCGTACATGGACCGGTACGCGAAGGAGATGATCGCCCGGGGTCCGACGCTCACCGACGACGGTGACACGCCCACCGGAAGCGTCCACATCGTCGACCTGCCCGATCCGGCCGCTGCCCGCGCCTTCGCCTTCGACGAGCCGAACTACCAGGCCGGCGTCTACCGGGACGTACTCCTGCGACGGTGGCGCAACCTGCTGGGGCGGACCATGTGGGACTTCCCCGGCGGACCGGTCGATGGCGACCGTTACCTGGTGCTCGGCCTCGGCGCGGGGCAGGCGGTCGACCTCGCGGTGCCATCCGACCGGGACGACCTGATCGCCTACGGGCCCCTCCTGTCCGACGACGGCGCCACCTGGCTGGGGACCGCGGTGCTGGCCCGGTCAACGGACCCCGAGACGGCACGCGCCATTCTGACCCCGGAGCGGTACGCCGCCGTCGAGGTGCACAACTGGCAGTTCGGCGGGCGCCCGTCGTAGCTGACGAGGTCCGGCCGACGCCCTCGGCCATGACGGGCGCCCGGCTTCCCTCGCGTCCGACCCGAACCCACGGACGCACCGGCCCGACGTACAGCGGACTGTCGAGGTACTACGGCTCGTAGCGCCGACGGGCGAGATGGACGATGACGTCGGCGGAAATCTCGACCGTTTCAGGCAGAACCCGTGCGATCTCGCTGAGTACCCGCTCCTGCGCCGGGGGCGGCAGTACGAGATAGGCCGAGATGGTCGAGAGATGGCCGACGTAGTCACGAGCACTCATCGTCAAGCGCCGTTCGATCACGGACTGCTGAACTCCGGTGAACCACTCGGACCGTTGGAGTTCCGTGCCCGGCCACTGCATGTCCTCCTCCGGAGGCGTCCCGTCCGGGGACGGAACATCGTCGCTCTCCAGGAACGGTGCCCGTGCCGCGCGCACAGCCTCCCGCACAGCCGGGTCGGCCAGCTGGACCGGGCCGCCGAACGAGGCGAACACGCCACCCGGCTCCAGCAGTGCGGCCATGCGTGACCACCGGCCCGCCGGCTTCGTCCAGTGCAGCGCGGCGGCTGCGTAGACCAGCCCGTACCTCTCGCCCGGCCGCAAGTCCTCGAACGAGGCCCGTTCCGTCCCGACGCTCGTCGGCACGTGCTTACGCAGCTCGGCGAGCATGCCCGCGTCCGGCTCGGTCGCGGTGACCGTGACGCCCCGTCGAGCCAACAGGCGGGTTGCCTTGCCTGTCCCGGCACCAATCTCCAGGGCGGTCCGCACCGGCTGACCCGCGTACGCCATCACCACGTCGAAAAGCTCGACGGGATACCCCGGCCGGAACCGTTCGTATGCTTCCGCCATCACTCCGAAGCTCAGCGCGCGACCAGACATGCCGAGCATCCTGACACGGGCCGCGACGTCGTTCAGCCACTGGCGACCGCTCTCCCGGCCCGTCCGGCACGCGAGAGCCCGCACCACCTGGACGGGCGGTGCGGGCTCTCGCGTATGACGTGCTCGGTGCGGCGGCGTACGATCCGCGCCGCGCGGGTCAGTCCTTCTCGGCTACGGCCGCAGCACCAGTACCAGCACCGGTCGCGCTGGTTGCCGGGGCATGATCCGCCTCGTCGCGGGGTGCCGGGACAGCGGAGGACTGAGCGCCTTCCGTGGCGAGGCGCTCCATGCCGCTGGTCGTCTTCAGGGGCTTTTCCTTGAGGAAGAGGACCGCCAGAAGACCGAGGAAGGCGAAGGGAGTGGCGATCAGGAAGAGGTCGCCGGTGGCGACTCCGTAGGCGTGCTCGACGATGTTCTTCATCGGCTCGGGAAGCTTGGTCATGTCGGGCACCGCGCCGCCGTGCCCGCCGGCGGGCACCGGGAGGCCGTTCTCCGCGAGCCCCTTGCTCATCTCGCTGGCGACCCTGTTGGCGAGCACCGCGCCGAGCACGCTGGTTCCGATGGTGCCGCCGAGGCTGCGGAAGAAGGACAGTACGGATGTGGCCGCGCCCAGTTCGTGCGCGGGTACGTCGTTCTGGGCGGCGAGTACCAGGTTCTGCATCAGCATGCCGACGCCGATGCCCATGAACGCCATGTAGAGGCTGAGCAGCCCGAAGTGCGTGTCGGCGTCGATGGTCGACAGCATGCCGAGCCCGGCCGTCATGATCACGGCGCCCGCGACGAGGTACCGCTTCCACTTGCCGGTCGCGGAGATGATCTGCCCGGCGACGGTCGAGGACACCAGCAGACCGCCGATCAGCGGAAGGCTCATGAAGCCCGCGACGGTCGGGGACTTGCCCAGGGAGATCTGGAAGTACTGCGAGAGGAAGACGGTTCCGGCGAACATCGCGATGCCGACGAAGAAGCTGCCCAGGGTGGTGAGTGTGACAGTGCGGTTGCGGAAGATGTCCAGCGGGATGATCGGCTCGGCTGCCCGCGACTCGACGAACACCGCCGCGGTCAGCAGCACCACACCGGTGAGTACCAGTGCGGCGGTCTGCCAGGAGGCCCAGTCGAAGTTGTTGCCGGCGAGCGAGGTCCAGATCAGCAGCGCGCAGACGCCCGAGACGATCAGGAAGGCGCCCAGCCAGTCGATCCTGACCTTACGGCGTACGGTCGGCAGCTTCAGGGTGCGCTGGAGCAGCATGATCCCGGCCAGCGCGAACGGCACACCGACGAAGAAGCACCAGCGCCAGCCGAGCCATGAGGTGTCCACGAGGACACCTCCGATCAGCGGCCCGGCGACCGTGCCGACGGCGAAGACGGCGCCGAAGATGCCCGCGTACTTTCCGAGCCTGCGCGGCGGGATGATGGCGGCCATGACGATCTGGGCGAGCGCGGTGAGTCCACCGGCGCCGACGCCCTGGACGACCCGGCTGACGATCAGCGTGTTGACGTCCTGTGAGAAGCCGGCCACCAGGGAGCCGACGACGAACAGGCTGAGCGAGAGCTGGAGCAGCAGCTTCTGGTTGAAGAGGTCCGCGAGCTTGCCCCAGAGCGGCACGGTGGCCGTCATCGCGAGGAGTTCGGACGTCACGACCCAGGTGTACGCGGACTGGCTCGCGCCGAGGTCGGCGATGATGCGCGGCAGGGCGTTGGCGACGATGGTACCCGCGAGGATGGCGACGAACATGCCTGCCATCAGGCCGGACATCGCTTGGAGTATCTGCCGGTTGGACATGGAGGACGGAGCCTGATCGGGCGCCTCTATTGCGGTCACGGTGTCCTTTTTCGGTGCTGGGGCAGAACAAAGATTGATGGTGAGGAGGGGCGGGGGAGCGGCGAACCGGCGGAACGATGAATCGGAGAGCCGAAGAACCGGCAGAACGACGAACCGGCAGAACGATGAGCCGGCGGGCCGGCGGGCCGCGAACCGCGGGACTATCCAGTTGGTCGTGGCAGGCCTTGGGCCAGTTGGGCGAAGACCTCCTGGAACGTGTCCGCGAGTACCACCTCTCCGGGGTGGTCGCACCAGTGCTCGACGGCGACCCGCACAGCGGTCTGGGCGATCGCGGCCAGAAGTTGAGGGAAGAGGCTGTCGGCGCCGTGCCCTGTGCCGGTATCCGGATGTGCCGCACGGCCCTCGCACCCGCCCCGGCCCGTCCGCGTGGCGTCCCCGCCGGTGCTCATGGCATCCGGGCCGTCGTCCAGGACAGGGGGCCCTGCACGCGTGCCCACTGAGACCGAGCCCGCTCCCGTGGCGGCGGTCCCGGTCTTGAGCCAGTCGGCGATGGCGGCGGCCAGCGCTCGTTGGTCCGCGACCTGGGCCTGGAGGCCGCGTTGGATGAGGTGGGGGGAACGCTGGAGGACCCGGGCCTGCAGCGCCCAGAACTCCTGGCGCTGCTCGAATCCGTCGAGTTCGTCGGCGAGGGCCGCGCGGACCACGTCGAGTGGCGGACGGTCGGCCGGGGCACGGCGTACGGACTCCCTGATCCGCTCGCCCACCCCCTCGTCGATCAGCACGAACGCGTCGTCGTGGCTGGGGAAGTAGTTGAAGAACGTCCGCGGCGAGACTCCGGCGGCCTCGCTGATGGCCTCGACCGTGACGTTCTCCACGCCGTGTTCGGCGGCCAGACGTACGGCTGCTTCCGTGAGGGCGTTGCGGGTCGCCTGCTTCTTGCGTTCCCGAAGCCCCGGTGAGGATGGTCTCTTGCGTTCCGGTGGCCCCGATGCGGATGGCTTCTGGGTGGGCACATCTTGCATAGTAGGCAAAAATGCATAACCTGCAAAATTGCCGTCTGCTTGTCTGCCCGTCAGTAGCTTCGCCGGTCGTCGGCCTGCTCGAACGACCACAGAAGGGCGATTTAGGGAGGAGTACGGCAGGTGCTCAGGCATGGCGGGTGGGTGATCGCGGCGGGGCGGCCAGGCGTAATCGGATCAACTGACCAGTCTGCTCGAAGTTGTTCGCAAGCTCGCCTTTCCGCCAATCCCGCCCCGGCCGTTCAGCCCGGTATCCGCGAATGGCGCGGCGGGCGCGCGTTGGACATCAGCATTCCAAGGGCCAGCATGTCGTGCCCGGCAGAGGGCGTGTCGGCGAAGTAGACACCGATGTCGGGGTACTCCCACATCTCGATCCAGAACCGGCTGCCGAACTCGCCGCCCAGTGACTGCGGCCGGGTCCGTCCGACGCCCCGGATACCCGAGATCTCGATGTGGTCGTCGGCCCAGGAGGCCGGATCGGGCACGGGGAAGCAGGACCGGGCCGGAGTGCCGCTATTGTGCGCGTTCATCAGCGCGAGGTACGAGCTCGGCAGACGGTATCCGCCGAGCTCCTCCTCCAACGAAGCGATCAGCTCACGCGAGGGCGGGACCACCCCCTCCACGTACTCCTCCAACGCGTGCGCCGAGTCGTCCCAGAACCCGGCGGCATCGAAGCCCGCGAAGTGCTTCACGACGGCGTCACGTATCCCGAGCCGCCTTGCGGGGCCGAGGCGTCGTGCGCCGCCGTCGCCGGCCACCATCGTGACCGGCACTCAGACAACGCAGCGGACAGCCGGCCCCACGGCGTCGACTGGCCCGTCCTCACTCGTCCCCGTCCTCGCCCTCGTCACTTACTCCGGACAGGTCGTACCCCTCGGCCTCGTCCCACGGTATGTCGACATCGTCAATGTGCACCGACCACTCGGCATCCGGCAGCGCCCTGCGCAACTCCGAAACGGAATGCAGGACATGAGTGAGCACCGGCATCAGCCGGTCGAAGTCGGACGGCATCTTGGTCGACCCGCCGACGCGTTCCTCCGATCCGGCGTCGGGCGGTTCGTACAGGTACAGGCCTTCTTCGTCGGCGTACGGGAACGACGACGAGTGCGCGGCGACGACGCGTTCGATCGCGGACGATTCGACCTCGGTCAAAGGCGCCGCGCGGTGTGCGCTGTAGTACAGAGAGACGCTCATGGTGTGACCGTACGGCGGGGGTCTGACAATGCCCGAGTGTCTGACAGTGCCCTCCGGAAGCTGAACCGGGCCGGCGCCGACCCACGATCACGTCTCACGGAAGGCAATGGGGCCGGCCACGCCCGCGCGCTCGCGCGAACCAATGCCCTGTGGCAAGAGGTCCCCAGAGCCAGGTACTCAGGGATCATGAAGCATGCGCCCGGATGGCTGGCACCTCACCGAAGACCTCGATGACTTCCTCACCCGAGCCGGAGACTTCCTCCGCTCGCGCCCCGCCCTGCACAACACCCCGCTGACAGTGATCGAGAGACTGCGAACACACGGGGCCGCCGGACACGGCGCCGAAGCCACCGTCTTCGGCACACTGGAGGCAGCGGGCGAGGTCCGCGCCATCTTCTACCGGCCTCCGTCCCACCGCCTGACCCTCACCCGCCTCTCCCTTGAGCAGGCCGGCACCCTCGCCGCTCACCTGGTCCGCCTCGGGCACCTCCTCACCGGTGTCCTCGCGGACCAGGACACCGCTACCGCGTTCGCCGGAGCATGGCAGCGGCACACCGGTGCAGCGCCGGCGCCCAGCTGGCGGGCGCGTCTCCACCGTCTCGGCACGCTCACCCCACCGGAGCCGCGCCCAGCGGGCCGGGGCCGCGTCGTGGGCGAGCAGGACCGCGAACAACTCATCCGCTTGTGCGGTGAGTTCGGCGCCGACGTCGGGGAAGTCCCCGCCGCGGACGCCCGTACCTGGGCCGGCTCGCGCTTCGCCGACCGGCACTTCACGTTCTGGGAGACCCCGGACGGCACCCCCGCCTCCATGGCGGCCGTGACCTCGATGATCGCCGGCATGGTCCGGGTGGACCCGGTCTACACCCCGGCCGGCTTCCGGGGCCGGGGCTACGCGGGCGCCCTGACAGCCGAGGTGAGCAGGGCCGCGCTGGCCGCAGGCGCGACGGACGTCGTGCTCTTCGCGGACCCGGCCAACCCGACCAGCAACGCCCTCTACCAGCGCATCGGATACTTCCCGGTCACCGACTTCGCCGCGTACGACTTCTCCTGCCACGCACCCGGAGCCGGTTGAGAACGCCCAGGACCGCGATCCGGGAGGTGGCGTCCGATTCCGGCGCGGCCACGAACCGGTTCGGCCGGCGTGAGCGAGCCACAGGAGGATCGAGTCGCGGAAGGCCGAGTCGCGGAAGGCCGGGTGGCGGAAGGCCGAGTCGCGGAAGGCGCCCGCGACGTCGGCCCTGCTGCCGCCGGCTCAGGCCGCGTAGACCTTCAACCCGGAGATCTGGGCGGCCGGCCACCCGGTGTTGGCCGTGAAGGTCAGCCGTACGTACCGGAGGGTGGAGTCCGCCGGCAGGGTGAGGGTGGCGGTGTTGCCGCTCGCCGGGTCGAACCTGTGGTCCGACGCGGCGAGCACCTGGCCCGAGCCGCCGTCGGTGCCCCCTTGTACCGAGACCGTCTGGGTGCGGGCGCCCCAGGCGCTGGACGGTGGCAGCGTGAGTACGATCCGCCGGACGGCGGTCGCGGAGCCCAGATCTACCTGGATCCACTGCGGGAAGGCGCTGTTCGCCGACTCCCAGTAGCTGTCCGGGTCATCGTCCACGGCGTTGCCGGAGCCGTAGCCCTGGGTGTGGCCGCTCTCCGTGGTCGGCCGGTGCAGGGCCAGGTCAGTGGCGCCCCCGGCCGTGCCGGTCGTGGCGGTGACCTGGTTCGACGGCTGCGAGACGCCGCCGGCCGCGTCGAGCGCGACCACGTGGAAGGTGTACCCGGTGGACGGCGCGAGACCGGTGACGGTGAACGACGTGCCGGTGACGGTGCCCACTTGGGTGCCGGCCGAGCCATCCACTCGCAGCACCCGGTAGCCGGTGACGCCGATGTTGTCCGTCGCCGCATTCCAGGTCAGCGTCACCGAGTTGCTCGTGCGGTCGGTGACGTGCAGGTTCGTCGGCGACGTGGGCGCGGTCGTGTCGGATCCGCCCGAGGTCGTCGGCGGGGTGGGTCGGACCGAGGTGAGGGCGATCTCGCCCTTGAGCATCCGGCCGCCGTCGCCGGTCAGTCTCAGGTAGTAGTCGGACGAGCAGGCCGTGCCGTCCTCGTCCAGTGCCAGGAAGCCCGACCCGGTGGGTACCGAGGCCTGGGTCTCGACCGTCTTGGCTATCTGGTTGCCCTCGTTGTACTCGTCGAACATCGATATGTAGATGCCCTGCACCCCGGCCCGGCACATGTTGTAGAACTGCCGCCACATGAAGTCGCCGTGCGCTCGCTGGCGGCCGGAAACGTCGCCGGGCAGCACGCACGGCTGGTAGTCGATGTTGTGCGCGGCGCAGTCCGCCTCGTCGCCGACCGTGTAGGTGGAATAGGCGTTGTCGGAGTCGCCCGCGTTGCCGATCGCGCCGATCATCCACGGGGAGATCATATGGAAGGCGTGATAGACGTCCGTGTACCCGGTACGCGTTCCCGCGCCGCCCGTGCGCCATTCGCGTGGCACCCCGCCGATGACATAACAGCCCTGCGCCTTGAACCAGTTGATGACATCCAGGCAGGCTTCGGCGGAGAACGGATGGTTGGCGTCGTTGAAGCCGAAACCCCAGATGCACACCACGGGCTGTCCGTTCTGGGTGGCGTACTGCGGTGAGGCCGTGTGCGCCTTCATCTTGTTCGTCCAGTCGGCCTTGATCTCCGACTGCATGCCGGTCCAGCCGCTGACGTCGTACATCACGTAGAACTTCACGCTGGACGACTCGGCGGCGGACCGGACCTTGACGGCCATCGCGTCGCGGGTCGGGCCCTCGCCGCCGGTCGGGTTGAAGCGTTGCAGCGCGGCGGTGTCGATGCCGTACTGACGCATCCACAGGAAGTGGGTGTCGACGGTCTGCTGGTCGTGGGAGGAGAACAGCGTCGCGGGCTGCCCGTTGCCAAGGTTGTCGTAGGCCGTGGTGTAGCTGTGCGTGTACTCCCGCATGTCGGGCCAGCACTTGATGCCGGTGTTCGACGGGGACGGCGGCCGGCTCCAGTCCTGGGTCCAGTGCCACCAGCCGTTGATCGGGGCCCCGTCACCGGTACAGGCGAACCAGCCCTGATAGCCGACGGTGACCTTTCCCACCACATCGCCCGGCGGACTGCCGGCGGCCACCGCGGCCCCGGCAAGGGCGGTCTGCGTGCCCCCTGCCGCGCCCACCGCAGTGACCGCGATCACCGCTTGCATAAATGTCCGGCGTGTGACACCCATCTGGACGCTCCTTCGAGTCAGTCAACTCCGGCTTCCACAGGGCTGGTTGGGTTGGTGGCGGGCCGGAAATCCGTTGCGGGGATCGTAACGACGGGGTTACATCTGAGCAATAGTGCGTGCTCATCACGAAATTATTTGCTGATACAACGCAAGAAACCTCCTGTCTGTCGTCCTGTGGTCGTTGTGCAGGTCGGCGGCTGGGCGCAGGGCAGCGGTGTGGCGGAACGGCAATCGGCTTCGGTGTCCCGTGGACCATGAGCTTCTTCCACCGCGGCCGTCTCTCGGATGGTGATCGTGGATGCGGCAGGTGATCGAGGAGGTGGTCGACGCACTCGCCGAGTGCGTCGACCGCTGCACCCTGATCTCGCCCTCCGGGCTACCGCCACGCGCTCTGCTCATGGAGGGCGCCGCACTGTCCAAGGCTGCTTCCATGGGTGCGGCGGCGCCGGCGCCCGCACATAGGCTGGCCGTCTCATCCGGCGCACCGCGACGAGGATCAGCCCATGCGCAGCAGCACCAGAATCCGCCTGATAGAGCCCACCGACGCCGCCCCGATCGCCGCGCATCGCGTGCGGGACTTCGAGGCATTCCGGCCGTGGGAACCGGCCCAGCCGGCCGACTTCTTCACCCCGGAGGGCCAGGCGGAGCGGATCGACGGCCTGCTGGTCGGATACCGGGCCGGCACGGTCTGGCCGGGCGTGGTCCTCGCCGACGACCAGGTCATCGGGCAGGTCACCGTCGGAGGCATCCTGCCGCAGCCGCACCTGCGGCGCGGCTCCGTCGGATACTGGATCACCGGTCTCGCCCAGAATCAAGGGCACGCCGGGCACGCCGGGCACGCCGTCGGGCTGGCACTGCGGGTGATGACGGACGAACTCGGGTTGCACCGCGCCGAGGCGTCCACCAATCTGGAGAATCTGCCGTCGCAGCGGGTGCTGCGCCGCAACGGGTTCACCCCGTACGGCGTTGCCCACTCCTCGATCCTTCTCGACGGGAGCTGGCGGGACGGGCTGCTGTGGGAGCGGGTCCTCGGCGACTGAGCTTGTTGCGCCCGCAGGGCGACTCGGAGCCCGTCGGCCGGCGGGCCGGGCGGATGAAGGCAGCACATGCACTGGTCCACGAGCTGCTTGCCCAGGCCACTCACGCCGAGCGATCGCCCGGCACCGGGCAGGGGCCTCCTTGCGCGGGGCTCCGTCCCGGGCGCCGCCCGAGTCGCCGACGGCGTGACAGGTGCAGTTCGAAGGGCTGGCCGGTGGCTACGGCCAGGTCCCAGCCGTGCACGACCATCTCAGTCAGCGCGATCCTGCCCCACAGCTCGTTGGACAGCTCCACGCCGGCCGCGTCGGTGCTGTCTCCCCAGCCAGGGGCCGTGAAGGTCACCGGGTGGAAACGTCGGTCCGCCCGGTGACCTTTGACCACTCTCACGTCGCCGACCGCCGACCGCCGACCGCCGACCGCCGACCGCCGACCGCCGACCGCCGACCGCCGACCGCCGACCGCGCGAGCGCGAGGTCCGGAGGCGGATCCATGCGGCCGGCGTGCGCCGAGACGCTCCCCTCGGCCGCCCGGAAGCGCCGCAGGTCAGGCAACAAGTCGCACGTGCGTGCTACTCAATGCCATGCCCGTGAGCAGTCGTGTCCGACGAGGTACAACCGCCGTGGACCGCTGCACCCGAGTGGTGCAGGGTGTCGGCGGAAGCGGTCCGGTCGATCGGCGCGGACAATGCGTAGCGCGGCGCGTCGATCCACAGGGCCCTTGGACTGGTGGAAGCGAGCAGTGGCCACGGCGGCCGGCGGCGAGGACGAGGAGACGCCCGCGCATTCTTCGGGGAGCGCCTCGGGAACACTGACGTCCCGGGCGGGGACCGCGTCTTCACGGACAGGCCACGGAGGCGGCCGTCAAGAACCCGACACACGCGTTCTGCGCCGCTGTGCCCAGATGGCGGCTGCCGCGCCGATCGCGGCGATTCCCGCCCCGATCGCCAACGGCAGGCTGATGGACGGCACCTCGTCCTCGCCGGCGGCCGCGTCAGCGGGTTTCGCCGCGACGGATGGCGGGCCGGCGGTTTCCTCGGTGGCAGGCTTCGGGACGCCGGCAGCGTTTTCGGGTGACGGGCCGGCTTCGGGGTTGATGACGAGGACCGGTGTGGGGAACTCCGGTTCCTTGCTGCCGGTCTGCTTCTGGTTCCAGGCGGCGATCGTGCCGTTGGAGTAGGTCTGCTCCGTGTCGAAGCTGAGGGAGTACTGATCAGGGATGGGTCCGACCCTCACCTTGAAGATCTGGCTGTCGGCGGGCTCGACCCCGTGTCCGGGTTTTGCCGTCCAGATCAGCCGGGTGCCCTGGCCCTCGGTCTCGGCGACGTTCTTTACGGCCCATCCGTCGAGTGCCGGCACAGCGGTGACCGCAAGGCCTGACGGGATGGCGACGGCGATACGCACCGTCCTGGCGTCGGCCAGCTCGCTGGGGACTCGGAACTGGAGTGTCGCAGGCTTTCCGGGGATGACGTCGCCGATGACGCGGACATGCGCTGCGGCAGACCCGGCGGAGAACAGGACCGCTCCCGCCGCACTGAGGGCGATGGTGGTCAAAGGGGAGACGTGCCGTCGGTTGCGGCGGGGCATGGGAATGTCCTCTCAGCTGGATATCGGGGTCAGCAGCAGTCGCAGAACAGGAGGTCGGCGGTCTTCACCGCGTGGCCGTGCATGCTGCCCTGGGCGGCGAACGCCGCCTTCTGCACCGGGGTCGCCTGGCCCTTGACCTGGATGGAGATGCTCTCGCCGTCGAAGGCGTCGAAGGCGAGTGCCCCGGGCGTGTTGCCGTTCGCGTCGGTGGGGAAGGAGCGCACGGGGGTCTTCTTGCCGTCGGCGGCCACGGAGTACGCCTGGTAGACGGTGTTCGGCTTGAGCGCACGTGCCTGCAGTTCGATCATGTCGAGCCCGCTCACCGGGCGGATGGTGGCCTCCAGGGTGCGGCCCCTGACCGGGTCGAGGGTGTCACCGGCGCTGCCGTCGGGCAGGGTGGTGCGAATGTTGTGGGCCTGCTGGCCGAGCCCTTGGCGGCCGAGGTTGGGGGTGCTGCCCGCGGTGGTGGCACGCGGGGCGTAGACCAGGGCCTGTGGCTCCTGTCCTGTCTTGATGGTGTCGATCACCTTGTTGGAGGCGGTGTCGATGACGTCCACCGCATCGGATTTCTGCAAGCCGATGTACATGCGGGAGCCGTCGCCGCTGGCCCAGGCGCCGTGCGGTGCGTGCCCATGGTTCTTGATCTTGGTGACCAGGGTGGGGGCACCGCTCGTGCGCCGGTAGACCCAGGTTTCGTCCAGTCCCCCCATGGTCAGGTAGACGTACTTTCCGGACGGGGTGTCGGCGAACTGCGGGTGGTTGGTGTCGGGCCCGGTGTTCAGGACGGTGACGACCTTGTTGTGGACCAGGTCCACCACGGAGATCTTGCCGTCGCTCTTGTGGGAGACCCACAGCCGCGTGCCGTCGGGCGAGATCGCCTGGTCGGATGAGAACGTGGCGCCGAGCCCGGTGATGCGGTGCTTGACCCTGTGGGAGCGCACGTCGACCGCGGTGACCTCGGCCTTGCTGATGTGGTTGACGTACGCTGTCCGGCCGTCGGGGCTCATGACCACCTTCGACGGGCCCTCGCCGACGCGGAGGTTGGCGATGACACCGCCGTGCACGGCGTCGACGACCGAAATGGTGTCCCGGCCCCGGTTCGCGACCCAGAACTGCTTGCCGTCGGCGGTGAAACTGCCCTCGTGGGCGGCGCGGCCGACATCGGTGGTGCTGACGACCTTGTTGGTCCTCGTATCGATGAGGTCGACGGTGTTGCTCGTAACGCTCACCACGGCCAGTCGCCGGTGATCCGGCGAGATCGCAAGACCGTGCACTCCGGAGTCCCCGAGGTACTGCGGGCTGAAGGTACTGCCCACCCGCTGGTCGCCCAGCGCGATCGTGCCCAGCGTCCTGTTCGTGGAAGGATCGATGACCGACACCGTGTTGGACGTCTGATCGGCTGTGTAGAGGCGATCCCGGCCAGAGATCGGAATCGGGTGCTGCCGTGCGACCCCGGCGGCCTTGACTGTGGCGGCCCGGTCGGCGGATACGGGACTGGCCTGCGCCATCGACATTGCGGCGACCCCTCCGGCTCCCGCCCCCAGCGTGGCGACCAGCATCCAGGCAGCACGATGTGCAGAAAGCATTCTCTACTCCATTGTCTTGATGTTTTGGGCACGGCGGATCGCCTGATCGCCCATGAAATTCAGCGGCAGGAAGTGTTGGTTTCGGCCGTCAGGCCGATGGGAATCGCGTTGACACGGGAACGCGGGTCACGACGCGCCCTTCCTCGTCCTCCACGATCAGGGCGGTGATGGTGTCCCGGCGCATGGCGGTCACCATGCGGATGGCGACCGGTTCGCCGTTCGAGGACCGCACACTGCCACCGGGAAGACGTGTACCGGCCGCGTTGACCGTCATCACCCGGTAGGTCACTCCATCCCGGAGCCCGGACAGGGCCACGGGGACCTCGGTGCCCCACGGATGATTGATCATCTGGCCCTGGCGGACCAGCGCCACGGATGTGGCAGGTGTCTGATCCTGTTCTGCCGTGAGCGGGATGATCACCGCCGCCGCCGTCATGAAGGCTGCGGCGGCACCCAGGGCGATGCGGCGCCCGCGCCTGGGCCCGGCGGACTTCTCCCGGCCGATGTCCAGGCGGATCCGGTCACCGAGCCCCCTCGGCGGCCGCGCGGGCAGTTCCGGCGGTCGTGGGTGGGCCCAGCCCGCGAGCGGGTTCGCCCGCCGGAGCGTTCGGACCACGTCATCGGTCTCGGAGGCCTCGCGGGCGCAGTCCGGGCACTGCCCGAGATGCCGGGACAGTTCCTCCGGAAGCGGCGTACCGAGCAGCAGGTGCTCGGTGAGGAGCGGTCGGAAGGGGAAGCATTCGTCGTTCATGGTGCCAGCCACCCGTTCTCCTCCAGGATGAGCCTCAGCGACCGCACACCGTAGTGCAGGCGACTGCGCATGGTGGACGCCGGAACGCCCGACTCCTCACCCAGTTCGGCGCAGGTACGACCGCCGAAGTACACCTCCACCACTGCCTCCCGGTGCTGCGGACTCAACCGCTCCAATGCCTCACCCAGCTGAATCCGGTCAAGCAGCTGATCCACGGCGTCGAACGCCGGGGCGGACTCGGACACCGCGTCCCATGACGAAGAACCGGGTCCTTCCCGGACCTTGCGCCGCCGCATGGCGTCCACCACGCTGTTCCGGGCGATGGCGAACAACCATGTGCGCAAGCTGCCCTGATCCGGTTCGAAGCCACGGGGTGACCGCCAGGCACGGACGAATGTCTCCTGCACCACGTCCTCGGCGAGTTGCCGGTCATCCAGCGCTTTGAAGGCAAACCCGAAGAGCTCGCCGCCGTAGAGGTCGTAGGCAGCCTGCACCTCACGCTCGGTCCGCATTCCGGCGGGCTCCGGGACTTTCGCCTCGGATCGCCCACGAAACCACCGCAGAGGACTGCCGCTCATCGTCACGGCTACCCGCATCCAATTCGGCGCCACTCTGCCATGGTGCTTTCCATTCCCGGAGACGACGTGTTCATCAGGGGATACGCAGACCCTGCCACGTGCGTTGAACGACCGGGAAAGATTTGTCGCCGCCGCGCAGCCCGTGGGCCTTGGGTCAAGCTCTCCGTCCGCCCGTCAACATCGACCGGGCCAGGGCAAGCCTGCCCCGCGAGGAGCTCCGGTGCCCTCTCGCTGTGGCCTGCCGCCTGCGCTGACGATCATCGCCGGCACGGCGGTCGGCTACCGGCTGGTCCGGGACAGGCCGGCAGCCGGGCCGGCCGGGATGCTCGGTTGGGGGTACGGACCACGGGGCGGCACCCGGCGGGGTGCCGCCCTGCGGCCGGAAGTGACGGTCAGCGCACGGTGAACGTCCACACGCCCGAGCCGACCCGGTAGGCGGCGGACCGGTCCGTGCCCCGGATGCGCTCGGCTCCCTGCGGCGCCTCGACCCGGTCGTGCCGCGCGGTCACCGGAACGTGGACCACCGCATGGCTGTTGGCCGGAATCGTGACCGTCAGCCGCAGCGAACCCCCGGACCGCTGCCACGCGCTGGCGACGCGCCCGCGCACGGTCTCCAGCGCGGCGGAGACGCGGTCGAGGGAGGCGGGCGCCGTGGGCGCGACGGTGATCTCGCCGTAGCCGGCCGTCGCGGGCCTGATGCCGGCGAGAACGGTGTAGAGCGAGGTGTTGACCCCGGCGAACATCGCGTGGTCGTGCGTTTCCATGGCGGAGTCGTAGAGCCACTGCTCCCAGCTGGCCGTGGCGCCGTGGGCGAGCTGGAAGCCGAAGCCCGGGTAGTCGCGCTGCTGGAGCATGTTCATCGCGAGGTCGGTGCGGCCGATGCGGTCCAGGGCGTCCATCAGGTGGCGGGTGCCGAAGATACCGGTGTCCAGATGGCTGTCGTCCTTCTCCGTGATGGTCCGCACCAGCTGGTCACCGACGGCCTTCTCGCGCGCATCGGGCACCATTCCGAAGGCGAGCGGCAGGATGCTGGTCACCTGCCGTCCGCTGCCGTAGGTATCGCCGGCCTCGTTGAGGAAGCGCGCGTTGAACGACTCCTTGATGTGAGCGGCCAGCTCCTCGAAGTGGCGGGCTTCCTCGGAGTGCCCCAGCGCGTCGGCGGCCTGCGCGGTCACCTCGGCCTGCCGGTACGACAAGGCGGTGTTGACCAGGGACACCTCGCTGGTGCAGTCGCCCGCGCCGGGACTGCCCATCCCGCCGTTCGACTCGGGCCCGTGGTCAGGCGGACACCAGTCACCGAAGCCCTTGTCCTCGGGCCAGATGAGCCCGGGTGCCTCCGCGGCGTTGCGGTCGACGAAGCGCTTCATGTCCGGGTACGCCGTCTCCAGCGCGTCCCGGTCGCCGTACTGCTCGTACACCGTCCAGGCCAGGACCACCTGGCCGCCGGCCATGTCCGGGTACTGCGCCTTGACGTCGTCGGAGGGCAGGGCCGTGCCCGGCGGCATGTCCTGTAGGTACTTCGCGTAGAAGCTCCCCATCCCGAACTCACGCACGGCCGCGTCCCCGTAGGCCTGGACGTCCATGGCCGGTGGGGTGCGCTCGTCGCGGACCGGGGTGTCCGTGGGTGTGCTCATGGAGTTGTTGATGATGCTCCAGCGGTTGTTGCGCCAGATGCTGTTGAGCATGTCGCTGGACGAACTGAAGCTGCCGGTCGACGGCACGTCGGCGTGCACGACACGCGCCTGCACGGCACCCTTCGCCGGACGCCCGGGGGAGCCGGTGACCTCCAGATACCGGAAGCCGTGGTAGGTGAAGCGCGGCTCGTACGTCTCCGGCTCTCCCGTGCCGGCGAGCGTGAAGGTGTCCGTGGCGGCGGCGTCCCGGTTGGTCGCGGTGTCGAGCAGACCGTCGGCCCCGAGTTCCTCCGCGGTCCGCATCGAGATACGGGTGCCCGCGGCGCCCTCGGCCCGCAGTCGGGCCCAGCCGGCGATGTTCTGCCCGAAATCGTAGACATAGGTGCCCGGCCGGGGCTGGGTCACCTTCAGCGGATGCAGGGTGTCCGCCACCTTGACCGCGGGCATGGTGCTCGCGCGCAGTTCCCCCTTGGGGGCGTCCGCGCCGGTGACGGACTGCCACGCACCGTCGTCGAAGCCGGGCCGGTCCCAGCCCTGCTGCTCCTCGCGGGCATCGTAGGACTCGCCGTCGTAGAGGTCGTCGGCGGTGACCGGACCGGTGGACCACTTCCAGGTCGGATCGGTCGTCAGCCGGCTGTGGCTGCCGTCGGCGTACGTGACGTCGAGCAGCATGACCGCCTGCCGCTTGCCGGTCCAGCGAAAGCCGTACGGGCTGAAGTTCTCGCCGTACCCGTTCCCGAGCCACAGCCCCACGGAGTTGGCGCCGCCCCGCAGCTGCCGGGTCACGTCGTAGGTGTCGTACAACACTCGCCGTTCATAGGGGGTGTTGGCCGGGGCGAGAACGTGATCACCCACCTTCGCCCCGTTCAGCCGCAGTTCATGGAGGCCGAGACCGGCCACATAGGCGCGGGCCCTGGCGACCTTCTTGTCGGCGACGCGGAAGTCCTTGCGCAGCAGCGGGGCTTCCGCCTTGTCCTCGGACGGGGTGATCCACTGCGCGCCGTGCCAGTCACCGGCCGTGCGCAGCGCCGCATCCCAGTGCGCGGGTGCGCTCCACGGGGACGGCCTGCCGCGCCCGTCCCAGACACGGACCGTCCAGTAGTAACGCGCACCAGGGGCAAGCGGTTTGCCGCCGTACTCCACAGCGACCGACTCGCTCGAACGACGCCTGCCGCTGTCCCACGCACTGCCGTGCCCGCGCGCCAGTTCAGCCGGGCTGCTCGCTACCAGGACCTGGTAGGCGGACTGTGTCGCGTTGCGCTCCCCACTGGTCAGCTTCCAGCCCAGCAGCGGGTGTTCGGCCTCGACGGCCGACGGATCGGTGCGTCCGTCGACGGTGACGCCTTGAAGGTGGAGCCCACCGGCCGCGATCGCGGGATGGGCGCTGCCGGTGAGCAGCGCCACCGTCAGGAGCGCAGCGGCACACAAGGGTGCCGGCGCTCGCCTGTGTGTGGCGCGGGTGCTGCGTAGGAGCATGGGGGGAGCCTTTCGCAGGCTGCTTGTTTCCGGGGCAGGGACCGTGGTGGGCCGGGGCCGCTTCCCGTGCCGTGTAAGCGCGGCGCCAAGTATGAAACGTTTCACGAGACCTTAGGTGGCTGCTGTGAGCAGCGTCAACGGCTACGTCAGGTTCAACTCACCGAATAACGCAGGTGTATGCGATCCGCTTGATGTGCAGAGGGTCAAGTTCTGAAACGCTTCATACATGGATTGCCTCACGCGAAGAGGCTGCCGGCCGCACAAGGTGGCGCCGCCTTCCACCGCGATGCCTTGCTTCGACTGGCACGCGACGAAGGTCACCGGCCCGCGTGCAAGGTGAGCTGCCGGTGGTCGACACCGCCCTCCCTCGTGCCGTACGGCAAGGTCGAGTTCGCCCCGGACGGCTGTCGGCAATGTCCGGTGAAGGCCGCCTGCACGAACACCGACGCCAGGAAGGTCAGGAAACCGACCACCGAATTCAAACCCGGCGCGGTACCCCCGCGAGGACCGTCCGTTCAGCTCGATGATCTGCCAGAAGGCGCCCGACCAAGATCCCCGACAGCGTCCGGTGGCGCCCGCACGGGCGGCGGCCGACAGGAGGCGTCCGCGCTCAGACTGTCCCTCCACGCCCACCGGCACGAGCATCCCGCTCCGCGCCCGCAGGCCGGGTGGGATGCTCCTGCGGATTGCGGTGGTTACCAGCCGGAGGTGAGTTTGGTGGCGGCGCCGAAGGTGGTGTCGCCGTGTCCGGCCCAGATGTAGAGGTTTCCGGTGGAGTCGTCGCGGGCGATGATGTCGGCTTTTCCGTTGCCGTCGTAGTCTGCGACGGAGGTCTGGGTGAAGTTCCAGCCTGCGGTGATTTGTTTGGCGGCGTTGAAGTAGCCGCCCGGGTTGTGGGTCCACATTTTGAGGTTTCCCGCGGTGTCGCGGGCGATGATGTCGGCTTGGTGGTCGCCGTTGAAGTCTGCGGCGGTTGTCTGGGTGAAGTTCCAGTCGGTGGAGAGTTGGGCGGCTGCGCCGAAGGTGCCGTCGCCGTGTCCGGCCCAGATCTTCAGGTTTCCCGCGTTGTCGCGGGCGATGATGTCGGTTTTGCCGTTGCCGTCGAAGTCTGCGGCGGAGGTCTGTGTGAAGTTCCATCCCGCTGTTACTTGTCGGGCCGTGCCGAAGGTTCCGTTGCCGTTGCCCGCCCACATTTTCAGGTTTCCCGCGTTGTCGCGGGCGATGATGTCGGCCTTGCCGTCCCCGGTGAAATCGCCGGCCGCGGTCTGGCTGAACGGACGCCATCCACCGGTAACCGTCACGGCGCCGGCGAACGTGCCGTCCGCGCGGCGCAGCCACATTCGCAGCTCGCCGGTGGAGTCATCGCGGGCGATGATGTCAGCCCGTCCGTCACCGTTGAAGTCCGCGCCGGCCGTCTGCGACATATTCACCGAGGGGCCGCCCGAGCCCATTGCCAGCGTGTCAGCGAGCTTCTGCGAGCCGGCGTCGTTGAAGTGCAGGTGGTCGTCGCCGACGGTGAAGTAGTCGGCGCGCAGTTGACCCGGCATGTCCGGATCCCGGGTCGCCAGATCGAAATCGGTCCGGCCGTCCACGTCCGAAGACGCCCTGATGTAGGCGTTGACCTGCTGCCGGACGGTGTCTTTGGCATCGCTGTAACCGGAGTAGCCGCCGAACGGCGGGATGGTCGCGGCCACGACGCGGATTCCACGGGCCCGCGCCCGCGCCGCGATGCTGCGGATGCCCTGCTCCACGGCGGCCGCCGATGCGTTGTCGAGCGCGATGTCGTTGACACCTTCGTAGAGCACGAGGGTTCGAACACCGGCCTGGGCGAAGACGTCGCGCTCCAGCCGTGTCTGTGCGCTCGGCCCCGACTGGTCGGCACGGTCGGTCAGCAGCCGGTTGCCCGACAGCCCCGCGTTGACGACTCCGGTCACCTGGCCCTCGCGGTTCACATCCTGTGCATAGAGGTCCGGCCAGCGCCTGTTGGCGTCCAGTGTCGAGTGCGCGCCGTCGGTCTGCGAATCGCCCAGCGTGACTGTCGTGCCGATGTCACTCGTGGTGGCGACGTCGATCCCGTTGAGGAACGTCCAGAACCTGAAAGTGCCGGGAAAGGCCGTCGCTCCGGTGTCAGCAGTGTGGTCCCCGGCCAGGCGGGCGCTGGTGTAGGACGTGCTGAGCGCGTGCGAATGCGTGGGTGCCGTTTTCACCGGTCCGGGAAGGTACACGCTGACCAACAGGGTCTTGCCGGCGGCGACCGGATACGCGACCGGATCGCTGTAGACCTCGGCCCCGGCTGCAAGGGTGGCGTTCCGGGCGCCGCTGAACGTCAGCGATACCGGCGGCAGCGCCGGGGTCGCGCCGCTCTGCTGCGTGGCCACCGTCACGTGCCCGAGGGCCACGGGGCTCGAGCTGAACGTGTTGGCGAACCGGAACCGGGCGGTGCTGCCGGTGGTATTGGGCCGCACGGCCATCCGCAGCGTCTGCCGACTCCAGTCGGGCGACTGCGGCACGGTCGGCGCCGAGCCGAACGACGTCGCCCAACTTCCGGTCCAGAATTGCCCGTTCGGGGCGGCCTCGGCGGCACGTACGGCTATGTCGAAGACATGCAGCGAGGCGCCGGAGGTACTGGCCTTCCTCGGCAGCGTGACGGACGCGACGGTCTTGCCGCGGTCGAGTGGCACGGTGACAGCCGAGAGCCGTCCCGGACCGATCTGCTGTCCAACCGCGCTGAGGCGCTGAGGTACCGCGACAGCGGTGCTGGCGTCGGCCGGCCCCGACCAGTCGTTCACTGCGAGGGTGTAGCGGGAGGTGGTCCCGTCGGTGTACGTGACCGTACCCTTCGCCGAAACGGGTCCGTTGGACGCCGCCGCGAGAAAGCCGAGGGCATCTCCTGAGCCTTTGACCGCAACGGTCTGGCCATCGGAGACGACGTTGTCGGGGGCGCCGGGCGGCACGTCCGCCCGGGTATATGTCGTGCCGTTGACCGTAGCCGTCACTCCGCGGTGCCAGCCGGCCCGGTTCAGGTCGGCCGCCAGGAAGGTGTTGCCCGCACCGTCGAAGCCAGCCGTCCGCGACACGACCGACCCCTCGTCGCGGACGGCTACGTTGTCGAAGGCGGCGCGCAGGCTGCCATGGGCTTCGGCGCCCTGTGCGGGCACCGGTGTGGCGGACAGCGTGCCGGCCGCCACGGCGCAGATGGCGGCGACTACGACTCCGACTCGTCTCTGGTGGAGGTTGTGCCGCATCGGAATTCCTCTCATGCGGTGGTTACCAGCCGGAGGTGAGTTTGGTGGCGGCGCCGAAGGTGGTGTCGCCGTGTCCGGCCCAGATGTAGAGGTTTCCGGTGGAGTCGTCGCGGGCGATGATGTCGGCTTTTCCGTTGCCGTCGTAGTCTGCGACGGAGGTCTGGGTGAAGTTCCAGCCTGCGGTGATTTGTTTGGCGGCGTTGAAGTAGCCGCCGGGATTGTGGGTCCACATTTTGAGGTTTCCCGCGCTGTCACGGGCGATGATGTCGGCTTGGTGGTCGCCGTTGAAGTCTGCGGCGGTGGTCTGGGTGAAGTTCCAGTCGGTGGAGAGTTGGGCGGCTGCGCCGAAGGTGCCGTCGCCGTGGCCGGCCCAGATCTTCAGGTTTCCCGCGCTGTCGCGGGCGATGATGTCGGTTTTGCCGTTGCCGTCGAAGTCTGCGACGGAGGTCTGTGTGAAGTTCCATCCCGCTGTCACTTGTCGGGCGGCGCCGAAGGTTCCGTTGCCGTTGCCCGCCCACATTTTAAGGTTTCCTGATGTGTCGCGGGCGATGATGTCGGCCTTGCCGTCCCCGGTGAAATCGCCGGCCGCGGTCTGGGTGAAGTTCCAGCCCGCGGTGACTTGTTTGGCGGCATTGAAGTAGCCGCCCGGGTTGTGGGTCCACATCTTCAGGTTCCCCGCGGTGTCGCGGGCGATGATGTCCGCCTGATGGTCACCGTTGAAATCCGCCGACGTCGTCTGCGAGAAGTTCAACGTGACGTCCTCGACGGTCTTGTTGTACTTCAGCGCTTGATAGTTACCGGTCGGCCAGCCCGCCAGCGTCGAGGCGTCGAAGTCACCGGTGTACTTGTTGGTGACGACATCAGGGTTGCTTTCCGCGTAGTAGGTGAACGTGTTGGCCGACTTGTCCTGCCAGCCGCCGAACAGCACCACGTGTCCGTTGGCGCGGTCGTTCAGGGCATCTCCTGCCTGGGCGTTCGATCTGTTGATCGCCGTCGAGACATTGGGCAGGGTCTCGGTCGTGTAGGAGCCGAGCCCGTCGGCGGACGTGTGCCAGGCCATCGAGATGTAACCCGAGCAGTCTTCGCGGTACGGCGTCCCTTGCGGGTCGTCGTGGGTGGCGCTCTGGCTGTACGGCACCTTCTGATCTACCCAGGTCTGGGCGCGGGCGATGATCTCACTCCGGGTGATGGTTCCGCCCTGACCGGATGCGGCCTGGGCGGGGGTCGGTGCGAGTACGACCGCGGGAAGGCCGGCTGCCAGCAGGCCGGTGACGCACCGCATGACGAGAGGACGACTGATGGACATGCAGGATCTCCAAGTGGTTTCGGTTCGGGCGTGGATGGACGGACGCGTGCAGGGCCGGGCCGGCGACGGGCAGGGGGACAACAGGTGGATCAGCGCGTCGGCAGACCGGCTGCCAGGGCGTTGAGGACGGCCGGGTCCTCGCGTGTGTCGTAGGCGGGTGCGGCGTTCTTCGCCCACTCGTCGAAGTGCAGGAGCATGAGAACTCGGCCGCGGCGCACGACGTAGACGTGGTTGGTCTGGATGCCGTCCGCTGAGATCCCCTGGACTCCGGTCCAGTGCCGTGACCACGCGGCAGCGTCGGGTGAAGTAGCGGTACGGCTTACCGTCGTGTCTGGTGCCAAGCCGTACCGCGCCTGGTAGTCATCGGTGCGCTGTCGGCAACCGCCCATGTCCGCGAGGAGCCTGAGGTACCCGCTCCGCGCTGCTGTCGGCGTCGTGAAGGACAGAATGTCTTGGACAGCCGGGGTCTTCTGGACGCTGATGAAGCCCTGCTGCCGCCAACCGGTCGCCCCGGCTACGGAGACGCACTCGTTGAGGGTAAAGGCCCCTTTGAGCTGCAGCGTCTGAGATTCCGTCATGGGCCGCCAGTGGCGCGTCGCGGCGGCAGGGAGCTGCGACGGGGCGATCTGCGCCACGGCAGACGGGGCCGCGGCAGCCGACCGGTGCGAGGACGGCGGGACATTGGCGGACGCGGTGCCGCCGTCCGGCGGGTTGGCCCCTTCGGCAGGGTCCGGTATGCCGACCATTCCGGGTGTCGTGGCACGTGCGGCGCCGTCGGCGGACTTTGGCTCGCGAACGGAGTGCGCGGCCGCCGCACCGGAATCCCGCGACCATCCGGCAGTACAAGCCACTCCTGAAGCCAGAATCACAGTGACCGTCACGGCCCCGACCGCTGTCCGGACGCGTGTCCTGGTAATCGACCCCATACCCGTACCCCCTCCGCCGATAATTCACGAATTCCCATCAGGCCTTCCATCCGCTTCTCAGTCGAAGTCTTCGCCGATCCCATCGGTCAGCAAGGAAACTCTCCAATGCCGGAATTCCGGCGAGGTCGATATTGCCTCGCGACATAGGTCGAGTGAGCGCAGTACCGGCTCCGTTCCCTCGGAGTCAGCCAGGAACAGGACAAGTTCGATACATCCGCGGCCGACCCGTGAACGCATGTGCTCAAGCCCTTCGCCGACAGTGCTGTGGGCCCAGATCACGTCTTGGAGGGAGTGCGCTTCCACCTTCGTGGGAGCTGGTCTCCAGAGGCTGCTGACGCTGAGACAGATGAGATACACACTCGCCAATACCCTTCGCTGCCCAGGATGACGGACGTCGGCGCGGCGAACCCCGGAAGAAAGAATGACAGTGGTCGATGTATCACCTTGACTCATGCTTTCCCTCCCCGCCGCGCCTAGAATTCTGTCGCCCGGAGACGGGCATGGAAAGTGTTTTGAAGTGGCATCAAATGGCCTGTCATCATGCTGCCTTCATGGTCAATCGGTACTATCCCGCCCTGCTGCCCGAACAGGCGGCTCCGCCTTGCGGCGGCACATGGCGTCTGTGAGGATCGCCTTGTACCGCGGGGTAGTTGACGGGAAACGCGGGACTGGAGGCATCGTGCTGGAAATGCTGGGTCTGAAGACAATCGACGAGCGGATCTACCTGGCCATGCTGACGACGCCGGGCAGCGGCGTCGCCGAGTTGTGCCATGAGCTGGATCTGCCGGAGACAGCCGTGCGGGAAGCACTCGACCGGCTGGCCGACCTCACCCTGCTGCGCCCCTCACTCGCGGTCGACGGCTCACTGCGCCCGGTGGCGCCACAAGTGGGCCTGGAAGCACTGCTGGCACGCCAGGAGGATCAACTGGCCGTGCGAAGACAGGCGTTGGCTGTCAGCAAGGCCGTCGTGGCTCTGTCCCTCGCCGACTGCCGCGTGCAGCCATACGCTCCGTCACCCACGATGGAGCGCCTCGTGGGCGCGGACGTGATCCACACCAGGATCGAGGTGTTGTCCCACGACACGCACAGCGAATTTCTCACCGTGATGCCCGTCGCCGCGCAGCCGCAGAACTGCCTCGATGCGCGCCGCTCAACGGACCGGAGCGTCCTGGAGCGCGGCGGCCGCGTCGCGACCCTCTTCCACGACAGCGTGCACGACGATCCGGCCGCGAGCGACTACGCGGCCTGGCTCACCGAGCTGGGCGGCGGAGTCCGCACGGCAGCGGCGCTGCCGCCGCGGCTGCTGGTCATGGACCGCCGGGTGGCCGTCGTCCCGCTCGACCCCGACGACCCCGAGTGCGGCGCGCTGTGCACCACTGAGCCCGGTTTTGTCGCCGCCCTCGTCGCCGTTTTCGAGCACGCTTGGGCCACCGCCGTCCCGCCGAGTCCCCGCCGCTCCCAACTCACGCCAATGGAAAGGGAGGTGCTGCGGCTGCTCGGCACCGGGCTGACCGACGAAGTGGTCGGCAGATGCTTGGGCATCTCGCTGCGCACCGTCCGCCGTCACATGTCGACGCTGATGCAGCGGCTCGACGCACGTAGCCGTTTCGAGGCAGGCATCAAGGCGGCGCGGAACGGCTGGCTATGACGCAGTGCGCGGGACTGATCGAGCCGGTATGCGCCGCAGAGCCCGTCCGTCGCCGGTTCTCATTCCCACCGAGCGGGTCGCCCCAACTCCGTTGGTGCCGTTCCCGCAGCATGACCGGGGTCGCACCCCCAGGGCCGACATCCGCGTCGCGTACACCAGCGGCAGCCGTGACCGATGCGAGCCGGAACAGTCCCATCCCGTCTGCGGCGATCGGCAGTCACAGGCTATTTACGGCGTCGTGGCGAAGCGACCGGGAAGGTTCGCCGTGGCCTGTATTGTCCGGCGGCCCCATGGCGGTCTCATGGCCGACGCGTCGGACAGTGCTGCGACGTCAGGGATGCGCTCTGGGCAGAGAGGGCCGACCCGCGGCGGCCGCGCATGTGGGGACGAGGCGGGCTTGGACTTTGGTGAACCGGTGCATGCGGGATTGTCGGCCCGCTCCGTGTTACGCCGTATGGGGTCGCTGCGGGGAGCGGAGTACGAGAAGGGTGATTTCGCTGGGGGCGAAGATGCGGAACGGCGGGCCCCAGAAGCCGGTGCCGCGGCTGGTGTAGAGGAGGGTGCGGGTGCCGTGGCGGCTGAGGCCGGCGAGGGCGGGCTGGTCGATACGGACGAGGTGGTGGAAGGGCCAGATCTGGCCGCCGTGGGTGTGGCCGGAGAGTTGGAGGTCGATGCCGCCCGCTGCGGCCCGGTCGACGAACTTGGGCTGGTGGGCCAGGAGCAGGACGGGAAGGTCGGGGTCGGCGCCGTTCAGGGCACCGGCGAGGTGGGCGCCGTGGCCGGCCAGGCCGGAGGACTCGGCGGTGACGTCATCCACGCCGGCGACCACAAGGGTGTCGCCGCCGCGTTCCAGCAGCAGATGCCGGTTGCGCAGCGGCTCCCAGCCCAGCTCGTCCATCAGGTCGACCCAGCCCTGGGCCTCGCTGTAGTACTCGTGGTTCCCGGTTACGTAGACGCGGGCCCGAGTGGCTCGCACGGTGCCGAGCGGGGCGGCCTGGGCGCGGCGGCGTTCGGCCGTGCCGTCCGCGATGTCTCCGGTGTGGCAGACGAGGTCGGCTTCCAGGGTGTTGACCGTCTCGCAGACCCGTGCCGACCAGCGGGCGCGGTCGAGCGGGCCGTAGTGGGTGTCGGTGATGAGGGCGACGCGCGTGCCGTCCAACCCGTGCCCCAGACGCGGCAGTTGAACGTCGAGTTGGCGTACCCGGGGTACCCGGCGGGCCTCGGCGTACCCCCAGGCGAGCAGCGCGGCGGCAACGCCGAGGACCGCCCAGGTGACGATCCGGGCCCGGCTCTCCCCGTCGCCCGCGCCGGCCAGGGTCAGGGCGGGGCGCAGCAGGGCGCCGAGCAGGACGGACCAGGTGAACAGTACCCAGCTGGTCCCGAGGAGGGTGTCCCCGACGATCGCCGCCCAGTCCTGCTGCCGTCGGCCGTGGCCGCGCACCATCGCGAGCGGCATACCGATCAGACCGAGGACGAACAGGACGGTGCCGCCCAGCGCCACGGGGAGCGGCCAGTGCTGGCCGGCGTGCACCAGCACCCAGCAGGGCACAGCCCACAGTAGGACGGGGGCGATCAAAGGGATGTAGCGCATCAGGCGGCGCAGTAGGCTTTGCTGGGGCGCATGCGCCGTACCGTCCGCGGATCGGGCTTCGCTGATGTCGGTCACGCTTCCCTCCTCAAGTAACCAGACTGCCAACGCGGCACTGTATCCGGTCGTCCTGGGGGGACGTCTTGCCGGTCTATTGATCGAGCCGGACGAGTGTGCTGGCGAGGGTGATCTCGGCGACGTGCCGCGCTACGCAACCCCCGCCGCCGCCCACGTCGCCAGTCAAGCCCGACAGCGGGCGCAGGTGATGGCGGAGGAGCTGCCGGCGGATGCCGGACCGGTGCGTTCGTGGTTGATGATGGCTTCTCCGACGACTGCTGGTACACGTGTGAGCGCCGACCCGGGCCGCCGCGTCGGACGCTGCGCCTGCCCCGGCGGTTCTCCGGCATCTGTCCCATGCCTCCGAGCCGGCCGGCGATGTAGGTTGCCGTGCCGCCTCGATCGCGGCCTGGGCGAGGTTTGCGTCCGTGGGCACCAGGTCGGCCTTCGCGATACGGACCGTTGCCTCCGCGCCGCCCTTTGATTCCGGGTCGTACGGCACGCAACTGACCACTTGACAGCCGAAATGCCGGCCGGCGGCAACCATCTGCGGATGCCGCACTGGGATCCCGGCGATGTGCTCGACGGTGACCGTCTTCGCGTTGCCGGTCAGCGTATAAGTCGGTGACCCGCCGATCCGGCGCAAGGTCCTGTCCAGACAGGCCACCAGTATGCCCAACGTGCAATCCCGGACCGGGATCACCACCCGGAACCGCGACCACGACAGCCACGCGCAGAACAGCCAGGTCCGACGCCCACCGATGCGGGGTCCTCTCCCAGTCGAACAGCAGCCAGCGGCCCGGCTCGGGAACCCACGGCTGATAGATACGGCGTTTGCCCGCCTTCCACGCCATCTTCGCCGAGTTCACCGCCCGCCTCGTCGAGCGTGCGCCGCCCAGGTAGCCCATCGTCACTAACTTCTCGTGGACCACATCGGCGCGGATCGTTGCCTTCGACTGCTCAACCCATTCCTCGACCTTCTCCAGGAACGTGTCGATCATCTTCGGCCGCGGCTCTCGTTCATAGGGATTGCACCTGCTGGCACGGGCTTCGACGTACCGCTACACCGTCTACGGGTCGTGTCTCGCCAAGGTCGCCGCTGACCAGACGGTCCCGGTCAGGTCATACGCCTCAAGGATTTCCATGGTCTCTTTGTCGGACTTCGTCACATGTCCTCCAGGCTTCACAGTTTCGCGATCGCTCCTGCGTGATCATGAGCACCATTACGGGTCTGCCGCGTAGACACAGGCGTCCACGCGGCAGACCCGTAACCGTGAGAGCAGGGCGTCGCCGCGCGTGCACATGCACGGCACTTCACCGTTCGTGCGGTGTCAGTTGAAGTCAGCGCGGTGCTCCTCACACCACTGGCGGAAGGTGCGCGGTGCGGTGAACGGTTAGAACCTGTATCCGAACCCCTCTCACCGGGTTGCTGAAGCTGGTTGAGGCTAGTGCCCCGTGGACGAGGGCTCATGTGCCACGTGCGGTGGCCGAGTGGGGGCGGCCTGCTTGACGAGGCGCCGTGGAGATCGGCCCGCTCCGGACCGCCCGCTCGCCGGTACCGATCGAGGGCACGCTCGCCACGCTGGCCCGCACGTTGCGAGTTACCTACCTCGTGGGCCTGTTCAGATACAGATCGGCCTGTTCAGATGCAGATCACGATCTTTCCTCGGGTGCGTCCGCGCTCGGCGTGCGCGTGGGCGTCGGCGATCCGCTCCAGTGGGTAGGCCTGTTCGATACGGGGTGTGTAGCGGCCTTGCCCGCCCAGTTCCGCCGCCGCGGACAGGAGAGTGGAATCGTTCTCCGCGTTGACCACATGCGTGCCCAGGCGCTGGCCGCCCACGTGGTCGGCGACCGTCGCGACGCGCTTCGGGTCGCCCGCGATCGCGACGAGGTCGTCCAGGGATCCGGAGGCCGCGGTGTCGAGCACGATGTCGACGCCGTGCGGAGCGAGGGTGGTGAGGCGCTGTGCGAGGCCGGGGCCGTAGGTGGTGGGAACGGCGCCGAGAGAGGTGAGGAACTCGTGATTGCGTTCACTGGCTGTCCCGATCACGGTGGCACCTTGCGCTGCCGCGATCTCGACCGCCGCGCTGCCCACGCCTCCGGCGGCGCCCTCGATGAGAAGGGTGCGCCCCGTGAGGGAGCCGAGCGCGTTCAGTCCACCCATCGCGGTCACTGACGCGAGACCGGCACCAGCGGCCTGCTCGTCGCTCCACGTGGCGGGGGTGTGCGCCCAGGCCGAGAGGATGAGCAGCTCCGCGGTCGCCCCGGTGACACCGCCCAGTCCGAAGACACGGTCGCCGATGCTCACCCCCTGCACCCCGTCGCCGATCTCGTCGACCACACCGGCGCCGTCGCGCCCGGGAATGGCGGGCAGTTCCAGGGGAATCAGCTGGTGCAGGGCGCCGGCGCGCAGCTTCCAGTCGATGGGATTGACGCCGGCCGCCGCGACGCGGACACGGATCTCACCGGGTCCGGGGTGGGGGTCGGGGGCCTGCTCGATCACCAGGCTCTCCGCTCCGCCGTATTCGTGGAACCGGGCTGCGCGCATGATGGTCTGCCTTACTTTGACGGGCCGGAATGACGTGTTCATCCGACGCTCGTCACTCTAGAACCTGACGTTGACGTGAGGTGCAAGCCGCAACTGCCGCCCGACCGGAGGAGGAGGGCAGGCGCGGATGGGTGAGGTTGCCGAGCGGGCAGGGGTGAGCGTGGAGGCCTGCGCCACTACGAGGAATCACGCCGCCCGTCACGGTCGACACCCATGTGCCCTCGGGCGGGCTCGGGGATCCCGGCGCGGCGCGAGGACTGCCGTGCGTACGTGAACCGCGTGAACGCCCTCGGGTCCGCCACCGGGTCATGATCAATCTCGGCGCCGGCAACGGTTCGATCGGCCCCCAGGGCTGCCCCCGGAGCCGGCATTGCTAGCCTGAACCTGACGTCAACGTGAGGTACGAGCGGGAAGGGAGTGACCTGCGTCATGCGCATCGGACAGCTCGCCAGGCGGTCAGGGGTCAGCGTGCGGGCCCTGCGCTACTACGAGGAACAGCGGCTCCTGGAATCGGCGCGGACGGCCGGCGGGCAGCGTGACTATCCCGACGAAGCCCTGGAGCGGGTCCAGCTCATCCAGGACCTCTTCGCGGCCGGCCTCTCCAGCCGTACCGTCGTCGAACTCCTGCCTTGCGTGAGTACCGGCGTCGCGACCCCCGCCATGCTCGACCAGCTCATCATCGAACGCGACCGCATCGCCGCACGCATCCAGGACCTGACCCGGGCCAAGACCAAACTCGGCCGCGTGATCGAGAACGTGACCGCGGCGAACGTGGCGCAGGACTGATCAACCCGTCGCGAGGGGCGGGGCCCCGACCTGTCCGGCATCTACCGGACACTGGCCGGCCGCGGGAAGCCCCAGCCGTATCCGGAGGCCGTCGAAACAGCGAGCGTCGCTCTCGCTACCCCGGACACACGCCGGGCAGCGGTGGGCAGGGCAGGCCGCGGCTGACCACGGTGCCGGCGCACCGCAGGACCGGTCAGCCGCAACCACTCCGGTCGGACAACGTCCACGAGCGGATAGCAAGGGTCCGGGCGGCCTGCGACTGGATCGACCACGCCACCGATACCGGAGAGGTGGACATGTGATTTCCTGTGGCCATCAGCCTGGATTCGTATGGCCGCTTACCTGGACTTCGCCATGGCCTCTCTCACACTCGCAGGCCCGGCATCCTGGCTGGTGCCGGGCCTGTGGGGCGCCGCGGGCCCGGCGTCAGCCGTTCGGGTGGGCCCGCCTATCTGCCTCCGCCGTTCACGACTGACTCACCTCGGCTGAGAACCAGTCCACGCTCATCCCCGCGCCGGAGCTGATGTCGGCCGAAGGGGAGGTGCAGCCGCAGACCTTGTCCGGATACGAACCGCCGATCGCCACATCGAAGATGGCGAAGTACCCGTGGTCGACGGCGGCCTTCCAGGTCGCGTCGGAGACCTCGTTCTGGTTCACCGCGAAGGTCTGGACGCCGTCCAGGTAGAAACGCAGCTGCTCGGCCGCCGTGTCTCTGCGGTCGACGGTCACCGAGTACGTGTGGTAGCCCGACTGGCAGCCGTCACAGGCCTGCAACCCGCTGCTGATCCCGTCAGGATCGTGGCACTCGCCGGCCCACTGGCCGCAGTGGAAAGTGGTGGAATGCTGGCTGAGTGCGTTGACGTCTTCCATGATGTCCAGCTCGCCGATGCTGGGCCAGTTGGTGGCCCCGGCCGGGCGGGCGTCGGCGCCCATCGCCCAGAAGGCCGGCCAGTAGCCGAGTCCGCTGGCCGGGTCGGGCTGTTTCAGGGAGGCGCTGAGCTGCATCTGTCCGCCTGCCGGTGCGGCGAAGTCGGTGCGTTGGGTCTCCACCCGGCCGGATGTCCAGTGCCCCGAGGCGTCTCGTATGGGCTTGATCACCAAGTGACCCGAGCCGTCTTGGTAGACGTTTTCCGTCGAGTCCGTGGATGTTTCGATCTCGCCGGTGCCCCAGTTGGCGGCGCCGCCGGGGTAACTCGTGCCCTTGTCGTAGAGCCAATCGGCTGTGTTGAGGCCTGTTCCACTCGCGCCGTCGAAGTCGTCCCTGAACATGGTGGTCCAGTCGGCGGCGGCTGTACGGGCCTTGGCGGCCGGTTCGCCGGCCGCGGCGGTGCCGGAGAGCCCGACGGGATCCGCCAGACCCGTGAGTCCAGCCAGTGGGAGGCAGAGTGCGAGTGCGGCGAGCGCGACCGGCAGACGCCGTCGGGTGCGGTCTCCGGGGCCGGGAGAGACATCTGGCGACCTGCTGAGGAAAGCGATCCTGTTCATGGGGGCTGCTTTCGTGGGGGTGGGGGGAGAGGAGACTGAGAGCGCTCTCAGCCGCCGTGCGAATGACTGTCGGGCACGGCGACTGACCCCGTCAAGGCGCTTGCAACGTTCACTTCCTGAAGTCAACTTGGCATGGGCGCAGGCTAGTTGACGTACGGCCTTCACCTGTCGATGTCGTGAGGGGCGTGCGTGACGAAGTGTGTTCAAGCCGCGGTGGCCTCTCAGGCCAGTTCGAGGTGTATCCGGTGCCGCCGCTCAAGGTTCGCGGCCACGGTGGCGCGGCGATGTCCGTCGACCGTGGACGACACGACACGACACGACACGACACGACGCGGTGGCCGGCGCCCGTGAGGGTGATGTCGAGTGTCGCCTCGCGGTAGGGCTGGTCTCGCAAGGCGGCCAGCACCATGACCTTCACCGAGGACGGCAGCTCGCCGGTGCGCGGGTGACGGTCGGTGAGGTCCACCGCGGAGAAGGCGCCGTCGTGGATGCGCAGGGCGAGACGGCCGCGCTGCAGGACGTCGAGCACATCGACGATGTGTCCAGTGCCACGGACCAGGCGGAACATTTCGGAGATGGGCGCTGTGTCGCCCGGCCGCGCGTAATTGAGCAGCTTGCCGCCCCTCAGCCGCTGCAGCGGGTGGAACTGCCTGAGTCCTCCTCGACGACGACCGGTCCTCGATCCCGGCCTCGTCCAGAACGAGGTTCTGCTGGGCGGTCGACTGCTGGTCGGTCGGGACCCGCCGCCGAGGGCCCATTTCCGTACGGAGGATCGGACTCTATCCGTCACCAAGCCCTGTCATTAATGAGGTTGAACTCGCGATGTCGTGCTGCTGATCAGGCGGGTCGGATGGTCAGGCCGGTCTTGGTGAGGCCGCCGTCTATGAGGTGGCCGCGGTACTGGATGTGCCGCAGGCTGCGCCGGACGGTCCGGACGAGGTGTTCTGGAGTGCTGAAGGCGACGTTGGGGAGCCATCCGCGCCGTAGGAGGGACCAGATCCCTTCCCTTCGACGGGGTTGAGGCCGGGTGCGTAGAGCGGCAGGTAGTAGACGGTCAGCCAGTCCCGGGCTTCGGCGAACTTCCGCAGACCGGCGGCCTTGCGGACGTTGAAGTTGTCCCGGAATCGCTGGACCGAGCGGACACTGACCCGCAGATCCTTGGCAATCGACGTACTGCCCTCGCCCCGGGTGAACCGCTCAGCCGCCTGAAGCCGTAACTCCTCACGCTTGAACTGCCGTTCAGTAGTCAACCCGCCATCAGCTGAGCAACTTCAGAAGGCGGAACGGTTCTATCGACAAGCTGCCGATCTTCCGCCTTCCCCGGTCCTACACTTTCCGGCAACAGGAGAACCATAGAATCAACACAGAAAGCGATCATGAATAGAACCATAAAGAGAGCCGCGAAACTCCTTGCGGCGCCGGCCGTCGCCCTGACCCTCCTCTTACCCGTGCTCACCGTGACTGCGACTCCCGCAGCCGCCGCGACCGATGCCTACACCTTCACCAACCCCGACGGCACCCTCAACGCGACGGGCACCGGTGACGGTAACCAGATATCCGTCACCCCCGACGGCACCAACTACACGAACTGGCGCCTGATCACGCTCAGCGACCCCGGCACCTTCAACATCGCCAGCACCTCCTCCGGGAAGTGCATCTACTCCGCCCAGCCCGCCGTACAGCAGTCCTGCGGCAAGGACGGCGAGCAGTGGCACTTCCGCCCCGTCGACGGCAAGCCCAACATCTTCGGCATCGTTCGTCGCGACGACTCCAGCGGCACCGAGTACTGCATGGACAACCGGGGCGGCCTCCATCTGTGGGGCATCCTCGCCCAGCCCAACGCCTGCAACGGCAGCGCGAGCCAGGAATGGACGATCCCCGCGTCGAAAGCGGCCGAGGCGCTGAAACTCTCCCTCGACTACTACGCCGACCTGTGCTCCAAGAAGACATCCACCTGTTCGTGGACCGAGAAGTCCGAGGGGCAGCCCGAAGCCCTGCCCCGCACGCCTGCCTCATCGGTCTGGTACAACGACACTGCTTCGTCCATGAAGCAGGTCTTCACCACCATTTACCACTCCGGATGGTCGCAGGCATACTCCGTGGGCGTGTCATCCTCCGTAGGGGTGTCCGTTCCGGTCCAGGCCATGATCTCCAGCCAGTTGACCGCGACGACGGTGTACACCTCCGACGAGACGACGATCAACGGCATCGCCGTGGACGTCCCGTCGAAGAACTACGCCTGGGTCGATTTCGCGGCCGTCGGCAAGAAGGTCACCGGAACGTGGACGTTCGACACCGACAACCAGCCGTGGACCACGGACTCGACGGTCACCGTCCCTGTCCTCAACTCGGCCGCCGGATCGACGATGTACATCGCGCGCACCAGCCCCGATGTGCCGGGCAGCAGCACGGGCGCGACCAGCCCTGACGTCAAGCCACAGACGTTCGCGAAGACCACCTCGAAGACGCTGGATCTGCCCGAAGACGCCAGCATGACCGCCATCAACAACACGGCGACGATCACCGCCGACGGCGGGACCACCGTCGCCACCGTCACCCCCGGCACCGTCACCGACACCGACGGCACTGTGCACAAGGTCGGCCTGACCGTCTCCGGCAACACCGTGACGCAGACGATCGAAGGCGCCACCGGCGACACGGTCACCGGCACCATGAGCCCGCCGGTGTACTCGGTGAAGGACGTCGGCGCCGCGTCGGTGGCCGCCGCGAAGAAGACGGCGAAGATGTCGGCGTTCGCGATCAAGAGCCCCGCACTCAGCGACGACAAGAAGAAGCGCCTCCAGTGCCTCGGAGACAAGATGGGCGAAGGCGCTACGTTCGGCCTCCTCGGTGCCGCCCTCGGACAGCCCGAAGCCGTCATCGGCGGAGTCTTCGGCGGCCTCATCATCGGCCTCGCCGAATGCTCCAGGTGACCTGACCCACTGCTGAACGAAGCGTCCCCTGCCTGTGACCGGGCGGGGGACGCTGTGTTTCCGGAGAAAAGAAGAGCTCCGCCAGCAGCGGTCCTTCCTGCCCTCCACGAGCTGGTGCTGTCGTACAGAGTGTGCGCTCCACCCATGCTCGCCGGTGCGGCGGCGCCCTGGCCGAGCGCGGCCATCCGTCACCCTGTCCCGGAGGCTCTGGCCCAGGGAAGCGGCAACGGAGCGCACTCGGGTGCCGGTGCGCTCCGTAGCCACCCCGCAGTGTGCCAATGCTGATACCCCTCAGGGGAGCACCTCCCGATTCCGGCACCGAGGACTGAGGCTCATACGAGCGCCGTCAGGAGGGAGTTCGGTGAGTGGCTGCCGGACGGCGCGCGGCAGGCCGAGCTGCTCCCGGGCGGCATGGACGGCATCGAGTTGAAGGGCACGGTCCGCACCCCAGTCGAAGAGCTCGGCTGCTTGTTCCGGTGTGGCGAGGAGACGGCCATAGGTCTGCTCGCTGGCCCCATCACGTGCTGAGGGGCCACACCCGGTGATGGCTGCGGCCATCCGCACACGGGCACACGGCCCGGCATCGTGGTAGGCGTGGCCCGAACCGTCGTAGAGGTAGCCGAGGTAGGCCGGCTCGCTGATGCGGACCGACGCCTCCTCGAACGCCTCTCTGCGCAGGGCGGCGGCAGGGTCACCTTGATCGCCGGGTTCCAGCGTTCCGCCAGGAAGACATGCGGAACCGGTGTCTTCACCGATGAGTACAAGGACCCTCCCATCAGGTGAAAAGCACCACCCCCAGGACTGTTTGGTTCGCAGCCCCGGTGTGACGGGCTCACTTCGCCAGGACCAGCGCTGTGACTTGCGATGGGTGCGAAGAACCCCGAGGCGGTCCAGTGCCGTGGGCGCGATCGGACGGCTGTCTTCGAGGAGAGCAGCGCCTGATCCGTTGATGCGGGCCCGGAGCGCGGACAAGGCTCGGCGTGCGTCATTCGGAGACATGAGCGCGGGCAGTTCCGCAGGTTCGACGAAGTCGACCCCCAGAATCTCATCAGCAGGGAGCTGGATGGCAGCGATCTGTTCAGGGCTCCAGACGCCTCCGTCGTAGACGTGCAGGACCTCACCCGGGAACGTCGCAGGGTAGCCCGGGGCGGTGGGAGGGACCCAGTCCACGGCCAGGCCGTGCACGAGAGACATGCTGACGCCGAGCTCCTCGAGGAGTTCGCGTGCCGCGGCCCGCGCAGGAGCTTCTGCGACATCAACAGCGCCCCCGGGCAAGAGACGCACACTTCGGTAGTCGACACGTTGAACGAGGATCCGGCCGTCACTATCGGTGATCAGCACGGACGCCCCGGCCCAGAGGGTAGAGCGTGAGCGTGCGTACTCACTCGTCGACATGCGGGGCCGCTGAGGACCAGCAGAGCCAGTGTCCTGGGAGGCATCCATCAAATTCTCCTTCAGGCGTCGTGCATCACGATGACAACCGCTTCGACCGGGCGAGAGCGGCCTGTTGCCGGTAAGAGGCAGTGCCGGTGCGCCGTGTCTCCGTGACGGGGGCGCGGTTGTTCGTGGTCCGCAGATGCTGCGAGCACGGTCTCCCCGTCCCGCTGTGCCCGATCGACGATCACGCGCTCTTCCCGGCCGCGACGGGAGCCTTCGTCGGCCCGACAGAGGTGGGTCGCAGCGCGCCGCCGCCGTTCCACTGCGCGACCAGACGGCACTGCTCCTTGTCGATGACGTCTCCAGACGGCAGGCGGTGACCAGGCGTACCGGCCGGGTACACGGTCACGACCGGGTCGGTTCCTTGTCCGTCGGCGCCACGCACGTCGCGGTCCCAGGTCCTCACGGTGTCCGCCAGTCGCTCGGCAAGAGCGGGGCCCCGGTCACCGAAGGCGTGAACGACCCATTCCCACTCGCATTCAGCGGGTGTGTCGCTGTGCCGGGTCCGGACGTGCTTGAGGTAGGCCAGTGAGCCTTCGTCCAGGAGCGCCGGCGCGTCGGAGCCGGACGCGATCCGGACGCTGGCGGCGTCCTTGCCTTCGGCGACGGCAAGGCGGCAGAAACCAGGCAGCAGAGTTGTGGACGCGTACAGCTGCAGGCTGCCGAAGTAGAAGTTCGGGCCCATGGTGACCCCGGTGGCGAGGTCGTGCCGCGGGCCGCGTAGCGCCTCCTCCAGCCCGTCGATGCTCTGGGGTCGACCGTCTTCGAAGCGGATCTGCACTGTGCCGTCCAGCAGATCGGCAACAGGGGTGGCGCGGGCGTGCGCGCCCTGGGCGGGAACGAACCCGCAGTGCGTGAACCTCTCAGCGACCAGCACATCGCCCTGGCGCTGGAAGGTGATCGCCCGGGTGTAGCCACCGATCTCGAGCGGCAGCACGAGCCGGCCGCCCTCGGCGAGCTGCTCCCGCCATGCCGCGGCGATGTCCCAGCAGTTGTACGTGATCACGATTGCGTCGAACCCGCCGCGCGGGACAAGGCGCGAAGGTGCGCCGAGGGCGGCGTCGCCGCGGAATACGGTGACGCCCTCATTGCCGGTCTCCGCGAGGAACCGCTGTGTCCGGTGCACGACGTATGCGTCGATGTCGCTCGTAACCACCCGGCCGCTCGGTCCAACCACATGGGCGAGCAGCGCGGCGTCGTATCCGCCGGAGCCTGCTTCCCACACGGCCGAGCCCTCTTCGAGGCCGATGCCCTCGATCATGTCGGCCTGCAGCCATGTCGCGGACACCGAGCTCGTCGCCCGCCCTTCCTCGTTGCGGCGGGTGACCATGGCCAGGTCGTCGTCGTAGGCGGTCTTGAGGTCCGTCTCGGGGGCGAAGCGGTGCCGGGGCACGGTGCGCAGCGCCTCGCACACAGCGGGGGAGGAGGCCCAGCCGCCGGCGATCACTTTGTCGGCCATCGCGTGCCGACGCCGGGCGGCTTCGGCCGGTTCACCTGGCACGGCCACCGCGGCTGACGTGCAGGCGTAGGAGTGGACGGGACCCAGCCCTGGTAGCACTCCGGGCCACACCTCGTTCAGCGCGTGGGCGGCTGGCATGAAGACCGATCCCAGGGTGGCCAGGGTATGCAGCGGGTGCCACTCCCAGCGCGAGAATTTGTCCGCCTCGGGCAGTCCGAGCTCGCCCTCCCATTCCGTGATGCGCACGACCGGGGTGATGCGGCGGAGGTCCAGCCGGTCATCGTGGAGGACTGTGATGACGTGGGCGTTCTCCTCACGGGCCGTCAGCCCGGTTTCCCCCGCCAGCTCCCTTACGGCAGCGGCCTGTGCGGACTCTCCTTTCTCGATTCGGCCTCCGGGCAGTTCCCACATGCCTTTGGTGGAGCGGCCCAGCAGAACCCGTCCCGAGGCATCGGTGAGCACAGCGGCTGCCCCCATCACCGCTTGCGGGGTCGGCCGCCCCTTCTCCACCGCGGTGAACGCCCCGCCCGGACCTCGCAGCATCAGCACCGCCAGGCCCTCCACGTCGAACCTCGTGGCCTCCTCGAAACCGTCCGTGAGCTGGATGAGCTCGTCCTCGTCCAGGGCGATGTGCCGACGCTCCCGCGAGGTGTGCTCCACGACCGGGGTGATGACGACGAGCGCACCCTCGTCCCGCAACTGCGCCCCCAGGGCTCGCAGCACCGCGGCTCGATTCCGGATGAAGGCGGCACTCAGCCGCATGGTCACCAGGTCGTAACCACGCGCGTGCCCCTCCGGCGGGCCGGGCAGCGCATCATCCTCGACATCCAGGCACAGCCACCGCACCCCCTGCACCTCGGGATGCTCCGCGCGGGCACGTGCGAGGGCCCCTTCGGTGAAGTCGACCGCGTCCACGCGGTAGCCCATGCTCGTGAGCACGACGGCAAGGCCGCCGGTTCCGCACCCGACATCGAGAGCCCGTCCGTTCTCGGGCGCAGGGACGTGCTCGGCCAGCAAAGCCCTCTCGGCATCGCTCAGCGGACGAAACCCCTTCCCCTCGTCGTAATGCTCCTGCCAGGCTTCCCTTCGGACACGCTTCAACGCTCTGCTCTCCTGTTCGCCGTACGGTTCTTGACGTCTGAACTCGATGGGGGGGGTGGGCCCTGCCGGGCCGTTCAGATCCAGTCCTTCGGCCCGTACCGCGCGGCCGGGTGCTCCTTCAGCAGGGCCCAGTACCGATCCCCAAGGCTGAAATGCCACCATTCCGTTCCATAGTTCACGAACCCCGCAAGTGTCATGGCGGTGGTAAGGATGGCCCTGTTCGTCCGGGCGGTTGGGGAGATGTTGGCGGCGTCGGTGAAGCAGACGCCCTCACTGTCTTCGGGGTTGGCGTTCATCGCCGTGCCCATGTCCAGTTCCCGGCCCGAGGTGTCAACGAGGGTCAGGTCGACGGCCGCGCCGGCACTGTGCGGGGCGATCTCCGGAGGCGACACGTAACGGCTGGCAGCGGACCGCACCGCCTGCTCCGTCCACTCCGGGTGAAGGTCACGAAGACTGCCGGCGTACCGGTCGAAGTACGTCCGCTGCAGGGGTGGTGGCCGGTAGCCCTCGACGACCAGCAGAAGAAGGCCGTCAGGAAGGCCCTGTTGGGCATCCAGCAGCTGTTCGCGGACGTGTTGACGCAGGTGCGCGAACGCCCCGTCCGGGTCGCTCCTGCGCTCATCGACCAGCAGTGGTGTCGGCCCCGAGCGGATGTCGACGAGCGGTTCGCCATTGTCGTGTACCGGAACGGAGGCCACCCGCGGGTCGGCCATCAGGATGATGCTCAACTGTTCCCTCAGTCCCAGGAGTCGAAGTACGAAGTCGTGCCAGTCAGCCGGGCCGTCAGCACTGCGTCCAGACGGGCGAAGTCCTGCGGCGGCATCAGCGGTTCCCACTCGTCCAAGGCGAGGACGGGCACCGCGTCATGCTCGTCCGGGTACGGCACGATGGACCGGATCTGTTCCTCGGTGAGCCGGCCGCCGTCGAAGACAGTCGCCGTCGTGCTGAAAGGCCAGTCGTCTCCGGGGAGACCGTCAGAGCGAGGCGAGCATGCGGGGCGGCCCCGCAACGTCGAGACCGGTTTCCTCCCGGCACTCGCGCTGCGCCGTCTCCCACGGCCGCTCACGGTGATCAACCGTGCCGCCCGGGACTGCCCGGTTTGGGTACGGACGATGCGTACTCCTCCACGGGGAGCAGCTTGCGAGCGGCCGACGTCACCGTGCGGGGGAGTGCCCCCGCGTGCAACGCCAGCAGAGCGGGCGGAAGCTGCCCCGCAAACGCCAGCAAGGCGACCTGACCGGTGGTGGCGTTCCGCTGGAGCACGGCCAGCACCCGAAGGGCCATGGAGCTGATCGAGCGGCCGGCGACACTGGAGGTGAGGGGTGTGGACACGAAGCACCCCCTCTGCCGGCTCCAGGCGCTGGGCGGACACACTCAGCGGTCTGCGCCGGGCCGTCTGAGTCCGGGGTGACCGGGCCCGGGGCACCGATGGGCCGGGTGCCCAACTCCTTTGGAGGCTGGGGATCCGCGGGCTCGCGCTCATCGTCACCAGCCCAGTTCCGTGTAGGGGCTGCCGGCGGAGATCCCTTCGATGGCCGCGCGGGTGTAGGCGACGAGCTGCTTCGGCAACTTCGTCGGCTCCCACCACTGCCAGGCCAGGCACTTGTCCGGTTCGAGAAGCTCGGGAACGCCCTCCCAGCGACGAGCCCGAAACACCAGCTGCATCAGCGGCTGTCCGCCGGGGGTGCCAACGACGTGCACTACGTGCGCAAGCCTTACGTCGGCCGGGTCAATGACCAGCCCTGCCTCTTCTCGGGCCTCTCGGACCAGACATGTGAGAGCGGACTCCTGCTCGCACTTCCCTGCCAGGTAGTGCCAGGTGTTGCCCGCGAAAGCGGAGTCGGGATGGCGTAGTCCGAGGAGGATCCGGCCCTCATCGTCCTCCAGGTGGAGGTGGACGCCCACTCCGTTCAGCACCGTCCGGCCACCCCCGTCCCACACCGGCCGTGCGGTGCCCGGTCGGGCCTTCGGGGCGTTTTCGGCCGCGTGGCGGTGGATCAGGTCGGCGAGTCCGGGGCTCAGGCGGAGTCTGTCCAGCTGGTCGGGAGTGAACCAGTGCAGCAGAACCCCCTCCCGCAGCTGGAGCCGGTCGGGGTCCCCGTTCCACCGGCCGGTGAAGACGCGGATGGGTACGTGGAGTCCGTCGACACTGATGGCCTCCTCTACGGAGTACGGCTCCAGATCCTGCAGGTGCAGACCGGGGACCTCCTCGGACAGCTCGCGCGTCACGGTGTCGGCGAGGTTCTGGTCGCCCCGCTCGCGGCCCCCGCCGAGCAGTGCGCATGTCCATGGCTCCCAAATGCCGGGACGGTCGTCTCGAAGATGGAGAAGATAGGACCCGGCTCCGTCGTGGATCAGGGCTGATGCGTTCACCGGCTCCGGCCGGCCGTCCAGCCCTGCGTCACGGATCTTGGCGCGCAGAGTCGGTGAGGTGACGTCGCAGAGCGGGAGCCACCGGGCGCCGGACACCTCCTGGTCCTGCAAGGCAATCTCGGGCGGCAGCTCATCGACGAGGTAGAACGCGAAGCGGAGGTCATAGTGCTGGTGCCGGGGTTCTCCCTTGGCAGGGCTCTCGTCGATGTCGTGAACGTCGATGTCGATCGGTGCGCCGAGTGCCTGCGGGGCCAGGCACAGGGCACCTGGTGGAATACCTGCCTCCTCCAGCAGCTCGCGCAAGGCCGCGGCAAGCAGAGTGGGATCACCGGGCTCGACGTGACCTCCCGGGACGAGCAACAGGCCGCCGGTTGCCCGGTGGACGATGTGCAGCACCCGGCCGCCGCGGTCGATGACAGCCGCGCGGCAGGTGACATGGCCGGGAAGAGTCGTACGGCTGGACGGGTCGTCAGGGCCGTCCAGGACGGCCGACAACCCGGCCAGGGACGCACGCTCCTCCGGATGCAGAGCCAGATAGCTTTCGACGGTCGCGCGGATGTGGGAGCGATCGACCGGCACGTCAACACCTCGGGGAAGCCTGGAAGGACTGGTGGACAGGTCGACGGAGTACCCAGGGGCCGCGGGCAGGCGCCGGGCCCATGAAGTGACGTCGGGGGCCCTCATGCGCGGGTCCCGTGCCTTTCGCCGTCCGGCTCCGAGGTGACCTGGTAGGAGAGCAACTGCTGGAACAGGCCGCCCTCGTGCTCGGCGAGTTCCTTGTAGGTGCCCTCTTGCACGACCCGGCCCTCGTCGAGGACCACGATCCGGTCGGCGACAGCCACGTTGGTGATGCGGTGTGTCACCAGCAACACCACCCGGTCCTGGGCCAGGTCCCGCAGCCGCTGGAAGATCCGGTACTCGGCACGAGGGTCAAGGTTCGCGGTCGGCTCATCGAGGACCAGGAGCCCGGCCTCGCGGAAAAAGGCCCTGGCCAGCGCGATGCGCTGCCACTGGCCGCCGCTCAACTCCTCCCCGTTCAGCCACTCGCGGGCCAGGAGGGTGTCCAGGCCGGCGCCGAGTTTGTCGACGACCTCGTGGGCGTCGGCGGCCTCACACGCTTCACGCACCGCCGCGTCACCGCGGGCCGTGGGCTGCCCCTGGTTCACGTTCTCGCGCACGGTCAGCGGCCAGTGCGCGTAGTCCTGCGGGACCAGAGCCACCTGCTCCCACAGCGCCTGCGGGTCGGCATCGTCGGTGGGGACGCCGTCCCACAGCACCTGCCCGCCCGTGGGCAAGTACAGCCCGCTGACCAGCTTCGACAGCGTTGACTTCCCCGAGCCGTTGAAACCGACCAGTGCGGTGACCTCGCCCCGGCGCAGAGTGAGCGAGACATCGGACAGCGCATCGTGGTCCTTCCCCGCGTAGCGGTGCGAGACCGACTTGATCTTGATCTCGTCCGGCGGCGTCGGGCGGTGCTCGCCGCGGCGCATGGTGTATCCGCCCGCCAAGTCGAGGAACCTGCTCCAGTCATCCATGTAAAGACCCGTACGCACAGCTCTGGCCCCGACGGCGACCAGCCCGCGGACCGACTGGCCCACCGCCTGCAGAGCGAAGACAGCCGTACCGGCGTGCCCGACGCTGATGCGTCCGTTGGCCAGCAACCACACCACCGCTGCCCACACGACGGCCGATCCGAGGCCGCCGCACAGCGCGCCGACCAGCGACATGCGGGCACCCTGGTCGGCCGCGGTCCGATCCTCGCGATTGATCCGGGCGACCGTCTGCCGGTATCGGCCGGACAGGAAACCGGCCATGGTGCCGGCGCGGATCTGGTCGGCTGCCTCGCGCGTGAAGATGTGCCAACGCAGCACCGACAGCATGCGGTTGTCACCGTTGCTGCGGAGGTTCGCCAGGTAGCGGACCCGGGCGGCGCTGACCTGGGCGAGGGCCTGCGGCAGGCTGGCCGCGACCAGGAGGGGAAGGAGCACCCAGCTCACACCGGCGAGCACGATGGCCCCGGCGAGGAAAGAGGCAGCCGAGGCGATCAAGTCCTGGCCCTCGTTGATCAGATCACCGGTGACCTGAGCTCCGCGGTCGGCGGCCTCCCGGTCACGGTTGAAGTCGGGGTCGTCGTAGGCGGAGAGCTCCACTGCGGCGCAGCCGGTGAGCAGCATCTGCTCGGCCTCGCGCGACATGAGCGGGCTCAGCCGGGAGGACAGCCAGTTGACGGTGATCCCCAACAGCGCCCGCACCCCGGATGCGGTAGCCAGCAGGGCTACGGACGGCCACGCCTGGAGGAGCCGGTGGTAGACGTCTCCGCTGGTCAGCAGCGCGGTGAGGGTGCCACTGATCGCGATGAGGCCGAGGGCCTGCATCACGCCGGCGGCCATCTGGCACACCAGGAGGCCGGTCGTGGCCCGTCGGTCAACGCGCCAGGCGAGTGCCAGCGACCGCCGGACCAATTGGGGCAGGCGCCGGGCCATGTCGCGCATCCGGATGGAGCGGCCGGCCGCTTCACGGCTGCCGGTCAGGTCCACGTACCGCATCTCCGGGGCGGGGATGGCCTGTCCGGCACCGGCGGCTGTCGCGGCTTCCGGTGACTCAGCGGGCGGGGTGGGCGGAAAGGAGGAGGGGCGCGGCCCCGGGACTGTCTCGGCGGCTTCATCGGTCGGCTCACTCATGCCGCCCACCCCGTATTCAGACGTGATGAGCGGCGGGTGTCGTCAACACGGAGCACCGTCGCGAAGGCAGGCTGTCGTTCGATTCCAGAAGGCTGATGCACGGGAGTGGGCGCGGGATTCATGACGTTCCTCCATCTGGCGGCGAAGTGGCACTGGTGCTCTAAAAAACGCGTCGGATCTGGTCTCGTCACGGCCCAAGGAGCTGGATTTACTGAACACGAGTTCTAATGGCGGGTGTTGGATGCGTCAGCTCTGGGCGGTGGTCTTTCAAACTCGTTCGATCAGGCGGTATCACCCTTGCGGGGGATTGCGCACGGGTGGACTTGCAACTGGGCATGAAGAGGTGTCGTACCTGCAAGACATCTGTCGCCGTCCCTGTTCGGCTTCCCGGCGTGGATGCTTAGCGGCTGTCTCCGTGAGGCACCGTCGATGGGGGCGCCAGGATGACTGGGCTGCTGTGCTGCGCCCACAACGCTGTCTCGACCGTCTGCTCCGACTGGGCGAGCTGTGCCGGAGCTCGGTGTCTTCTGCCTTGATCCGGGAGATCTGGACCTTGCGAGGGTCGGGGATCTCGCCGGCCTCGCGCATGACGTACAGGCGCCGCTCGAACTCGACGCGCAGATGAGCGTAGGGGTGTGTGCCGTAGAACGAAGAAGTCGATGTCACCGGTGGCCTCGATGCCCCGGCGTCCGATCAGCTGCTTGCTTGCTGGCCGACTGTGGCAGGGGCGCGATGCGGTGGGACGTGTGTCAGGGCAGCCGCTCGGCGACGGTGAGGGCTTTGGCGACCGGCTCGATGATCCACAGGAACAGCTCGGGCTGGGACGGGTCGCGGTTGATCTTGCGGGACGCGATGGCGGGGGACCCGAAGTAGCTGGTCCGTGCCTCGCGTTCGATCTCGTGGATGGCTGGCAGGAGGGGGTTATTCCGACTGTGCACTATTCCCACGATTGATCTCCGGTTCGGCCGGGTCTGGGCCTGCCGACGGTGTGCGGCTCCTTCGGATGTGAAGGTGAAGCCGTCTGTGAACAAGGCGCCCCGGCTCGGATTGCCCATAGGGCGGGCTCGGTGTGAACGGAGTCCGACGGTGAGCCTGGCCTCGGGGAGAGGCCGATCCAGAGGTGGTGGCAGACGAGGGCGTCGTCACGTCGGTCGGTCGCGTAGGCCGGCGTCTTGGGGTATCTGGGGTTGTTGCCCCCGAAGAGGACCGAGGACGAGGCGCACCCAGCGGAACTCGCCACGACCCGGAAGGTCATCGCGGAACTCGCACCGACCGGGGCCGAATCCGAACCGCCCGAGTCGCCCACCGCCTACCAGGCCATCCTGAATGCCTTCAACACCCACCCCGATCAGGCGTTCCGGGTCCGTGAACTGCACGAACTCTTTGGCATGCCCACCGAAGACCCGGCCATGAGCGTCACCCGCAGCCGCCTTGGACGCCTCACCCGTCAAGGCTCCCTCACTCAGAGGTCGTTAAGTCCGTTTCTGGCAGCGGCCTGGTCCGGGCTGGGTGAGGAAGCCCTGGCGAGTGAGGCGTCCGAGGCGAGCGCGGGTGACGTTGACCGATGCCTCGACGGTGGGCATGTCGAGTAGTTCAAGGAGCTCACGGGCTCGGTATTCCCGGTCGGGGTGCTGGTTGAAGGCGTTCACGATGGCCTGGTAGACGTTGTTCGTCTCGGGCGGTTCCGACCAGCGAAAACGACGCCCTCAAGTTCGGAACGACAACAGCGCCTGAGGCGCGCGTGTGCGGATCGCTGGACGGTGCGCGTTCTCAGCTGTGCGGAGGGAGGGACTTCACTCGATGAAGACCTTCACGGAGTCGGGGCTCCCGCCGTTTCGGTTGACGCCGATGAAGAAGTCGCTCCCAATGTGGGTAACATCTTCGAGCTCGTCGGTCAGGTTGTTCCCCGGGATTCCGATATCGCTCTCCACGTTACCTCCGGACCAGTTGTACTGGTACACCCAGTTCCACCCGGTATCGGGCGTTGAACTGTTGATGGACTTGGTGTTCCAGATGTAGTTCTCGGAGCAGTCAATGCCTTGGTCGGAACGATTGTCGTGACTCGTCAGGTTGCTCTTCACCAGCGTCCATCCGCTCGTCAGCGAACCGGCGCCGGGGTGGGTCCACAGGTTGCCCAAGCGGCGGGCGGCAAATTTGCCGGCTCCGTCGGCCGCCGTCGCGCTGTAGCAGAGGCCGCTGATATTGCCGATGGGTAGATGGACTACCTCGCTTGCGCCAACAGATCCCGACGAGTTCAGGTGAATGATCGTCACATCGGCGCTCGGGTAAGCCGATTGACTTCCTTGGGTCGCAATCAAGGCAGGCCCCTGGCCCTGATAGTTCGGATGGTAGGCGAGGTCGTTACCGTGGCCGAGTGCGGGTATGGAGGTCGGCGCCCCGGCGCAGGTCCAGCTGGCACCGTCCCAGGTTGAGCCGTCGCGCGACCATCTGGACAGGACCGGCTCCGCCCCGCCCGCCTTGGTGAAAATGATGTAGAGCCGGCCGCCCGGCCCCGCGGCCATGCCTTGCATGACGGTGCGGCCTGCCCTGCATGCACTGCTGTTCGGGATGTTAAGCCGTTCTGCCCCACTTCTGTCTGTAGCGGCGTGGGCGGACGTTGTCGAGGCAGTGGCGATTCCGGTCAAGAGTGCCAGTACGGACGCGAAACTCAGTAGTTTCTTCACTCGGTGCCTCTCCTTTATAGATAAGGGGGAGGTTAGCATTAGGCGTATACCTTGCATCCGAGGTGGCGTCAACTCGCCGCGACAGCAACTCTTGTGACGGTCAGTCAGTCGGGCACGGCTGGGTACATCGTTCAAGTTTGAGAGCTCGTTAAGAGGATGTCTCACATGGTTGGTGTGGCTGCGCGTTTCTCGTTGTCCGATGGCTCTTGCGCTTTGGACAGTTGACGCGTAGGGGTCCGGTTGGCCGGACTACCGAAGATTGATCGCCGGCCTGACCGTTGCGGCCATCTGCCGAGGAATCGGCGGCTCTGGCACAATCGGGGATCCGTGTCCACAGGTGCTGATCCCGGCGCTCCCTGCGTTGCCCGAGTTCCGGGAGTAGATCCATGCCAGTCATAGCCCTGTCTGTCACGCCGAACGGGTACCTGTTGTCGGCGTCCTGGTTGGTCTGGCCCTGATTGGGGGGCCTGGCCTGGGATGTTTGCGCGGCTCAGGGGAGCCGATCCTGGCCTGGCTCCAGCCAGCGGGCATGGCTGTTGCGTGGGGCGGATTCATGTTTCAGTCCACTGCTGCGATCGTCGGCGGAATGGCTGGGTTCCTCATCGGAGCGTCGGTGATCAAGTGGTGCCGCTGGCGCCTCTCGAGCGACGACTTCCGTCGAACACGCAAACCCAAGCTCCCCCCGATCTGACGCATTGGAAGCGACGTCAGCGCCAACTTGTAGCGCTCAGTCACAGCCGTTTGCTGATGCGGCATGGTTCTGGACCGTGGGTGTTGATCTGTCGCATCGGCTTGTGCCGGACGAACTGTGGGAGCTGTCAGCTCCGTTGTTGCCGAGGTTCGCTTCCCGTCCGCGGGGCGGTGGTACGGCTCCGGTGGACGAGCGGGCGGTATTAACGGCCATGGTGTACGTGCTGACGAGCGGGTGCGCGTGGCGGTTTCTGCCGGAGTCGTTCGGTGTCTCACCAGCCACCGCGCACCGTCGGTTCGCCATGTGGACCAAAGCCGGGTTGTGGCACAGGCTGCACCAGGCGGTGTTGGACGAGCTCGGTGCCGGGGGTGAGTTGGACTGGTCGTCCGCGATTGTCGATGCCGCGTCGGTGCGGGCGAAAATGGAGGTATCGCTTACTGGCGCGAATCCGGTCGATCGCGGTAAGAAGGGCAGCAAATTGCATGTGCTGTCCGAAGCCCAGGACCTGCCGCTATCCGTGGCGGTGTCGGGCGCGAACCTCCATGGCAGCCGGGCGTTCAAGCCGCTGATCCTCGGGATACCCGCAGTTCGCTCACGGCGCGGCCCCCGCCGGAGACGACCGGTGAAGGTCCGAGGATAAGGCGTACTACTCCGCGGAACATCTGCGCTGGCTCCTCGGTCGCAGCCTCATCCCCCGGATCGCCCGCCCCGGCATCGAGTCCGGCGAGCGCCTCGGCCGGCACCGTTGGAAGATCGAGCGGTCGATCGCGTGGCTCTTCGGCTACCGCCGCCCCACGGTCCGGTACGAGCGAAACGGCAGCCACTTCCTGGCGTTCCTCGGCCTCGCCGCAACCCTCACCTGCTACAGGAGATTCGCAAAGCTCACCACGTGAGACGTCCTCTAGTCCGGTCTTCCATGGTTCGTGATCGCTCGATCGTGGTACTGATCGTCACGCACGCCGTCTACTCGGCATGTCCATGATGAGGTGTGGGCATGGAGCGAGAGCCGTACCCGAGCGACATAGACCGACCGGCAAATGGATCCACTTGAGGCGCCGGGTGGTCGAGCGGGTGTCCCAGCACTAGCGCTTGGCTGCACGTGGAATGAGCATGCGGAGCGGGACGAGTGCGGCGGCGAGGTGGAGGTAGAAGTCCACGGCCTTGCCGCTCTTCTCGGTGCAGCGCCGCAGCTTGCCGTAGTCGTTCATCCAGGAGTGCGTGCGCTCTGCCACACAGCGTTTGCCTGCCCGGATCGGGGCCGGGACGTTTTGCGGGCGATCTCGGCCGTGAAGCCCAACTCGGCCAGCAGGACATGGGACTTGGCGCTGTCGTAGCCGCGGTCCAGGTTGACGTTGACGTCTTGGGGCATCGCGCCGACCTGGGTGCCGGCCGCCTTCAGCGTCGGGCCGAGCAGGGGCGAGTCGTGCCGGTTGGCGCCGTCGGAGACGATACCCAGCGGAACGCCGCAGGCGTCGGAGGCGACGGGGCGCTTCAGTGCCTGCTTGCCCCGGTCCATCGGTGACCGTCCAGCCTTCTCGCCGCCCGACGGGGCCTTGGTCATGTAGCCGTCGACCGAGATCTCGGTCAGCGCGAGTCCGATCACGCGGTCGTAGGCTTCGAGGGCCAGGGCGTGCACCCTCTGCGCTATCCCCGGGTCAGCCCATTGTTTGACGCGACGTCGAATCGAGCGGTCCGAGTATCCGGGGCTCGCGGTCCGCTCGTGTCCGGAACCGTGGACCAGGGCGAGCACGACGTGCTCGAACACGACACGGTCAGGGATCCGGCGGCGGTGGCACACCAGCGGATGGCCCGCCGCGTACCCCTCGGTCGGTCTTAACGACCTCTCAGTGGCGCACGGCGGGTCCGCGTACACCGAGCCGAGCACGGCGTCTGGTGGTTGCTTGTCGGCCTCGGTCTCGCCATCGTGGCTCTGGCTCTGGTCAGTACGGGAACTGGGCGAAGGTGACCGCCGCGCGTGCCGCGTTCCTCTTCGAAGAGGTGGACAAGGGCGGATGAGTCTGCTTCCGCAGCGTGACGTGCTGGATGTGCTGGATGAGTTCCGACAGTGCTGGATCACGGCTGGATACGATCAGCTTAAACGGGCGTTTTCGCAGGTGGGAGCCCTGCACTAAACGTTCCGCTGCAAAGTGTGAGCGGCGCAAGAAGGGGCCGGTCTCCGCGGAGGCCGGCCCCTTCTGTGTCACCAGGTGGGTCGGGCCCCGAGAGGTTGAGCGGCTGCGTCGTGCGCCCGAAGGGCGCTAAGTAGGCCATATATCCACAACGTGCGGTGGGGTGGTGGCTGTTCGGGGCTGTCCTCTCCGGGGGTCATGGATGCAACGTGCGCCTAGCGGTCGGGGGCCATCACGGATGGTCGCCATCCACCCGAGGAAGTTCACAGCCCCTCCACGAGGCGGTCGTATCTCCGCCCTCAAGTGGAGTAGTGACGGCGACTTTCGGCCAGGAAGATCAGGATGAGGGGCCGGCGGTCCCGCGCTGGGCGGCGAGGCAGGGGGGTGTCGTGGGGGCGAGGGGGCGGGTGGGGGTGTGACCTTGAGCTTTGGGCTCGGGGGTGGCGGTGCGGCCCGGTTGTGGGCGTGGGCGGGTCGGGTCGGCGCTGGCTGCTCCGGTGGTCCGGGCAGGGGTGTGGCCGGTGGGAGAACTCGCCGCTGCTTGGGTTTGTTTTCGGTTTTGTGGCAGGTGAGGCCAACGTCAGCCGTATCAAACCCGTGCACCGCATCTCGACCGAAATAATTCCCATGAACCATTTCTCGGACTTCAAGTTCTGGTGAGGCGCCCGGAGTCGGTGCTATAAGTGACGAGCCCAAGGCCAAGGACTGAATGAATTCGCAACGGTCTGCGTGCCGGCCGAGAAGGATCATTCCATCGAAAGGGGGGATTCCGATGAAGAAGATCGTCGTACGCAAGACCGGCGGTGTGAAGCTTACTACGAGCGCGAGCGCCTACTGGCCGCCGATGTGTATCGCGGCGCAGAACTGATATAGGACGTGGTGCCCGTAATTCCTCGAATTGCGGGCACCACGTCGCTGTCCCTACACGATGCCGGGAGGTCGCCCGGCGAATCCGACGCGGAGGCGGCATGGCGGATACTGGGCAGACCGCGGAGCCTGCATTTCATCAGTTGACATTCATTCCGGAGGGCGACGAGGTGCTTGTCGGCAGGGCCGACACCGATTCGTACGCCCTCTTTCCCGCCGACGGTGCGATGCTGCTCCGCAAGCTCACCACTGGCATGCCCTTGGTTGACGCCGTCGCCTGGTACAACGCCGCCTACGACGAACCCGTCGACATGGACGACTTCCTGGAAACCCTGAACGAACTGGGGTTTGTTCGGGATGAGGGTGAAGATCCGGTCGCTGCGGCGCCGGCTGCCGTACGGTACGCACGGCTCGGTCGGGCGGTCTTCTCGCCGGTGGCCTGGGTCGTCTACGGGGCGATAGCTGTGGTGTGCGTGGTGCTCCTGGTGCGGATGCCCGATGTGCGCCCATATCCGAGGACCCTATTCTTCAGCGATTCGCTGCTGCTGGTGCAGGTCGGTCTGCTCTTCGCCCAGTTGCCATTCGTCTTCCTGCACGAGTCCTTCCATGCGCTGGCCGGCCGGCGCATAGGGATACCCTCTCGTCTCGGCGTCGGGCGCCGGCTTTATTTCGTGGTGTTCGAGACGACGCTGAACGGATTGCTCGGAGTTCCCAGGAGAAAGCGTTACCTTCCTTTCCTGGCCGGCATGGTCGCCGACGCCGTGATTTTCAGCCTGCTGATCTGTGCGGCTGCCGTCGATGCGCATCGACACGGTCATGACCTTTCCTTCGTAGGGCGTTTCACGGTGGCTCTCGCCTTTGTCACCGCGCTGCGGTTCGTCTGGCAGTTCTACCTGTTCCTGCGGACCGACCTCTATTACGTTTTCTCCACAGCTCTCGGCTGCGTCGCCCTGCACGACGCGACGCGTGCGCTCATCCGCAACACCCTCAGTCGTCTGCTGGGGCTGCGGCACCGCATGGTGGACCTGGAGCAGTGGTCGGACCGGGACCGCAAGGTCGCGCGCTGGTACGCGCCCTTCGCCGCGGCAGGCGTGCTGGTGATGCTGCTGACCGCCGCCGGCACCGCGGTCCCGGTCCTCGTCCACTTCGTGCGCCTCCTCGTCGACCGGCTCGGCCACCCCGGGCATCCGGACTCCGGCTTCTGGGACTCCGTCGGCTTCCTGGCGCTGAGCGTCGTGCAGTTCGGGCTGGTCGGCGTGGTGGCCCTGCGCGACCGCGCCCGCGAGCGGCGGCAGCAGCAGCGTACGGAAGCAGCTCCGAAGCCCGCCCCCGCCCCCACCCCGGACACCGCGCCCGCCTTGGACATCGCACCCCTCCCCGCCTCCGCCACCCTTCACGCAGAACAGGAACGCACCCGATGAGCGAGCAGCCCGCACACCTGTGGATCGTCGGTGTCACCCGCCGGGACCGAGACGCCGCGCTGGACGCCGTCCTCTCCCGGCCCGTCGCGGGCGAGTTCCACGCGGTCAGCAGCCACCACCTCGGCCGGGGCCCGTACGCCGGGACCGCCGCCCTGCTGAACCTGGTGGTGCCCCGGGTGTGGGCCGAGGCGCCGGAGCTGGTGACCGCCCACGATGTCGAACTGCTGTCGGTCGCCCCCGATCTGGAGTCCGTCGTGGCGCCGTCCCGCGAGACCCTCACCTCGCTGGCCATCCCCGAGGAGCGCACCCGGTTCTACGGCCCCGGGCGGACCCGGCGCCTGGCACACGGTGTGGTGGAGTTCCTGAACCGCTGGGCGGCCGACTCCGGCCGGCCGGTCACCGTACGCTTCGATGCCGTGCACGCGGCGGACGCCACCGAGCAGGAGCTGCTGGCCATCGTCCTGCGCCGGGTGGACCCGGCCCGGCTGCGCGTCGTCGTGGCCACCACCGCTGACCCGCTGCCGCCGCACGCTGCGGAACTGGCGGGCGCGCTGGCCGGGTACACCGTACGCGTGGACGCGCCGGCCACCGCCCCTGGCTCCGCCGCGCCGCGGCAAGGCGCCGACCCGGTGCGGTCCTACGTGGATTCCGACGGCACCTCCGACATCGCCGACGAACGGTCCGCCTACGAGGCCGCGCCCGCGAAGATACGGGCCGAGCTGCACGACGCCAGGGCCGCGGAGCTGGAGCGGACCCTGCCGCAGGCACACCGGCTCGGCGCCCTCCCGTACCACCTGGAGCGTGGGAGCGACCCGCACGGCGCGGGGCTGAGGGCGGTGCTGGGGGCGACCGGCCGCTGCGTGGACATGGGCTTCTACCACGCGGCGATCGAACTGGGCCGCCGGGCGAGGGCGCTGGCCGACCCCGAGCGGGACGAGGACGCGTACTGCTCGGCGAGCACCAAGTTGACGAGTTCGCTGGCCGTCCTCGGGCAGGCGGACGAGGCGGAGGAGATCTACTTCGACCTGCGCAGCCGGTTCACCACGCCGATGGTGCACCTGTTCTCCAACTACGCGCTGGGCATGCTGTACACCCGCCACCGCGCGCCCGAGGCCCGTAACCACCTCACCGCCCGCGCCCACCTGCACACCGCCATCGCCCTGGCGTCACAGATGCCCGAGGCGTCCCGCTCGTTCCAGAAGGTCTTCCAGCAGAACGGGCTGGCCCTGGTGGAGATGCACATGGGCAACCTCATACGGGCCGAGGAGCTGGTGACCGAGGGGCTGGCCCAGCTCGACGCCGACCTGGCGCCGGGCGAGCACGAGTTGCACCGCTCGGTGCTGCTGCACAACCGCGGGCAGGTGCGGGCCGCGCTGGGCCGGGTGGAGGAGGGCGTCGCCGACCTCTCCCGGGTGATCGCCGCCGACCCCAACCACCCCGAGTACTACTTCGACCGGGCCTCGCTCCACCGGCGGTCCGGCGACACCGACGCGGCCCTGGCCGACTACCAATGCGCCATCGACGTCAGCCCTCCGTTCCCCGAGGCGTACTACAACCGTGGTGACCTGCGCGCGGAACTCGGCGACGTCAAGGGCGCCCTCGCCGACTTCGGCTACGTACTGGAACTGGAACCGGACTACCTGCGCGCCCGGATCAACCGCGCCTCCCTGCTACTGGAGGCCGGCGACCTGGACGGTGCCCGCGCGGACGTGACCGAGGGCCTCGCCCACCACCCCGACAGCGCCGAGCTGTTGTGCACCCGCGGTCTGCTCGCGCTGGAGGACGGCGACACCGATGCCGCCCTGGCCGACTTCACCACGGCCCTGGAGTACGACCCGGCCCTCTATGAGGCGCTGGCCAACCGCGCGGTTCTCGCCCAGGAACTCGGCCGGGCCGACGACGCGGTCGAGGACCTCACCCGTGCCCTGGAACTCGTCGGCCCTGATGCGTCCCTGCTCTACAACCGCGGCTACGTGCACCGCTCCGCCGAGCGGTGGCAGGAGGCGATCGACGACTTCACCGCCGCCCTCGACCTGCCGGACGCCGACCGGGGCGAACTGCTCTGGGAACGGGCCGCCTGCCGTGCCGGAGGCGGCGACCTCGACGGGGCCCGGAGCGACCTGCGCCTGTGCGCCGGCCTGGACGAAGCCCCCTACGCCGACCGGGCCCGTGAGCGCCTGGCGGAACTGACCGGCACTCCGGAGTCGGTGTAGGGGCCGCGCCCCTCCGCAGGGCCGGCAGCGTGGATGACCTGGTCGCGCGCGGTCTGGACGGCGATGCTGAACCCGCAGCGGTCCGGGTCGGTGCCCGGAAGGGACTCGGCGGGTACGGCGGCGGGGTAACGACGGGCGTCGGTCAGGCTCGTAGCCAGGCGGTATGCCGGTAGCCGACCTCGGGAAAGAGACACATCGCGAGCAGGAAGTAGACCTCGACCCGCGACGGCAGATCACGCGGACGCCGCTGCACGGTCCTCGTCTCCGACAAGACCGCGTCCACGAGCTCGAACGGCACAACCGCCGCCAGCTCCCCCAGATGACCAGGCGCGAACCGGCCCCCGGGCCACAGTGGCGGTACGGGTGATGGTCGTCAGCGCGGGCGGCACGACACAATGACGGGGCAACGGAGCTCCTTCGGGACAAGCTGTCTTGGTCGACTGCCTGTACCAACGAGCTCCGTTGCTTTGCGTCGGTAATCCTGCAACGCGCTTGCACGACCTGCGAAAACGCCAACTACCCGGCCTTGGGTCAAGGCCCGGTGACCCGGTGACCCGGTGATCAGCGTGGACAGCAAGAAGAAGGAACTGATCGGCGACTACAAAAACGCAGGCCACGAATGGCAGCCCACAAGGCAGCCTGTGAGGGCAAAACGCACGCCTTCCCCGGCCGGGCGGAGAAGGCGATTCCGTACGGAATCCATGACGTGGCGGCGAACACCGGCTGGGTCAGCATCGGCACCGATCACGACACTGCGGCCTTCGCCGTCACCTCGATCCGGTGCTGGTGGCAGGCCCGCGGCCGGCACGACTACCCCCGCGCCCGCCGGCTGCTGATCACCGCCGACGGCGGGGGCTCCAACGGCTGCCGCACCCGCGGCTGGAAGACCCAGCTCGCCAATCTCGCTTCCGAGACCGGCCTTGAGATCGCGGTGTGTCACCTTCCGCCCGGCACCTCGAAGTGGAACAAGATCGAGCAGCGGCTGTTCTCCCACATCGCCATGAACTGGCCAGGCACACCCCTGACCAGCCACGAAGTCATGCTCCAAACCATCGCCGCGACCACCAGCCGCTCTGGCCTCACGGTGCATGCCGAACTCGACAGCGGTGAGTACCCCACCGGCATCCACGTCAGCGACGATGAGATCGCTGCCCTGCCCACACTCGCCATCGCTCCCACGGCGACTGGAACTACACCCTCCACCACCCGCGTCCGATGGACGCGGCGACCACCGGCAGCACACCGGACGAGGCCCTGGCAGACAGACCGGCTCGCCTCACGCGGCGTTCGCTCCAGGACCCAGAACTGACCGGGATGCCCCGCCGGCAGCTCAGCGAACTCATCGACGTTTTGGCTCCAGCGATGGAGGTTCAACGCGAGCAAGCGCTCCGCACACGACGAGGTCACGAGCGCCTGGTGGCCCCTGGCGCTGGTGCCAAAGCCAAGCTCACCTCAGCCGACCGAGTCCTGGTCACCGTCCTCCATCTGCGAAAACTCGCGACCCTGGACCTCCTGGGCCAGCTCTTCAACGCTGCCGTCATGATCATCAGCCGCGCAGTGAAAGACGTCCGCCCGCTCGGGAATCCCATGGTGTTTACCTGCCTGCCTCAACAGCCCGTTTCCGCACACGGGAAGACGTCGCCAGGTTCCTCGACCTCGACAAAAGCAAGATCAAACCGACGTGTTGATTCCTGGCAAAACCTAAGTAGCAGTCACACCAAGCAGTTCGCCGCCGGTATAACGTGGCGCGCTTTCCATGGTCGTGGCCGCGTGCCTGACGGGCATAGTCGTGAGACGAGCTTGCCGAAACGTCCTGGTCGACCGCGACCGGTGCGAGAACTCGCCCGCCGGGGCGGGGCGGCAGATCCGGCTGTGGCATGCCCGTCAGTTACCCGCTCCGCGTCCCCGCTCTGTCATACCGAGAACAGCCAGTTCACCCCGTACGGCCTGATCCGTCACGCAAGCCCCAGCGAGGTGACGCCGCGTCAAAGCGGCGATGGGTCCACGTGAAACGTTAGCGAAACGTTAGGAGAACGTAAGCGTCAGCTGAAATGGTGATATTCCCCCGGTGGGGGAGACAGCCCTTTTCGATTATGGCACGGACGCGATTTTGATCGTGTCCGTAATCCAGGAAATGGAGTAGTCATGAAGAAGATCAAGGCGCTTGTGAGGAAGTTCAAGAAGGATGAGGACCTCGCCAACCACGCGTGGGTTCTGCACGTCATCTAGTTCACCTTTCGTTGGCGGGGGGAAGCGACCATGTCGCTTCCCCCCGCCAACGCTTGGGTGTGTCTCTGGTTGTCGCGGTCCGTGGCGGTCGAGACCGTATCGGGCTCTGCCGCAGGTCAGGTCGCAGCACAACGCACGGGGCAACGCACGCTCCCGCCCGTTCAATGTCTGGAATTCTCCGCCCGCTGCGGGGAACCCATTTAATTGCCATTTTCAATGGAGGCGCGATTCTCGTGGAAGAAGCGGCACCGGCGGAAGTTCGCGGCCATTCCATCGTCTACGCCCCGCGGATTCAGGACCTGCTGGCCAGGGAAGAGAAAGTGTTCCGGATCGACGCGACCACGGTCGGCGTTTCCGACTGTGACCTGATGGCCGAAGTCGTCGGGGCGCGCCCTGTTCTGTCAACAGAGCGCTCGGTCTACAAGCCCGCAGCGGGAGCCGAGATCCCCCACGACAGCGCGACACGGACGATCCGTGCTCTGGGGCAGGACGTCATGGAGGGCATCCGCACTCCGCCGCCCCCGGCAAGCGGGCTGGACGGCGCCTGGCCCTACGCGGCCACCTCCTACCTGCGCCAGTGGCTCTTCGCGTCCGACCCCCTGCCGGTCTCCCTGTTGTCGAAACGTCGCGTCACGCGCTCCCACACGCTCTCTCGGATCGTCGACCGTGCCATCACCTTCTGGCCGGAGACCGAAGGCGGACACGAGCGCACCGCGCTGGCCGAGCAGATCCGCAGCGCTTCCGACACCCAAGAGCGCAGGCAGGCCATCGCCATGTACCGGCGAGCGACAGCCACCCTCTGCGACGGCGTGGCCGCACTGGCCGGCAACGCACTGTGGCTCCTGGGGCCGGCGCGGGAACGAGAGGAAGCCCGCGGCGACCTCACCGCGGTTCTGTGGGAGACGCTGCGGCTGCTCCCGCCCGCGTGGATGCTGTACCGAACCGGCGGGAAGGCATACACCGGACTGCACCCCGAGATCCGCCCCGAGGACAACGTCGCGCTCTTCCCCCTCCTGATGCATCGTCACCCGGATTACTGGTCCGATCCGTTAGAGTTCCGGCCCGAGCGATGGGCCGGGGTGGCGGATCCCGAGAAGACGCCCGCGTTCATGCCGTTCGGGTTCGACGGTGCCCGCTGCTGGGCCAAGCACCTGGTCGTACCCCTCGCCGAACGCCTGCTGACCGTCGCTCTCGACAACCAGCTCGTCATTCGCGGCCTGCAGCAGGAGACCCACGTACCCCTGCGCTCCCTGCTCTCCGTGCGGATCGACGTGGAAACCGGGGCATGACCCGGCACCACGCCCTGGCGCCGGCCACTGATGCCGGCAAAGGCAATGCGGCCACCGCGCAGGACCGCTCCCGCCGGGGAGCCCGCTCCAGCCCTCGTTCCGGGCGGACGCCGCCGGCCCGCGAGTACCGAACTCCCTGACACCACAGGAAACGCTATGGAATCGCCCACGCTGGCCGACTGGGTCGGCGACGTCACGAGTTTCACCAGCCACCAGTGGCAGCGCGAGCCCGCGGTCTTCACGCCGGAGACACTCGCCTCGCCGTTCGACCTCGACGAGTTGGACGCCGCCTTCGACTCAGGGCTGCTGCGCACCCCCTACCTGGAGATGGTCCGCTCCAACAAGGTCACCGTCCCGGCCGATGCGTACACCACGTCTCGCGTGGTCAACGGCACAACGCACCACGGCTTTGCCGACCGCGCGAAGGTCGTCGCACTCCTGCGCGCCGGGGCGACGCTGCTCCTGCGACATGTCGACCAGTGGCACCGCCCCACTGGCGATCTGGTGACGCGGTTGTCCGGGGAGCTCGACCGGCGCGTGGAGGCGTTCTTCTTCGTCACGCCCGCAGACGGTCAGGGCCTCGCGATACACCGTGACGACGCCGACGTGTTTGCCCTCCAGGTGGCCGGACGTAAGACCTGGTACGTCCACGGCGCGCCGACTACGGCGGACTGGTCGTTGGGCGAGCTGCCGGACGGCGAGCACTCGCCCCAACTCCTGCACAGCGTCCTCGAGCCCGGCAACGTGCTCTATATCCCGCGCGGCTTCGCCCACCGCGCGGTGGGCGAAGCAGGGCTCTCCGCCCACCTGTCGCTGACGATCCGCGACCTCTCCCTGCAGGACCTGCGGACAGCCCTCGAACGGTGCTTGACCGAAGGGCTGGATGTCCCTGCGCGCCCGCTGGGGGAAGCCGCGATCGCAGACGCCTGCGCCACACTGCTCAGCCATGTCCGGGCGAAGCTCGCCACGGTCGAAGCAGGGGACCTGCGACTCGCCGCACGGGCGGTACAGGCACGGCAACAGGTCGAGGCGACACGGGCGGAGACATTCGCCGGGACGGCCCGGGACTGGGAGTCCGGCGTACTCGGTGCCAAGCGCGCCGGACTGGCGTCCGTCGTACGCACATGGCGCAGACTGCGCGACGCGGCACGCACCACGGACTGACGCGAAGCCACGACGTTCGGGCCGCTGTCGGCTCGTCCGTTGTCCTCCGCGTGCAGTCGCCCTCCACTGACCACTTCGAGACGGATTCCCGTGGGGCTGCCATTCGGAGAGTCTGCAGTGGCAGATGTGGGTCACTGCGATGGCGGTAAGGGCCAAGCCGAGCCTGTGCAGCTGCTCGGCGGCCTCACGCCAAATGGGGGACTGTAAAACGTTCGGTGTAACTCCCGATCATGGAAGATGCATCGATGAACCAGCGACAACGTGACCGAGGTTGAGACTGCCGAGCCGTCTGAGGCGGCGCCGTCGAATTCTGTGGACGACCGTTTGATTGATGAGCTGGTGGGGCGGGCTCAGGCTGAGGGCCTTCAGTTGACCGGCGAGGGTGGGCTGCTCCAGCAGCTGACCAAGCGGCTCCTGGAGTCCGCTCTCGAGGGCGAGATCACCGACCACCTCGGCTATGACAAGCACGTTCCCGCCGGGAAGAACGGCGGGAACAGCCGCAACGGAACCCGTGCCAAGACCGTGCTGACCGACGTCGGCCCGGTCGAGATAGCCGTGCCCCGCGACCGCGAGGGTTCCTTCGAGCCAAAGATCGCAAAGAAGCGGCAGAAGAGCCTGTCCGGCGTGGACGAGATGGTCATCCACGCTCGCCGCGAAGGGCCTGACGACCGGTGAGGTCCAGGCTCACCTGTCCGAGGTCTATGGGGCCGACGTGTCCCGCCAGACGATCTCCACGATCACCGACAAGGTCCTCGATGGCATGGCCGAATGGCAGAACCGGCCCCTGGACGCCGTCTACCCGGTGATCTTCATCGACGCGATCCACGTGAAGATCCGCGACGGCGCGGTGGCCAACCGGCCCATCTACGTGGCCCTGGCCGTTACGGCCGAGGGCCCGGCGGGACATTCTCGGGCTGTGGGCGGGTGACGGCGGGGAGGGCGCCAAGCACTGGATGCACATCCTTACCGAGATCAAGAACCGCGGAGTGAACGACGTCCTCATGCTGGTCTGCGACGGGCTGAAAGGGCTGCCCGACGCGGTCGATACTGTCTGGCCCCGCACGGTCGTGCAGACCTGCGTGGTCCACCTGTTGCGGAACTCCTTCCGCTATGCCGCCCGCCAGGACTGGGACAAGATCGCGAAGGTGCTCAAGCCCGTCTACACCGCGGCGACCGAGGAGGCCGCACTCGAGCGGTTCGCGGAGTTCGCCGACGCGTGGGGCAAGAAGTATCCGGCGATCGTCCGGCTCTGGGAGAACGCGTAGGAGGAGTTCACGCCGTTCCTCCGTTTCGACACCGAGATCCGCCGCATCGTCTGCACCACGAACGCGATCGAGTCCGTGAACGCGCGGATCCGACGGGCAGTGAAAGCCCGTGGTCACTTCCCCAACGAACAGGCCGCCCTGAAGTGCGTCTACATGGCGATCATGTCCCTGGACCCCACCGGCAAGGGCCAGGCACGCTGGACCATGCGCTGGAAAACCGCACTCAACGCCTTCGACATCACCTTCGACGGCCGGCTCTCTGCGGCCCGTCAGTAACTACAACAATCCGAGTTACACCGCTCGTTTGACAGACTCGGTCCTGACTGAACGTGAGGAGAAGAACAGCGTCGCCATCGCCTCCGACGAATCCTTTTGGCGGCTGGACCAAAACCTTCACCGACCCCCGCCTCTGCGCGGCCATCGTCGATCGCCCCACCTTCAACGGCACCATCATCGAAACCGGCACAGACTCCTACCGCCTCGCCAGCACACGAGCCCGAGCCGAAGAGCCCGCCAAGGCCGGCTGACCTCGTGGTCCCGCATCCGGGCCGCCACCCAACAGGCGGCGGCCCGGATGGGACACCGAGGCGGCCGTGATGAGACCGCTCATCACCGGTCGAGACCGCCGCTTTGCTCCAGGTCATCCATGAACTGCTCGTGCACTCGAAGCTCGCGGCCTCTGCCCGGACTCGTCAAGACGATGGTCTTCGCCTCCCTGAGTGCCGTGGGGCCAGCCCCCAGTAGCTCGCGCGTGATCACCACCGCGTCGAGCACCTCGACCCGACGCTCACTCAGCAGCCTCTGCACGACAGCCATCCCACCGGCACTCGTCAGCAGCGGTCGGCACTCATCCACGAGCGCCTCTAGCCGGGCCGTCCTCTCCGGATGCAGCTCTCTGATCACCATCGCGGTGCCTCCTCGCCTCACAGATCCGCGCTCGGCCCCCGATCATGCCCCAAAGGTCCTGAGCGCCGTCATTTCTCGTCCACATCTGCGGAGGCTTGGATCACCCACCGCCTCCCAAACAGGCCGACAAACGCTGCTGCTGAAAGTGAACAAGGCCACTCCTGCCGATCGGCCGCATCGCCGCTGACCTTCCCTTCTACTCGGGCAAGCACAAGAAACACGGTATGAACGTGCAGATCCTCGCCAGCCCCTTCGGAAGACGACTGTGGGCCTCACCGGCCTTGCCCGGAGCCGTCCACGACGTCCGCGCGGCCCGTGAGCACGGCATCATCGACGCTCTCGCCCGAGTCGACGTTAGCTGCTGGGCCGACAAGGGCTACCGGTGCGCCGGCGGCACGGTCCGCACCCCGTACTGGGGGCGCTGGCACACTCTTTCCGCCGGTCAGCAAGCGGTGAACCGGTCCCACGCGAAGATCCGCGCACTCGTCGAACAGGCCATGGCCACCCTCAAGTCCTGGCGGCTCCTGCGCAAGCTTCGATGCTCCACCACTCGAATAACCGACGTCGTGAAGGCTGTCCTGGTCCTTCTTCACGCATCAACGTGAGGCTGGGCATCGCTCAATAGGTCAGCCACTCCCTGTCGGGGATCAAGTCATCAATCCATTCCTGGCCTCGCATGGCCCACTGAGGCGCAAGGAACACTGGGCGACACCGAGCGTGGTCACCATTCTGCTGGCAGCGCAGGACCAATCCCAGACTGAGGAGGTACGGCTCCCCGCGGGGCCCGAAGCGCAGGCCATCGACATACTCGGGCAGAGTCGGATCCTCAAGTGTTGACGCGGTCTCCTCTATCCAAGGTTCCAGTTCCGAGGGCAACCGGCCAACCAAAGGAGTGCCGTCGAGGCTGACCTGGGGGCCCCGGCAGGCGTCGACAGCTACTGCAGCCAGGGTCCGGGTCTCCTGGTCGTAGTAGGTGTCGATGCCAACCCCGTTGAAGGGATACCACCGCGCGTACATCTCGCCCCATCCCGTGATCGGCTCGCCCAGAGCGGCTGAGACTTCCTCCTTGCTCTGACCGAACCGCATGGGCCCCACGGACTTCAACGGCACCCATGTCCACTCAGGGCGCTCCCCGTCCCAGAGAGATCTTTCCGCCCACCAGACCAACGAACCCACCCCTCATCGGCACGTGCGTGCAGGAAGCATTCTTGCAAGGCCATGCCAGGGAAGGCACCATGCGCCTGACTGCGGAGCCCGTTCCAGAAGTCCGGAACGGGCGCTGGGCGGCTGTGGCGGCGCCGCCTGGCCAAGGGGCGTGGGCGAGAATCGAAAGTGCGGGCAGCGGCCCGAGCGTGCCCACTCTGGCGGGCGGCGCGGGTTCCCGAAGGGAGCGGCCATGCGTGCTCAGGTACCGGACTGGAACTCCCCGCGCGCCCAGAGGCTCATCGCGGACGGCGACGTCGGAGGCCTGATCCGCAGGGCGCGCCAGCAGCACGGCCGGCGGCAGATCGACCTCGGCAAGGCGACCGGCTATTCCGCCTCGGCCGTCAGCCGCCTCGAGACCGCCGAGCGCCCTGCGACCGGCCTGGACATGCTCAAGCGGTTCGCCGAAGCCCTCGTCATTCCTGCGGTGGTACTTGCCGCAGTTCTCCGCGTAACCCCGCCTCGGGCCACTACAGTTGCCAGCGCCCAGCGCCCAGCGCCCAGCGCCCAGCCCTACGGCCGCTGCCTCGCCTTCTCCGCCCGCAGAACGAGGTTGTGGGCGCAAAGCGAGTAGCGAAATAGTGAACGGGTCCGGAACGTTGCTGAGCGGTCACGGACAGTGGCTGCGCCCTATGGGTGCCTGAAAGGGTAAAGCTCCTTCCAGGCACCCATTTTGAGGTTCTAGAAGAACCCAAGTTTCTTCGGGCTGTATGAAACCAAAATGTTCTTCGTCTGCTGGTAGTGCTCCAGCATCATCCTGTGGTTCTCCCGGCCGATCCCGGACTGTTTGTACCCGCCAAATGCAGCATGGGCCGGGTACGCGTGGTAGCAGTTCGTCCAGACCCGGCCTGCCTGGATGGCTCGGCCCGCCCGGTACGCGGTGTTCGTGTCGCGGGTCCACACACCCGCCCCGAGCCCGTAGAGGGTGTCGTTCGCGGTGCGGATCGCGTCGTCGAAGTCCGAGAAGGACGTGACGGCGACGACCGGGCCGAAGATCTCCTCCTGGAAGACCCGCATCCGGTTGTCGCCCTCGAAGATCGTCGGCTGTACGTAGTAGCCTCCCGCCAGCTCCCCGTCGTACTCGATGCGCCTGCCGCCCGTAAGGATCTTCGCGCCCTCCTGCTGGCCGATGTCCAGGTACGAGAGGATCTTCTGGAGCTGGTCGTTGGAGGCCTGGGCGCCGATCATCGTGTCCGTGTCCAGCGGGTGGCCCGGCACGATCTGTTCGGTGCGGGCGATGCCCGCCTCCAGGAACTCGCTGTAGTGGCCGCGCTGGATCAGCGCCCGCGAAGGACAGGTGCAGACCTCGCCCTGGTTGAGGGCGAACATGGTGAAGCCTTCGAGTGCCTTGTCGCGGAAGTCGTCGTCGGCCGACCAGACGTCGTCGAAGAAGATGTTCGGCGACTTGCCGCCCAGCTCCAGGGTCACCGGCTTGATGTTCTCGGAGGCGTACTGCATGATCAGCCGCCCCGTCGTGGTCTCCCCGGTGAACGCGATCTTCGCGACGCGCGGGCTGGACGCCAGTGGCTTGCCGGCCTCCGCGCCGAAGCCGTTGACGATGTTGACGACGCCCGCCGGAAGCAGGTCCGCCACCAGGCTCAGCCAGAAGTGGATCGACGCGGGCGTCTGCTCGGCCGGCTTGAGGACCACCGCGTTGCCCGCCGCGAGGGCCGGCGCCAGCTTCCAGGTGGCCATGAGAATGGGGAAGTTCCACGGAATGATCTGCGCGACGACGCCGAGCGGCTCGTGGAAGTGGTACGCGACGGTGTCCTCGTCGAGCTGGCTGAGCGAGCCCTCCTGAGCGCGGAGCGCACCCGCGAAGTAGCGGAAGTGGTCGATGGCCAGCGGAATGTCGGCCGCCAGGGTCTCCCGTACCGGCTTGCCGTTCTCCCAGCTCTCGGCGACCGCGAGCTCCTCCAGATGAGCCTCCATCCGGTCCGCGATCCGGTTCAGGACCGAGGCCCGGTCGCCCGCCGACGTGGCACCCCAGGCCGGCGCCGCGGCGTGTGCCGCGTCCAGGGCGAGCTCGACGTCCTCGGCGGTGCCGCGGGCGATCTCCGTGAACGGGCGGCCGTTGACGGGGCTCGGGTTCTCGAAGTACTGGCCTCGGGCCGGCGGTACGTAGGCGCCACCGATCCAGTGGTCGTAGCGCGACTCGTACGAGACGATCGCGCCCTCGGTGCCCGGCGCAGCGTAACGGGTCATCTCTGTGGCCTCCCGGATCCGGTGCCGCCCGCCGTTGGACGGCCCTCGGCGCGAGGCTAGGCAGCGCGACGTTGCAACCCCGTTGCGTACCGCGGGCGGGCGGCTAACGCAGTTCCGCGTCGAGCGTCCTGGCGCGGGCCAGCAGGGCGGGCCGCTGCGCCGCCGGCGCGGCCGCGGCCAGCGCCCGCCACGCGGGGAGGTCGTCCTCACCCCACGGGCTGGACGCCCAGTCCGCCAGCAGCCCCGGATCGCCGCGCGCGATCAGCGCGGCCCGCAGCGAATCGTCGAGCCGACGCCGCAGCCGGACGACCGACGGGGCCTGCGAACCGGGCAGCAGGGGCCCCGCATAGGCACTCAGCGCCGCGGCCACCGCACCCGAGGCCAGCCGGCGCGCGACGGTGTCGAAGTCCGCGTCGACGGGGGAGGCGAGACGGTAGGGGCGGGAGAGCAGCAGATCAGGGCCGAGCAGACGGCGCAGCCGGGAGAGCTCGGCCCGCAGCGTCACCGGGGTGACCGACTCGTCCTCGTACAGTTCGACAAGGAGCTCCTCGCCGCCGATGCCCTCGGGGCGCCGGGCCAGCGCGACCAGGATCTCGCTGTGCCGCCGGCTGAAGCGGAGCGCCCGGCCGCCCACGATCAGCAGCGCCTCGTCCCTGCCGAGGGCGGTCAGCCGTACCGTCCCGGCGGCCGGGGACGGGGCGAGCAGGGCCAGTTGGGATTCGGCGGCGCGGGCGACGGCCTGCACGAATGCCAGGCTGTGCGGATGCGCGAGCCCGTTCCCTCCGGTGATGTCGACCGCGCCCAGTACCCGTCCGGTGTGCGGGTCGTGCAGTGGCGCGGCCGCGCACGTCCACTGCTGCACCGGACGCAGGAAGTGCTCGGCCGCGAACACCTGGACCGGGCGGTCCACGGCGATGGCCGTTCCCGGCGCGTTGGTCCCGGCGACGGATTCCGCCCAGCGGGCGCCCTCGACGAAGTTCATCCGTCCGGCACGCCGTCTGGTCACCGGGTGCCCCTCGACCCACAGCAGTCTGCCGTGGGCGTCGCACACCGCCAGGAGGTGTTCCCCGTCCGTCGCGTAGGCGCTCATCAGCTCCCGGATAACCGGCATGGCACGGGCGAGCGGGTGGGACTCCCGGTACGGTCCGACGTCGTCGGCGTCCAGATCGAGCAGGGCCGCGCCGTCCGGGCAGACGCGGGCCCGCGCCGAGCGGCGCCAGGATTCGCCGACCACCGGGCGGACCGGCCGCTCCAGGCGGCCGGCCGCGGTGAACACCTCGTGCGCGTGCCGCAGCTCGCCGAGCCGTTCACCGGGGTCCGCATCGGCTGCCAGGGCCAACCAGGGGTCCGTCAACTCACCCTCCCGTCCAGGGGCGCCGTACACCCCCATCGTCGTCGCGGCGGACGCCCGCGACAACCGTGGTGCGGAGAGTAATCGGAAGGGCCGGACCCGGCCTTCGGTCAGCCAGTGCCGAGCAGGTTGACGAGGCGGATGTAGCGGACCCAGTCCCAGTTCGGGCCCGGATCGGTGTGGTCGGCGCCCGGGACCTGCGCGTGGCCGAGAATGTGCGCGCGGTCCTTGGGGATGCCGTAGCGGTCGCAGACCGAGGCGGTCAGCAGCGCCGACTTCTCGTACATGGCGTCGGTGAAGTAGGCGGGCTGGTCCACATAGCCCTCGTGCTCGATGCCGATGCTGCGGGTGTTGTAGTCCCAGTTGCCCGCGTGCCAGGCGATGTCCTGCTCCCTGACGCACTGGTCGATGTACCCGTCCACCGAGCGAACCACGTAGTGCGCGGAAACCTGCTTCGCCGGATTCCGGAAGATCGCGACCGCGTCCGAGAACGTCTCCTGGGTGACGTGGATGATCACATACTGCACGGGATACGCCGAAGGGCGCGTCGAAACCGTGTAGTTGGACGTCGATGCCGGTACCCAGTGGGCCGACGGATAGTCCGTGTCGCCCGCGACCGCCGCGGCGGCCCGTGCGGAGGCGGGGAGCAGCGCGGCCGCAGCCGTGGCCGCGGCGCCCTGAAGGATCCTTCTCCGGTGCATGTGAACTCCAGCTGTGTGTGGGGGGAGTGGGAGAGGCGAGAGGGGGCCGGTGCGGACGGATCCAGGAGAACGGCTCGGGCGTCTGCGGCAGCGGGCCCTCGTGGGGGAGGGGCCGCCGGCCGATTCCCCCGACATCCGGGAACTCCCTCTTGTCCGATGACCGGAATATGTTGTCCGGTGTACGGCCGATCGGCTCGCGGGCCCTACCGTACGGGTGCCGAGCGGGTGGCGGAAGACGTCAGGAGCCCGAAATCGCTCTGGTGCGGGGGCTGTTCGGCCACTCCGGCGAAGCCCCCGCCCTCATCCCGGTCCCGCCCGCCGGTGGGCTGCCGTCAGACCTCGGCCTGGTCCGCGTCGGCCAGGGCCGCCGCCGGATCGTCGTCCGGGGGACCGGCCGGGACCCACCGTCCGTTCTCCTCGCGGTACGGATACCAGCGCCCGTCCCGTCCGTAGCGGAGCTGGACCGCGCCGTCCACCGACGTCCAGCGGTTGTGCTCGGCCCGCAGCCGGGGTGCCTCGTCCTCCTCCCAGGCGACGGCGAGCTGCGACCTGGCGTGGGCCAGCGATGCCGCATCCGGGGTCCACTGCTCGTCGAGCACGGAGAGCGCCGCGGTGCCGCCGTACTGCCAGGCACGTACGGCGATCCGCAGGCCGGCCGGCCCGCGCCCCGACCCGGTCGCCAGCCGGGTCGCGATCCATGGCACGGGACGCGCGTCCGAGGCCAGCCGCACCGCGTCCTGTTCCGGCGTCAGCCCGGCCGGTACAGGCTGCAGTGCGTGACCCGGGGCCAGCGCGTCCGCGAGCATCCGGTGAGCACGCGCCGCGCTGTCCGTCGCCAGCATCTCCAGCGCCGTCGGGTCCACGCCGGGCTCCGGGTCGGTCTCCGTGTCCAGCGAGGGAGACACACCGGCCTCGGCGGGAAGCCCGGGGGGAGGGGGCAGCGGCGGGAGTGCGTCGCCGGCCGCGTGGGCCTCCGCCGCCGGGACCCCGCGCACGCCCCGGTCCCCGGACCCCGGTGCGGAGGCATCGGCGGGCCCGGAAGGCTCCTGCCCCGCGGCGCGGGCGGTGATCCGCACCTGGAGCTCGTCCAGCAGCAGGCGCTCGCCGCGTCCCCGCATCAGCAGCAGAACGAAGGGGTCCTGGTCCAGCAGCCGCGCCACCTGATAGCAGAGGGCGGCGGTGTGCGGGCAGTGGTCCCAGGCCTCGCAGGTGCACTCCGGATCGAGGTCACCGATGGCCGGAAGCAGCTCCACGCCCGCCGCGGACGCGTCCTCGACCAGATGCGGCGGCATCTCCCGGTCGAGCAGTGCCGCGATGTGCCCGGCCCGGTCGGCCGCCATGTCCAGGAACCGGTCCCACTCCTCCTCGCTCAGCTCCTGGAGCAGCACGTCGCTGCGGTACGCGCTCGAGTCCCGGTCCTGCACCACAGCGGTGATCCGGCCGGGTCGCACGGACACGACACCGACCCGGCCCTCACGGGCGAGCCGGCGCCCCTTCTTGAGCTGCTGGCCGTCCAGCGCGGTGTCCTCCAGCGCCTTCAGCCATGCCCGGCCCCACCAGGACTCCGCGAAGCCGCGGCCGCTCGGGGGCGGCAGGGCGGCGAAGGTGCGTTCCTGCACGGGGGCCGAGGGCGCCGTGTCGTCCTGCTCGTCGGCTTCATCCCTGTCGGCGTATCCGTCGGGGGCGTACCCGTCCGGCTCATAGGCGTCGGGCTCGTATCCGTTACTCATCGTGCGCCCCCTCGAAGTTCCACCAGGTCGGCCAGTTCCGCATCGCTGAGCTCGGTCAGGGCGCTCTCGCCGGAACCGAGGACCGCGTCCGCGAGCCCCTGCTTGCGGGCCAGCATGTCGGCGATCCGGTCCTCGATGGTGCCCTCGGCGATCAGCCGGTGCACCTGCACCGGCTGGGTCTGCCCGATGCGGTACGCGCGGTCGGTCGCCTGAGCCTCGACCGCGGGGTTCCACCAGCGGTCGAAGTGCACCACGTGACCCGCCCTGGTGAGGTTGAGACCGGTCCCGGCCGCCTTGAGCGACAGCAGGAAGACCGGGGCCTCACCCGCCTGGAAACGGTTCACCATCGACTCCCGCGCGGCGACCGGAGTGCCGCCGTGCAGGAACTGGGTGCGGACCCCGCGCGCCGCCAGGTGCCGTTCGAGGAGCCGGGCCATCTGCACGTACTGGGTGAACACCAGAACAGCCGCGCCCTCCGCGAGAATGGTGTCCAGCAGCTCGTCGAGCAGTTCCAGCTTTCCCGAACGGCCGGCGATCTGCGGCTCCTCCTCCTTGAGGTACTGCGCCGGATGGTTGCAGATCTGTTTGAGCGCGGTCAGCAGCTTCACGACCAGGCCCCGCCGGGCGATGCCGTCGGCGGCGGAGATCGCCGCGAGCGTCTCCCGTACCACCGCCTCGTACAGGCCCGTCTGCTCGGCCGTCAGGGAGACCGCGCGGTCCGTCTCGGTCTTCGGCGGCAGCTCCGGAGCGATACCCGGATCGGACTTGCGCCGGCGCAGCAGGAACGGACGCACCAGTGCGCCGAGCCGCTCGGCCGCCGCGGGGTCGCTGCCGCCCTCCACCGCACGCGCGTACCGGGTACGGAAGGTGCCGAGCCGCCCGAGCAGTCCGGGGGTGGTCCAGTCGAGGATCGCCCACAGCTCGGAGAGGTTGTTCTCCACCGGGGTGCCGGTGAGGGCCACCCGGGCCCGCGCTCCGATCGTGCGCAGCTGTTTGGCCGTCGCCGAGTACGGGTTCTTCACGTGCTGCGCCTCGTCGGCGACGACCATGCCCCACCGGGTGGCCGCGAGCTTCGGGGTGTCCAGCCGCATCGTCCCGTACGTGGTGAGGACGAACTCGCCGTCCGCCAGGTTCTCCAGACTCCGTGAGCCGCCGTGGAACCGGCGCACCGGGGTGCCCGGCGCGAACTTCTCGATCTCCCGCTGCCAGTTGCCCATCAGGGAGGTCGGGCAGACGACCAGGGTGGGGCCCGCGGCCGATTCGATGGTCTGCCGGTGCAGATGCAGCGCGATCAGAGTGATGGTCTTGCCGAGCCCCATGTCGTCGGCGAGACAGCCGCCGAGTCCGAGTGAGGTCATCGTGTGCAGCCAGTTCAGGCCACGCAGCTGGTAGTCGCGCAACGTAGCGGTGAGCGCCGCGGGCTGACCGAGCTCCGGCTGTCCGCCCCGCGCCTGCCGGGACTCCGGATCGGCGACCCGCTGCCGCAGTGCCTCCAGCCAGCCGGTCGCCCGGACCTCGACCCGGCGGCCGTCGACCTCGGTGGAGCCGGTCAGCACCGCGCCGAGCGCGTCGATCGGAGTGACCTTGCGGTCCTGCGTCTCGCGGGCGCGGCGCGCTTCCTCGGGATCGATCAGCACCCACTGGTCGCGCAGCCGTACCAGCGGCCGGCCCGCCTCGGCCAGCCGGTCGAGCTCGGCGCGGCTGAGCGTCTGGTCACCGAGCGCGAACCGCCAGTCGAACGCGAGCAGGGCGTCCGCGGACAGGAGCGAGGAGGTGTCCGAGGCGGTACGCAGGGGCTCCCGGGAGTCGCCCGGCCCGTCCCCGCGGTCCTCGTCGCCGGGCGGGCCGATCACGGCGCGCGCCGTGAGCTTGCGGGCCAGCTCCCTGGGCCAGTGCACCTGCACGCCCGTCGCGGCCAGGGCCTGTGAGGCGGGGCCGAGCAGTTCGGCGATCTCCTCGTCGGCCGGTTCCACGGCGTCGGGCACGGCCGCCGACAGCAGCGGGGTCAGGGGCGGCCAGGCGCGGGCGGCCCGGCGCAGCATCAGCAGGGCGTCCATCCGGGCCTTCGGCCCGAGGGCCGCAGCGGCCGGCCCGTTGCCCGTCCAGATCGTGGCGGCGTCGGTGACCAGGGTGGGGTCGCTGACGCTGTGGATCTGCGGAACCACACGGAAGGAGGGGCCGGACCGCTGTCCCTCGGACGCCTCGTAGGTCCGGTCGAGTCCGGACACCTCCACACGCAGCGAGAGCCGGACACCCGCGTCGTGCCCGGCCGCGACATCGGCGACCCAGGCCCGCTGGTCCGGCAGCTGCCGCGGGGCGTCCGCGGTGAACGCCGGGCCGCCGGCGGCGAGGGCGGCGGCGGGTGTGCGCGGCAGGCTGTCGGCGACCGCGTCGAGGAACTCCCTTACCAGCCACTCCGGTTCGGGCAGCAGAAGGGGCTCATCCGTCGCATCGAGCGGTACCGCATGGGCACTTGGCGGCATGGCGGCGGCCAGTGCGCGGATTCGGGCCTGGTCGTCCGCGGTGAGCGGTCCGGCCCGCCACGCGTCGTGATCCGTGGCGCTCAGCCCCGGCAACAACAGCCCACGCGCGGTGAACTGAAGGGCCAGCAGCCCGGCCGTCCCCCAGAAGGAGGCCGCCGGCGAGGCGTGCGCCGAGCCCCTCGCGCGGGTCAGTACCGGCAGAGCGTCCCGCACGGGGAGCAGCCGTGCCGGTACCTCGTACGGCTGAGCGTCGGAACCGGTCACGGTCAGGCCCTCGACGGTCCCTGGGGCATCGGGCGGACTGCTACCGTCGGGGCACCAGAAGGCGACGCGTCCGGTCCGGGAGGGATCCGCGGGCAGGAACACCACGGAACAGCCGACGAGTGCGGAGATCTCGGAGAGCGTTGCTGCGGGGAGGCTGTGCACAGCGATGTCAGATTCCTCAAATTTGACTAGTGGGCCGAGGTCGCCGAGGGTACTCCATCGCATCCGGCGGCGGGGCTAGTTGCCACATGATTCACGTCACATGCCTGAGTCCGATATGTCGGCCAGGTGTAGCCAGCCCCCCTCCGGAATGAGGGGGTTGGCACCAGGAAACCTCGGGTGGTGGCTCCATGGCTGCTATACATCTGCGACCCGTACGTTTCATCAGGTCAGCGCACCTCTAGCGCACCCCTTAAGACCGGAGACATCATGCCTCAGGCCGCAACCACCGTCGCGGAACGAACCCGCGACAGTGCCGGAAGTGCCGGAAGTACAGGAAGTGACTTCGCGCCACTGCTGCGGGCTGTCAAGGGGCAGGGACTCCTCGAACGCCGCACCGGCTGGTACGCCGCGGGCATCGCCGCCAATCTGCTCGCCCTGGGCGCCGTGCTCACGGGAATGGTCCTCCTCGGCAACACCTGGTGGACCCTGCTCCTCGCTCTGCCCCTCGCCGTCTTCTGGTCCCGCACCGCGTTCGTCGGGCACGACGCCGGACACGCCCAGATATCCGGTGACCGCCGGGCGAGCCGGGCCATCGGCCTGGTGCACGCCAATCTGCTCCTCGGTATGAACGAAGCGTGGTGGAACGACAAGCACGTACGCCACCACGCCAACCCCAACCATGTGGACAAGGACCCGGACGTCGGCGTCGGCGCCCTCGTCTGGACCCAGAAGCAGGCCGCACAGCGCGAGGGCTTCGCCCGCTGGCTCACCCGTAACCAGGCGGGGCTGTTCTTCCCGATGCTGCTCCTGGAAGGCATCGCCCTGAAGATCTCCGGCTTCCAGTACCTGCGACAGCAGCCCGCCCGTGAGCGTGTCCTTTCCGCCCTGCTCCTGGTCGCACACCTCGGCCTCTACGTCACGCTGCTGCTGTCCGTCATGTCGCCCGGAAAGGCCGTCGTCTTCGCGCTCGTGCACCACGCGCTCTTCGGCCTCCACCTGGGCATGGCCTTCGCCCCGAACCACAAGGGCATGGAGATGCCCGACCCCGACGGCGACCGCTGGGGACACCTCCAGCGCCAGGTCCTCACCTCACGCAACGTACGGGGCGCCGTCCTCACCGACTGGTTCCTCGGCGGGCTCAACTACCAGATCGAGCACCACCTCTTCCCGAGCATGCCCCGCCCGCATCTGCGGCTGGCGCAGCCCCTGGTCAAGGCCCACTGCGAGGCGCTCGGCATGCCGTACGCGGAGACCGGACTCATCGAGTCCTACCGCCAGGCCCTCGACCACATGCACGAGGTCGGCGCGCCGCTCAGGTGACCGTTCCCGACGGGTTCGGGCAGGCTGGAACCGATGAGCACGCACAGGCGTTCTCACAGACAGGAGCGGCCACTGGCCGCGAAGGAGGCGTGGACGATGTCGAACAGCGCAAAGATCGCCATCGGGGGAGTTGTCGTCGCAGTCGTCCTGATGCCGTTCATCGGGTTCTGGCTGTCACTGCTGGTGCTCATCGGAGTTCCCGCGATCGCCTATCTGGTACTGGATCCCAGCCAGCGGCGCAGGCTCCGCAGAATCACTCGTAAGGAGATCGGCCGCTGAGCGATGCGGTCCTCCCCGATCCGGGCCCGGCGTTCCGGATCGGTGCCTCCGGGCCCCGGCTCCGGCACCAGTGACAGCACCCCTGTCCGGGCGCCTCAGGAGGGCCGTACGGCCAGTGCGTCCAGGGCCTTGAGCAGACCGGGCAGTTCCGTGCCGCGCCCGACCGGCAGTATCTCGCCCGGTACCTCGTCCAGCAGCAGGAAGGCGATGTCGTCGGTCCTGGCCACCATGGACCAGCCGGGGCCGTCGGCACGGATCGTCCGGGCGTCCCCGGAGGCGAACGAGGAACGGACCCGGCCGGGCGGCGGGGGAGCGTCGACATAGGCGTGGGCTTCGGCGAGAGCCCGCCGGACGCCGGGATGCGTACCGGAGGGGGCGCCGTGCTCCGGGGCTCCTTCGCCCTCCGTGACGTTCTCGCCGTTTGCGGCACCCTCGCTCTCCGCGGGGCCGGAACCGGCATCCGTACCGGTCCCACCGTCTGCGCCGGACGCGCCACTCTTCTCGGTGGTCCCCTCCGCGCCACCGTCGCCCGCCGGCGCGAACGCTGTCTCGTCGTCGATCTGTTCGCGCCAGGCCGCCCACTGCAACGCGATCGCGTCCGCGCCGAGGCGACGCTGGGCCGGGCCCCACGCGTCGGTGTCCGGCGGAGCCAGCGGCGGCAGATCCCCGCCCTCCGTGCCGGGATCCGGCGCCGGGTCGTGCGGGGCGGCCACGCCCGGCGCGGCGACCGCCACGGTGAGCGGCCAGCCGGGGAGAGCGCAGACCACCGTGCGGTCGTCCGGCGACAGGTCGTACTCCATGCCGCAGTCCCAGGACGCTATCGCCACGGCTACCAGGGACACGTCATCGACGACGACGGTCCACCTGGCCCCGTCGCCGTCCTGGCCGATGACCAGGCCGTACCCCTCGGCATACGCCTGGAGGCCGAGCGCGGCACACGCGGCCGGGTAGTCGTCGCCGAGGACGCTCGGGAACTGCGCGGGGGTCAGCAGGACCGCGGTCAGCACATACAGTGCGTCGTCGTCGGCGACCGCGTTGTCCGTCCCGGTCACTGCACCCTCCTCATCCGTCATGGTTGTCCGTCGGCGCACCTTAACCAGTGGGTAACCCACTCGTCGAGGCCCTGACAACGCAGAACACCACGCCCGGTGCGCCGTGGACGGGGCTCCTACGCGTCGGCCAGGCCGAGCAGCGTACGGGCCACCACTTCGGGTGATTCGTCGCGCTCACGGGCGAGCGCGATGACCGCCCGGCAGGCCAGTTCCCCGACGCCGAAGGAGAGCGCTTCCGGCGACACCCAGCCGCTCGCCTCGTCCATCCGCTCCTGGTCGTCCTCCACCGATGCCGCGACGAACGTGGCTGCCGCATCGAACAGATTGTGCTGCCGACGCTCCGGCGCCCTGGTGGCAACGCCGGACCGGCCGCCCTTGCGGCCGGGGTTCACGGCTCTGCGGAGTATGCCGAACATGTCGGTCATGGGGACCGCCTTTCCTGGATATGTATGTGCCGGACAGGGTGTGCGCACGCTCGGGGACATGCCTCGCCGTGCGTGGCGTCCCTGTCCTCCGTGCGTACTCACGGTCCTGCCCGCAGACGTAGGCTTGGACACTCGACCTGGACAAAGAGGGGGCGGTGCGGTGACGCGCTACGACCGGCTCAAGGACATCCAACGTCTCGACCCGGAGCGGGACTTCCTGGAGATCTACCGGCTCACGGCCACCTACGAATTCCCCTGGGACATTACCCGTGCCCTCGAACTCGCCCTGTACCGGACGTATGCCGTCCCGAGCATCGGCCGACTCCTCGCCGAGACAGCGGAGCTGACGGGCCGTTCACAGAAGAGGTACGACGACACCGCGCTGCTCCTGGACGCAGTGGTCGAGCACGGTTTCGACAGCGATCCGGGGCGTACGGCCATCCGCCGGATCAACCGGATGCACCGCAGCTACGACATCAGCAACGACGACATGCGCTATGTGCTGTGCACCTTCGTCGTCACCCCGAAGCGGTGGCTCGACACCTATGGCTGGCGTCGGCTGTCCGGGCACGAGCTGCGGGCCTGCGCCGCCTACTACCGGACCCTGGGCGCCCACATGGGCATCAAGGACCTGCCGCACACGTACGAGGACTTCGAGCGCACCCTCGACGCCTACGAGAACGAGCACTTCGGCTGGGACGAGGGAGCGCGAGAGGTGTCGGACGCCACGCTGGCGCTGATGGCCTCCTGGTACCCGCGCCCCCTGGCGCGGGTCGTGCGCGGAGCGAGCCTCGCCCTCCTCGACGACTCGCTGCTACGGGCCTTCCGTTACGGACGTCCGGGCCCGGTGGCGCGCGGCCTCACTCGGGGCGCCCTGCGCCTGAGGGCCCGCGCGGTCCGTCTGCTGCCGCCCCGCAGGACCCCGCACTACGCCCGTCAGAATCCGGAGATCAAGGGCTACCCGGGTGGTTACGAGGTGTCCGCACTCGGCACCCACCCCACACCCGGCACGGGCGGCTGCCCGGTCCGGCACCTCCGCAGCCCGGACGCCCCGGCCGAGTGAGCGGACCGGCCGGCACGGTAGGCGAGACCTCTAGGATCTCCCTCTCGGACCTGATCCTGATCCGGACGACAGCCCCGAGGGGTTTCAGCTTTCAGCCCATCCGTTCGGCCAGGACGAGAAAGCGGTCCTTCTCGTCGATGTACGTATTCAGTCGCCAGCCCGAACGAGCCAGCAAGGGCCGGAGGCTGGGCTCCGCCCGCAGATCGTCGTCGGTGAGCGTCCGGCCGTGCCGCGCGGCCAGTGCCGCCCTGCCGATGGGATGGAACAGCGCCAGCGGCCCGCCCGGCCGCACCACGCGCGCAAGCTCCGCCAGGTCCCGTTCCGGTTGCGGCAGATGCCCGATCAGTCCGGCCGCGAACACCGCGTCGAGCGCATGTGTCCGCACCGGCAGCCGGGCGGCGTCGGCCTGGAGCAGCAGCCCGCTGCGGCCGCGGCCGGCGTGTGCCGCGGCCTCCAGCATGGCCGCGGTGAGGTCGGCGCCCAGCACCGTGCCCCTGGGTCCGACCGCGGCCCGCAAGGCGGGCAGCGCCCGTCCCGTACCGCAGCCCGCGTCGAGCACGGCGTCGCCCGTGCGCAGACCGAGGGCGGAGACCGCCGCGGCGTAGGCCGGGCCGTCGTCGGGAAAGCGGGTGTCCCAGTCCGCGGCGCGAGCGGTGAAGAAGTCCTGGACATGTGTGTGGTCATCGGCCATACGGACATGATCGCGTAATGACCGCTCGAACGAAACGGCATGAACTCGGACGTGTGTGCGGTAATGCGGTGCGGCCGTTCGGGAAAGCGTCAGCCTGCCCGTGCCGCGCACGCCGGACCGCCGGACGGGCGCGGTTCGCCGGAACGTCCCTCGCTCAGGGCTGCCGTCCGTCCTTGCGCAACTGGGTCAGCTCGTCGTTCATGGCGTCCAGGAAGCGGACCACGACCGCCAGTTCGGTCTCGTCGAACTGGCGCCGGGCCGTGTCCGTGCTCTCCGCCAGCGGCATGAAGAAGTCGCGGGCCACCGCCTTCGCCGCGGCTGCGTAGTGCAGATGCACCACTCGGCGGTCGCTGTTGTCCCGGACCCGCCGGATGTGCCCCGCGCGCTCCAGCCGGTCCAGGCACGCCGTCACAGCCCCAGAGGTGAGGTCCAGCTGCTCACGCAGTCCTCCCGGAGTCATCGCCTCCCCCGTTCCGGTGCGCTCGGCGTCGAGGATCGCGATGAGCGCCTGCACATCCGTGGGGTGCAGACCCTGGGACTGGGCGAACTCGTGGGCGATGCGGTTGAACTCGCCGTTCATTCGGCGCAGCAGCACCGCGAACGACTGGAGCCCGGTGGGTCCGTCGTCCATGCCTCTGTCCGGGCCTCCGTCTGCGGTACGCATGCCTCCAGAGTAATATCTCTCAATCATTGAGATAATGAATGATCGAGAGAAAATGATCGTGCACCGAGGAAAATGATCGTGCACCGACTTCTGGGGAATCAATGAAGCCCGTACCGCGGCACCGCATCGTCCGTTGGCTGGTGCCGGTGGCCCTGCTCGTCGTGTGGCTCGGCATCGGCGGGACGCTGGGCCCGTACGCCGGAAAGCTCGGCGAGGTGTCCACGAACGACCAGGCCGCGTTCCTGCCGCGCAGCGCGGAGTCGACGAAGGTGTCCGAGGCCCAGAAGGAGTTCCAGCGGTCGGGGACCGTGCCCGCGATCGTCGTCTGGACGAGCGAGCGGGGCCCGCTCCCGGCGGATGCGCGGGCCGCGGCCACCCGGGCTCTCGCATCCCTGGCCGGAGTGCCGGGAGTCGTCGGAACGCCTTCGCCCGCACTGCCTGCCGAGGACGGCGAGGCGCTCTCAGGCGTCGTACAACTCAGCTCGGACCTGGGTGACGCACTGCCCGGCACGCTCGACCGGGTACGTGAAGCGGCCGATTCGGTGGCCGGAGCCAAGGCCGGGATCGCCGGCCCCGCAGCGAGCCAGGCCGACCTCAAGGACGCCTTCGCGGGGATCGACGGGCTGCTGCTGGGTGTCGCGCTCGCCGCCGTGCTGGTGATCCTGCTGCTCGTCTACCGCAGCCTGCTGCTCCCGTTCCTGATCATCATCAGCTCCGTCCTCGCCCTCGGACTCGCCTGCGCGATCGTCTACGCTCTCGCGGACCACGACGTCGTACGCGTGGACGGCCAGGTCCAGGGCATCCTGTCGATTCTGGTGATCGGCGCGGCCACCGACTACGCGCTGCTGCTCACCGCACGCTTCCGCGAGGAGCTCACCCGGCACGGGGACCGCACGGCCGCGGCCGTCGCCGCGCTGCGCCGTTCCTCCGGAGCCATCGCCGCGAGCGCCGCAACCGTGGCTCTCGGTCTGCTCGCCCTGCTGCTGAGCGATCTGACGAACAACCGGGCGCTCGGCCCGGTGGGGGCCATCGGCATCGTCTGCGCGGTGCTGAGCACGCTGACCTTCCTGCCGGCGGTACTGGTCCTGTGCGGCCGGGCCGCCTACTGGCCGGCGAAACCGCGTCCGGCGGACGAGGCGGCCGGGGGACACGGAATCTGGCGACGGGTCGCGGCCCGCGTCGACCGCACCCCGCGCAAGGTCTGGATCTCCACCTCCCTGGCCCTCGTCGCCTGCGCGGCCTTCGCGCCCACGCTGAAGTCGCACGGCGTTCCGCTGGACGAGATCTTCGTGAACGACGCCCCGTCCGTCTCGGCGCAGGCCACCCTGGGGAAGCACTTTCCGGGCGGATCGGGCAACCCCGCCGTCGTCGTCGCGAACGGCGCCCGCGCGGCCGAGGTGACCGCGGCGGCGGAGGCGACGCGAGGCGTCGCCTCCGCGGCACCCGTGACGGCTTCCGGACGGCCGGGCGCGGGGCCGCCCGTCGTGGTGGACGGCCGCGTGCGCGTCGACGCCACGCTGAGGGACGCCGCGGACAGTGATGCGGCCAAGGCCACGATCCAGCGCCTGCGTGCCGCCGTGCACGCGGTTCCGGGAGCCGACGCGCTCGTCGGCGGCTACACCGCGCAGCAGTACGACACCCAGCAGACGGCGGGGCGCGACCGGGGCATCATCGTGCCGGTGGTGCTCGTGATCATCCTGGTGATTCTCATGGGGCTGCTGCGATCCGTGCTGATCCCGGTCCTGCTGGTGGCCACGGTGGGCCTCAATTTCCTCGCGACCCTGGGCGTTTCGGCGCTGGTCTTCAGACATGCCTTCGGGTTCAGCGGTACGGATGCCTCCGTACCGCTGTACGGATTCGTCTTCCTGGTGGCGCTCGGCGTGGACTACAACATCTTCCTGATGTCCCGTGTCCGGGAAGAGGCGTTGGTGCACGGGGCCCGGCAGGGCGTGCTGCGGGGACTGGTCAGCACGGGCGGGGTGATCACCTCGGCGGGTGTGGTGCTGGCCGCCACGTTCGCCGCGCTGATCGTCATTCCGCTGGCGTTCCTCGCTCAGATCGCCTTCATCGTGGCCTTCGGGGTGCTCCTGGACACCCTGGTGGTGCGTTCACTGCTCGCGCCCGCGCTGGTCATGGACATCGGCCCGAAGGCCTGGTGGCCCGGTGCGATCAGCGGCCGCGGGGCGAAGGCGCGGGGAGCCGGCGGGCTCCGGTGAAGCGGTACGGGTCCCGGCCCGCGCTCCGCGTGCCGGAGTGCGGACCGGGACCCGTACCTGTCCGGTCACCCTGCTGAAGAGGTCAGACGTTGACGCCGTAGTCGGAGGCGATACCCGCCAGGCCGGAGGCGTATCCCTGGCCGACCGCGCGGAACTTCCACTCAGCTCCGTGCCGGTACAGCTCGCCGAACACCATCGCCGTCTCCGTCGATGCGTCCTCACTCAGGTCGTAGCGGGCGAGCTCCACCCCGTTGGCCTGGTTCACCACACGGATGAACGCATTGCGCACCTGGCCGAAACTCTGGCCCCGGCTCTGCGCGTCATGGATGGATACCGGGAAGACGATCTTCGCGACATCCGCCGGGACACCCGCCAGGTCCACATTGATGGACTCGTCGTCGCCCTCGCCCTCACCCGTCAGATTGTCACCGGTGTGCTGGACGGAACCGTCCGGGCTGTTGAGGTTGTTGTAGAAGACGAAGTGCAGGTCGGAGAGGACCTTGCCGGTGTCCGAGCACAGCAGCGCGCTGGCGTCGAGGTCGTGATCGGCGCCCGTCGTCGTCCGTACGTCCCAGCCCAGGCCGACCGTCACCGCGGTCAGGCCGGGCGCCTCCTTCGACAAGGAGACGTTGCCGCCCTTGGCCAGGGTCACACCCATGAACTTCCTCCAATGATCCAGTGATCCGTTGATCAGCACTTCTTCGGCCGTCACCGAGTTGAACGACGGCCCTTCCCCTGTGGTTCCCTGATTGCGCAAGCCGTGAAGTGGGGAGGCGGCGCAGAGTCTGCGGCTGTGCCGCTCACTGAGGCGTCTCCTCCTTCATGGCCTTCGCCTCACTCTTCAGGATCCGCATGGATTTGCCCAGGGCGCGGGCGGTGTCCGGCAATTTCTTCGAGCCGAACACCACCAGCACGACGATCGCGACGACAAGCAGGTGCCAGGGTTCGAGGCCGTTGCGCAGCATGCGCTTCACGCCCTTTCTTCGGGTGTTTTCCGGTCAATGTTTCCGGCAGGCGTTTGTGGGCAGCGGATCGGACCGACGATGGACGGGTCCGGTGATCCATCCGGACAGAAACACTTGCTACATTGCGCAACTTTACAACCATGCGTGTGTGGTTCGAGTCCGACTCCATGGAAGCCGGACGAACTGGGGTGGGCAATGGCTGGCAGTCACAAAGGGGCAGCGACAGGGGGGCGGCGGAGCCGTCTGCGCAGGACGGCTCTGTTCGGGCTCTCCTTCCTTGTGCTGCTGGTCGCCGGAGTCGGCTGGGGATACCTCAAACTGACCGGCAGCATCGATACGTTCAGTGCCGACGGAGTCTCCGGCGACCGACCGCCCGACACGTCCGCAGGGCAGAACGTCCTCGTCATCGGATCGGACTCACGGTCGGGTGCCAACAGCGGTCTCGGCGGTGGCACGGGCGATGTCGGGCGCTCCGACACCGCGTTCCTGCTCCATGTGTACGCCGACCACAAGCACGCCGTCGCCGTGTCCATACCGCGCGACACACTCGTCGACATCCCGGCCTGCAAAAAGCCCGACGGCAGCTGGACGGCCCCGCAGCACAACGCCATCTTCAACGGGGCGTTCTCGGTGGGGGAGACGGCCGAGGGCAACCCCGCCTGCACTCAGAACACGGTCGAGCACCTCACCGGCCTGCGTGTCGACCACACCATCGTGGTGGACTTCGCCGGCTTCTCCGCGCTGACCTCGGCCGTCGGAGGGGTGCCCGTCTGTCTGCCGCAGGACATCTACCAGCGCGACCTGAACCCCAAGCGAGCCACCCAGGGGGCCCTGGTCTTCGGCAAGGGACCCCAGTCGGTCTCCGGACAGCGGGCACTCGACTACGTACGGATCAGGCACGGCATCGGCGACGGATCCGACATAGGGCGCATCAAGCGGCAGCAGGCCTTCGTCGGCTCCCTCGTGAAGAAGGTCAAGTCACGTGGCCTGAACCCGACCACCCTGTTGCCGCTCGCCAACGCGGCGACCGACGCGATGACCGTGGATCCGGGGCTCGGATCGGCGGACCGGCTGCTGTCGTTCGCCATGTCGATGAAGAACGTCGACCTGCACAACACGAAGTTCGTCACCATCCCCTGGCGCTACCAGGGCTCCCGCGTCGCGATCGTGGAACCGGACGCCGGCGCGCTGTGGACGTCCCTCAAGGCCGACCGCACCCTCGACGGCCAGAACGCCGCAGGCAAGAGGGAGAGCGGCGACTCCGCCGCATCCGGCGGGGCATCCGCCTCTCCCACGACTCCCGTCTCCGGCGCGGGCATCGACGTAGCCGTCTACAACGGCACCACCGTGACCGGACTCGCGGCCCAGGCGGCGGAGCTCCTGCGCTCGCACGGCTTCACCGTCACCGGTACGGCCACCGCGAACGCCCAGGACCGGACCGGCACCCTCGTCACCTACGGTCCCGGCCTCCAGGACAAGGCCGCGACCGCGGCCCGGCTCTTCCCGGGAGCGCGGACCACAGAGTCGGCCGACGCCGGAATCCAGGTGATCGTCGGCAGCGACTACGCCGCGAACCCTTCGGCCGCCCCCGCGACACCGACGCCCGATGCCGTGCCGTCCGCCGTCGCCGACGAAGCCCGCTCGGCCGACGACGACCCGTGCAGCGACCTCTCGTACGGCTGAACCGACCGCGGTTCCCCCGCCGACCCGGCCGCTGAATCCGGTTGCCGGTTCCCGAGTGGTCGGTGCTCGCCGCGGTTACGAAAGTCCGCGTTTGCGTTCATAGCGGTTTCGCGCCGCAGCGAGGCCGCACGCGTACAGCGCGAGGACGCTGGCGAGCAACAGGTAGTAGAGCGGCGGCAGCGCGCTCATGCCCAGCGGCGGGCCGAGCGGGGTGAGCGGCAGCAGGACTCCGACGACCGCCAGACCGGTCGCGGCCGCCCGCAGCGGTCCGCCCGTGCGGCCCTCCGCGGTCCGCCGGCCGGTGCGCAGCAGCAGCATCACCAGAGCCTGGGTGAGGAGGTTCTCGGTGAACCATCCGGAGTGGAACGCCGCCTGGTCGTCCGCCCGGGAATCGTGCAGAGCAAGGGCCAGCACGGCGAAGGTCGCCAGGTCGGCGGCGGCGTTCAGCAGCCCGAATCCGGTGATGAACCGGAGGAAGTCCCGCGGACGCAGCACGGTCGGCCGCCTGAGCACAGAGGACGCGGGACGGTCGAAGGCGAAAGCGAGCTGCGCCGCGTCGAAGCACAGGTTCTGGACCAGCACCTGCGCCGGAAGCATCGGAAGGAAGGGCAGCAGCAGACCAGCGGCCAGCATCGCGATCACGTTTCCGAGATTCGAGGAGAGCGTGATGCGCAGATATGTGGCGATGTTGCCGCTGCTGCGCCGGCCCGCGGTGATCGCGTGGTCTATGGCACCGAGGTCCTTCTCGGCGAGGACGACGTCGGCGGTCTCCCGGGCCACGTCGACCGCGTTGCGCGGGCAGATGCCGACATCGGCGGCGTGCAGGGCCGGCAGGTCGTTGACACCGTCACCGAGGAATCCCGTGGTGCGCCCAGAGGTGCGCAGCGCGGCGACGATCCGGGCCTTGTGCCCAGGAGTGCAGCGGGCGAAGACGGTCGCCCGGTCGGCCGCGCGGGCGAGCTCCGCCGCGGACAGCGCGTCGACCTCCTCGGCGGAGACGACCTGCCCCGGATCCAGCCCGAGGTCCCGGCAGGCGCGGGCCGCCGTGCCCGGGTGGTCCCCGGTGAGCACCTTCACGGCGACACCCCGGCGTGCCAGCACCTCCAGGGCATCGGCAGCGCTCGGCGTGAGCGCGTCCCGCAGGGCCACGAAGCCGAGAAAGGCCAGCCCGTGTTCGTCGGCCGGCGTGTACGTACCGAACCGGGCGGGCCGCTCGGTACGGGCGACGGCGAGCAGCCGCAGCCCTTCGGCCGCCTCGCGCGCCGCCACGCCTGCCAGCCGCTCCCGTTCCTCCGGGTCCAGGTCGCACCGCTCCAGGACGGCCTCCACCGCCCCCTTGGTCACCAGTACATGGGTGCCGAATCCGCCGGGGAGCCGGACGACCGCGGTGGACAGACGCCGCACCGGATCGAAGGGCAGGGCGGCCACCGCGTCGTAGGACCCGACAGCGGTACGAGGAGTTCCGCCGCCCGTGCCGGACAGTGGGTCCTCCAACTGCTCCGAGGCGTCCAGCACCGCCTCGTCGAGGGCGTCGGGCGCCGGCAGGTCGGCGAGCTGAAGCGTCCACATCGCATTGACCGCCGCCCAGTGCAGCGCCTGCGGATCGGGGTTCCCCGCCCGGTCCAGCGAGCGGTCGACGACGGGCCGGTCCTGGGTGAGGGTGCCGGTCTTGTCCAGGCAGAGCACGTCGATCGCGCCCAGGTCGTGCAGCGCGGGCAGCCGCTTGACGATCACCCCGCTGTTCCGCGCGAGCTGCGAAGCGCCCCGGGCCAGCGCCGTGGTGACGATGACCGGCAGCATCTCGGGCGTCAGCCCCACCGCCACCGCGACGGCGAACGGCAGCGTCTCCAGCCCCCGCCCGCGCAGTGCGGCGTTGGCCATCAGGACCAGCGGCGGGGTGAGCAGCATGAACCGGATCAGGGTCCAGGAGATCCCCTGCACCGACCGGTCGAACGCGCTGGCGCCGCGGCGGTGTGCCGACCGGTCGTACGCTGCGGCGAACCGGGTGTCCGCACCGGTCGCGACCACCACCCCCGTTCCGCTGCCGGACGTCACACTGCTTCCCTGGAAACACAGCTGACGCTGGGCGAACACGCCCGCCCCTTCGTCGGGCACGCTGTGCGGCGAGGCCGCGTCCCCCTCGCGCTGTCCGGCGTCCGCGGGATGTTTCCCGACCGGCGCGGACTCCCCGGTGAGGGCGGACTGGTGCACGGTCAGGCCGCTCGCGCGCAGCAGCTGCACATCGGCCGGTACGAGGTCTCCGGGACCGAGCCTGATCACGTCACCCGGCACGAGCTCGCCGACGGGTATGTCGCGGGCCTGCGGCGCCGCGTCGGGGCCGCTGCGGCGCAGCACCGTCGCGGTCGTCGCGACCAGCTCGCGCAGCGCGGCCGTCGCACGGTCGGCGCGGTGCTCCTCCGCCGACCGCAGCACACAGCTGACCACCACGAGGACCAGCGTCACGGACGCCGTACCCCACGCGTTCACAGCGGCCGAGACCAGCCCGAGGCAGAACAGTACGGAAGTGAAGGGGTCCCGCAGGGTGCGCAGGAAGCGCAGCGGCCAGGGGACCGGGCGCCAGGCGGGAAGGAAGTTCTCGCCGAACCGGGCCAGCCGCTCGTCCGCCTCCGTCTCCAGCAGGCCCCGCGGCCCGCTGTCCAGCGAACGGAGGACCTGGAGCGAGGTCGGTGCGGCGGGCGGTCGCAGGGGCGCTGGGGGACGGGCGGCGGTGCCGGGCATCGGCACGACGACAGCCGGCTGGTCGCCCGTCCCCGACGCGGCAGCGTTCTCAGGCACCGAGCTCATGGAGCCGTACCGGTTGCGAGGACGGGGCGCCGGCCCGCTCCGCGAGCTGGCCGACCATGAGCCGCACGACGGCCACCACACCGGGATCGTCGACCAGGTACACCTGCCGGCGGCCCTCGCGCCTGGAGCGGACGAGACCGGCCAGCTTCAGTTTCGTCAGATGCTGGCTCACCGACGGCAGCGTGCCGCCCACGCGCTCCGCGAGGCCCGTCACGTCGCTCTCGCCCTGGGCCAGCGCCCACACGATGTGCAGTCGGGCGGGCGTCGCCAGCAGACCGAAGGCGGCGGCCGCCTGGGCCAGCACCTCCGCGGGCGGATCCTGGAAACCGCCGCCGGCACCTGTCGACACTCTTGTTACTCCCGTCCGCGTGGGCCGACTCCTCGCACCCGAGGGGACCAGTGTATGCGCCGGACGCAGAGCTTCCGGGGCGAGCCGTCATCGGCCGGCGGCGAGCTGAGCGCCCCTTGGCCCGATCCCGCCCTGTCCGATCCGTGGAGGGGCGCTTGCCCGTACGTGACCGGTGCGCAAGGCTTACACGTAAGTGGGGCACGGGGAACGTATGAACGGGGAGGAACGGAATGGCACTGGACAGGGGACTCGACTGGCTCCTTGACGATCTCACCAGCCGGGTGGAGCACATACGGCACGCTCTGGTGCTGTCGAACGACGGCCTGGTGACCGGAGCGAGCACGGGTCTGGCACGTGAGGACGCGGAACATCTGGCGGCGGTCTCGTCCGGGCTGCACAGCCTCGCCCGTGGATCGGGACGGCACTTCCGCGCCGGAAAGGCCCGGCAGACCATGGTGGAGTTCGACGAGGCACTGCTCTTCGTGACGGCCGCGGGGGACGGCAGCTGTCTGTGTGTGCTGAGCGAGGCCGAGGCCGACGTGGGTCAGGTGGCGTACGAGATGACGCTGCTGGTCAACAAGGTCGGAGAACACCTCGGTGTGGCGGCGCGGCAGGACGGAGGCGCCGGAATCAACCGGATCTGACGAGTCCACCGCTCAGCGCTGCCGCCCGGCCCGGGAGTTATCCACAGGCCGGGCGGCAGTCGTTCTCCCCGCGCTACCGTGGTCACGGAGAGTATTCGAATCTCACGGGGGAGAATCGTATGCCGGTGACGGATGCGGTACGTACGAACGGCGCCCAGACGGTTGCCGTAAGCCGGGCGGCTGCGGAACTTGTCTTGAATCGAGGCGAGTTCGAGCTGGCGGTGCACCTGGGAATTGTCCGGGTGGAGGCGGGGCGCGGCGGCGGGCGGCCCAGGGTCCGCCAGGGGGAGATCGACCGGCTCCGGTCGGAGGACGGCTTCCCTGGCACTCTGCGGGAGCGGGTGCGCACGGTGGGGACGGCGGAGGGTGCGCGGCTGCTCGGTATCAGCCCGGTCCGCTTCACCCGGCTGGCCCGCGCGGGATGTGTCACACCGGTCGCGCTCTATCTCAATCGCTACCGGGCGGTGGTGTGGCTCTATCTCGCCCAGGAATTGGGCGGGCTTGCGGCCCGCTCGCCCGAACTGCTGGTGGGCCGGAGTCCGGCCTGGATGCGCGACCGGCTGGACTCCGGTACGGACTGCCGCCCGCGCAACTGGCGCTCACGGCGGATCGAGCGGCTGCTGACCCTCACCGATGATCCCTGGGCACGTGCGGCGGTCGTGGCCCAGGCGCTGGATCCGGCCCAGTTGGCGGAAGTGGTCGACGACCCGTACGAGCGTGCCTACTTCGCCAGGGTCCGGCCCGAACCGGTCTTCGGGCAACGGGGGTCGTCGGCCACGCGGGACGCGATGGGGCGCCTGATGCTCGCCGATGAACCGGACGAGATCCTCTGGCGACGGGTCAACCTCATCATGGAACTGGACAGTGCCCGCGAGCTCCGTCAGGCGCCACGCCCCGGAGACGAACCGCGGCCGGACCTGGATGCGCTTGGCCGACCGCCCGTATCAGCCGAGCCTTTCGAGCCGGCTGAGCGAGCGGAGCCGACCGAACCGACCGAACCGGCTGTACCGGCTGTACCGGCTGTACCGGCTGGGCAGGGAAGCTCCGTCGGCCTGCTGGCCAGGCTCCGGCTGCGCCGGGTGAGCGGAGACCGGCGTCCTCGCATGCGTGCCGGCCGTGCTGCTGCCCGCTCCGCCGGGCGCGGTACGCCAGGCGGGCACCGTCCGCTCACCGGGCCGCGGGGAGGTTCACAGCGGGAGGATGCCATGGGCGGGGAATAAGGGTTCGCGAACGGTGGTCGGAGCGGGCAGTCTTTGCGCCATGTTGATCAGGGAAGCAACCACCGGGGACTGGCCGGCCGTGTGGCCGTTCTTCCGCGAAATCGTCTCCGCGGGCGAGACCTTCACCTACCCCCTCGACCTGGGGGAGGGCGACGCCCGTGACTGGTGGCTCGTCAAGTCGCCCAACCGTACGGTCGTCGCGGTCGCCGACGACGGGACGGTTCTGGGTACGGCGAAGATGAACAGAAACCACATGGGCAACGGCTCCCACATTGCGAGCGCCAGCTACATGGTCGACCCCCGGCACGCCGGGCGCGGGGTTGGACGGGCCCTGTGCGAGTACACGATCGACTGGGCCCGCGCGGCCGGGTACCGCGCCATGCAGTTCAACGCCGTGGTGGAGACGAACACCGCCGCGGTCGGGCTCTACCGCTCGCTCGGCTTCGAAGTCCTGGGCACGCTGCCCGAGGGCTTCGACCACCCGAAGCAGGGGTTCGTGGGACTGCACATCATGCACCGACGGCTCTGACAGCGCCCGGCGTACGGGTCCGGCTGCCGCGCCCGGCTTCCGGTACCCATCGCTCGCTCACTCGGCCGGTCGACCGGCGTGAGAGAGGGGGCCCGAGCGATACGGTCCGGTGCCATGCGCTCACTTCGCGCCACCGCCGGGTCGGCCGACGCCCGTCGACGGTGTCCGGCATGTCCCAACCAGCGACGATGTGCTGCCAGTTGTGACGTCGAATGGTGTGTGGGGCGGGTGCACATACAGGGGACGGGGGCAGTACTGTGCGCCCCACCGCCATTCGGGCGATGAAACATTTGCGGAGGAACAATCCATGACCATACCCAGGAGATCGCTGCGTGCCGCGGGAACCCTCGCTGCCGCTGCGGTTGTCGGCCTGACCGGCGCGGTTCTCACCGCCGGCCCGGCCGCAGCTCACACCCCCACCTGGGACGTGACCTGTACCGAAGTGAGCCTTCACCTGACCGCCTACAACGACAAGGTCACCAACAAGGTGACCGTGACCGTTGACGGTAAGGAGCTGCTGCCGGCGGAGACCTTCGGCAAGGGGCTCGAGAAGACGATCGACCTGCCCGAGCACGACAAGGCTCTGACGGTGCATCTGTCCGTCAAGGCCGGTGACGGCGACCAGTACTCGAAGGAAGACACCAAGCAGGCACCGGTGTGCGAGGGCAAGACGCCCACGCCGACGCCTTCCGAGACGAAGCCGTCCGAGCCGTCCGAGACGCCCACCACGGCGTCGCCCACCCCGACCGACACGCCCAGCGAGACCGCTTCGTCGTCTGCGCCCGCCGCAGCCACGCCGAGCCCCAGCTCGCCGGATCTGGCCGAGACCGGCTCGTCGTCAGCCACCCCCATCATCGGTGGTGCGGCTGTCGCCGTGCTGCTGGCCGGTGGCGGCATCATGTGGTCCGTGCGCAAGCGTCGCACCGCCCAGCACTGACGTAGTCCGGCGGTCCGGGCGCGTTGAGCGCCCGGGAGTCCGGCCGAGGGGCGTGCCGCATCGCGTTCAGCGTGGCGGCACGCCCCTCAACGCTGCCCGCCCAGCCCTGCCCCGCCTTTACCGGCCGGGGGAATCACCGGCTCCGCTGTGTCCCGGTGTTCCGGTGGACCGGAGGGGACGTGGGCGGCGCGGCCGGGCCGATCTCGCACCAGACGGCCTTCCCCTCGCCGCGTGGCTCGATGCCCCAGCGCGTGGCGACGGCGTCCAGGAGGAGCAGACCCCGTCCTGAGGTGGCTGTCTCACCCGGTGTCCGGCGCCTGGGCCACACGCTGGAGCGGTCCTGCACCGACAACCGCACCCGCCGCACCGGTTCCGGCAGCACCTCCAGGGTGAGCACCGCTCCGCCCTCCGTGTGCAGTAGCACATTCACCAGCAGCTCCCCGGTCACCAGCTCGGCATCGTCCGCGAGTTCGGCCATGTCCCAGTCGGTCAGGGCCTGGCGCACGATCGTCCGTGCGTCGGAGAGCCCCTGCGGGTCGGCCTGGTGGATGTACTGATGCAGCCGGGGCGCCTGGGGCGAGCCCGGGTCCGGGCTGCGCCGCAGCACCAGCAGCGCGACGTCGTCGCCCGAGCCCCAGCGTTCCCAGAGCCGGTCCGACAGATGATCGGCAAGCGCTTCCGCGCCCGCCGGACCCGCGCTCACCTCCTGGACGAGCATGCGTACCCCCGCGTCGATGTCGGCGCCGGGCTCCTCGACCAGCCCGTCCGTGTACAGGACCAGCGTTTCGCCGGGGACCAGGTCGAGCCGGGTCTCGGGGAACTCCTCGTCCCCGAAATAGGTCGAGATGCCCAGGGGCAGGCCTCCGCGCACCCGCGGGCTGCCGACCCGGCCGTCCATGTGCCGGATCAGCGGACCGAAGTGACCGGCCCGCACCACCCTTACCGTTCCGGTGCCGAGATCGACTTGGGCGTACGTACAGGTGGCGAACCGGTCCGTGTCCAGTTCGGCCAGGAACCGGGACGCCCGCGCCAGCACCGTCGAGGGCGGATGCCCCTCCCCGGCGTACGCGCGCAGCGCGATCCGCAACTGGCCCATGATCGCGGCCGCATGTGTGTCATGGCCCTGCACGTCGCCCACCACGATGCCGAACCGGTCCTTCGGCAGTGCGATCACGTCGTACCAGTCACCGCCGACCTGACGGCCGCTCCACGCCGCGTGGTACCGGACGGCGATCTCTCCGCCCTCGATGTCATGGATCCGCCGGGGGAGCATCGTGGACTGGAGACCGGTGGCGAATTCCCGCTCCTCGTCGAAGAGCGTGGCCCGCTGGAGGGACTGCGCGACGATGGCGGCCAGCCCCAGACACAGATTGCGCTCGTCGGCGTTGAAGGCCGTGCGCTCGCGGTAGAAGAGCGCCAGCCCGCCGAGTGAACGCGCCTGTGCGACGAGCGGCAGGTATGCCGCGGCCTGGAATTTCAGCTGCCCCATATACGGTTCCAGCACCGGATAGCGCCGGGTGAGCGCGCCGAGCGAGCTCACGAAGCGTGGCCGGCCGCTGAGAACGGTGTCGGCCAGCGGGAACCTCCGGTCGAGACGGCCCTGCCCCAGCTCGTCGATGACCTCCAGGGAGTCGCCGCTCAGCGCGATGACGTTCAGCGTGGCGTTGTCCAGCAGGCCGAGCGCGAGCCCGTCGGCGCCGAGCCGTGCCAGCCCGCCCGGACCCGTCAGCGCGGCCGTCACATCGTCCACGGTCACTGCCCGCGACAGTGCACTCGTTGTGCGTTCAACGATGTCGGTCTGGCGTTGACGGCGCTTTTCCAGTTCCTGCACGAAGGCCGAATGGGTGACTTCGGCCGTCGCGTCCCGCACCACCCCGATCACCCGGTGAGCCCGCCCGTCGGAGCTGCGCAGGATGCGCGCCTGGATATGGGTCCACTGGTCGCCGCCCTCGTCGGTCGGGACCCGGAAATGGACGCTGTACGAGCTGTGTCCGTTCTTGACGGCCTCCTCGATCGCCACGTCGAGACGGATCCGTTCCGAGGGCTCCAGCCGCTCCACCAGGGACTCCGGCCGTGAGTCGTATGCGGCCGGGTCCAGGCCGAACACCAGCAGGCCGGCGTCGTCGATGTCCAGCGTCCCGGCGTCGAGATCCCACTCGAAGCTTCCGGTGCGGTTCATGGCGAGCCGCTCAGCCGTCCCGGTGTCGCCCTTGTCTGCCTTCTCGACCAACGTGCGGGGTCGGGCGGGGATGATCGGTGGCCGGTCGTGATCGGTCATTCCTGCTCCGAAGATCGTCCGGCGGGGCTGCCGTCCTGCGTGACCCAATTGTCTGGCCGGTCGGGTACGGCTGCCACAGCGGAAACTCCTCCGGACGTCGTCCCGGGCCCCATGTGCCAGGGACACCCCCTCGTACCAGGGCTTCGGGGCCGCCCCGCACAATGGCAGCGGAAGGCCGTCCGTGACCGGCGGACCGGCACGTACTGGGGCTGACCGGAGCGCACGTATGAACCACGAGGATCCCGTCCTGCTGCACACCGAGGGGCGCATCCGCCACATCACCCTCAACCGGCCCCGCGCCCTGAACGCGCTGAACCACACGATGGTGCTGCGCATGGCGGAAGCGCTCGACGCGGCGGAACAGGACGAGTCGGTTGCCGCCGTACTGCTCACGGGGGCGGGGGAGCGGGGACTCTGCGCCGGCGGTGACATCCGCGCCATCCGCGACGACGCGCTGGCCGGCGGAGGTACCGCACGGGACTTCTGGCGCGACGAGTACCGGCTCAACGCCCGTATCGCCCGGTTCCCCAAGCCGTACGTAGCGATCATGGACGGCATCGTTATGGGCGGCGGGGTCGGTGTCTCGGCCCACGGCTCGGTCCGGATCGTCACGGAGCGTTCGCGCATCGCGATGCCCGAGACCGGCATCGGGTTCGTCCCGGACGTGGGCGGCACATACCTGCTGGGCAGAGCGCCCGGCGAGCTCGGCACACACCTGGCGCTCGCCGGGGAAGCCGTCGGCGCGGCGGACGCGCTGCTGTGCGGGCTCGCCGACCACTTCGTGCCGTCGCGGGAGCTTCCCGGCCTGATCGCCGCCCTCGACGTCTGCGCCACGCCCGCGGACGTCGTCGCGACGGCGCAGCGGTACGCCGCCGCGGCTCCCGGTGGCGAGCTGGCCGCTCAGCGCGACTGGATCGACTCCTGCTACGGGGCCGGCACCGTCGAGGAGATCGTCGAGCGCCTCGCCGACCGCGGGGCGCCCGCCGCGAAGGAGGCCTCGGTGACGATCCTGGCGAAGTCACCGACCTCGCTCAAGGTGACGCTGGAGGCCGTCCGCAGGGCCCGGCGGCTCGACAGTCTGGAAGCGGTGCTCGACCAGGAGTTCCGTGTCTCGTCCACCGCCTTCACCCGGCCCGACATCGTGGAGGGCGTACGCGCCCAGATCGTCGACAAGGACCGTAACCCGCGGTGGAACCCCGCCGGACTCGCCGAGGTCACCGAGGCGGACGTGGCGCGGTTCTTCGCACCGCTGGGGGACGGCGAACTCGGTCTCGGCCCCGGAGCCCCGGCGGCCCGCTGAGGCGCCGCTCGGGTCAGAGGGCGTTGGGCCCGGTCACGGTACGGAACGCGATGCCCAGCAGGTCCGCGACGGCCCGGAAATCCCTGGCGCGGTGGCCGGTGCACAGCGCCCAGTGGTGACCGATGCCCGTGGCGGACCAGGCATCGGTCCACTCGCCGGGATCGAAGCCGAAATCGACCCGGGAGGTCGTGTTGCCGATCTCCAGGAGGGGACCGGGCACGACCTCCCCCTCGGACGTGATCAGAACGAACGAGCCGTCGGCCTCCTGACCGATACCGAAGGTGGTGACCGGCCCGTGGACGACATCGAATTCGACGCTGACACCCCAGCCCCGCTTGCCGTGGTACACACCCAGACCGCGCAGCAGCGGGTCCTTCGCGCTGATGGCCAGATGGGCGGGGCCGTCGTGACCCATCTCCACGACCCCGTCGCGGAAGTTGAGCGCCTGCAACTCGGTGAACGAACCGCCCGCCCCCATGGTGTCGGCGATCAGCATCGCGAGGCTGGTGCGCAGCTCGTACTCACCGGCCATCGGCACCCCGCGGGCGGTCAGCAGCGAGGCGCCCAGGATCATGCCGGCGCCCAGCCGTTCGTGCGTCTCGCCCTCCAGCCCCCGGTGGTAGTAGGCGAGGCTGTCGAGCGCGAAGTCCTCCACCAGCCGGTCGAGACCGACCGAGACCCTGGCCGCCCATGCGAGGTCGCCCTCGTCGACGGAACCGTCCAGGGTGAAGACCTCACGGGCCAGCGCTACCCGTTGGGCTGTCTCCCCGTCCGTGACGGCCGCGACCCTGACCCGCAGGTCGTCGAACTCCAGGACCTCGACATGACCGCCGAACTGCGCGGAGACCAGCGTCATGTCGGTGGAGACGTCGAGCATGCCCGGGTACAGGTGCCCCATCAGCCCATGGCGGCCGTGGCGCAGGGCCCCGCGCACGCCGGCGGCCGAGATCCACCGCCGGATCCTGCCCCAGGCGTTCTCGTCACGCAGATGGCCGGAGACCGAGCGGAACGGGATGCCGCTGCGCCGGAACACATTGGCGACCTCCGGCAACGGGCACTGACCGCAGTACGCCAGCCACTCGCCCGTGCCGGTGTTCGGATGGTCCATGGCCTCGGTCGGCTGGAGGTCGATCACCAGCACCGGGGTGTGGGTGCGCTGGGCGATCGGCAGCACCATCGACGCGGTGAGGTACGTCGTCAGGAACGTCACCACCAGATCGCAGTCGGCCCGGCGCAACTGCTCCGCGGCCTTGGCCGACTCCTGCGGATCGGAGACGAAACCCGCGTCGATCACCTCGCAGCCCATCTCCTCGAACCGTGCCGTCACGAACCGGGCCGACTCCCGCAGCCGGTCGAGAAGGCCGGGGAACTGCGGCCAGTACGCACCGAGCCCGCCCGAGACCAGGCCCACCCGGGTTCGGCGGCGCGACGTCCGTACAAGGGGGCTGCCGGGTTCGGCGGCGCGGTCGTCAGACATCAGGTATTTCCCTTCCTCGTAAGCCATTTCCAGGTCCGGTCCGGGTCCCGTCCGGTCCGGCAGCGGCTCGGTCCAGTGGGGCGCTGGTGCGGTCCCTGACCCGGTCAGGCGTCCGCCGGGACCGGCCCCGGGCTGAGCCGGGCCTCCGCGCGGTCCCAGTCCTGTCCGTTTCCGCGCGGTTCGTAGTGCCGCAACTCCTGTGTACGGGCGACCAGCCGGCGCATGTCGGCGAGGTCGCCCACCAGGCCGTGAGCGCGGGCCTGCAGCAGGATGTTGCCGAGCGCCGTGGCCTCGGCGGGCCCCGCCGTCACCGGCAGCCCGCTCGCGTCCGCCGTCCACTGGCACAGCAGCTCGTTGCGCGAGCCGCCGCCGACCAGATGGATCCGCGTCGGCTCGCGGCCCGCCAGCTCCGCGGCCCGCCGCAACGTCCTGCGATGGGCCAGCGCCAGACTCTCCAGCACACACCGCACGTACCCTCCGGGACTCCCCGGAGGCGTCTGCCCCGTCCGCAGCAGATGCGTGTCGATCCGGGACGGCATGTCGCCCGGCGCGAGGAACGCCTCGTCATCGGGGTCGATCACCGCGGCGAACGGCTCCGCCGCGGCCGCGTCGGTCAGCAGCCCGGCCAGACCGAGAGCCGGGCCCTCGCGGTCCCACGCCCGGCGGCACTCCTCCAGCAGCCACATGCCCATGATGTTGCGGAGGTACCGGACGGTGCCGTCGACCCCGCGCTCGTTGGTGAAGTTCGCCGCCCGGGACTCCTCGGACAGCACGGGGGCATCCAGTTCCAGACCGGCCAGCGACCAGGTGCCGCACGAGACGTACGCGAAATCCGGCCCCGTCGCCGGCACCGCCACAACCGCCGACGCCGTGTCGTGCGAGGCGACGGTGGTCACCGGGGTCCCGGCCGGCAGACCCGTCGCCTCGGCGACGTGCGCCAGCAGTGTCCCCGCCGGATCGCCCGGCTCACGCAGCGGCGGAAAGAGCGAACGCGCCAGCCCCAGCCGCCCGATCAGCTCGTCCGACCAGCCACCGAGGCGCGCATCGAACAGACCGGTCGTCGACGCGTTCGTGATCTCCGCACCCACCGACCCCGTCAGCCAGTGCACCAGCAGATCCGGCATCAGCAACAGCGTCCGCGCCGCCTCCCACTGGGCCGTTGCACGGTGTGCCAGCAACTGGAACACCGTGTTGAACGGCAGATGCTGCAACCCGCTGACCGCATAGAGCTCCGCCGCGCCGCAGCCGTCCGGCAGCCGTTCCGACATCCCGCTGTTGCGCCCGTCCCGGTAGTGGAACGGCACCCCGAGCAGCGCCCCGTCGGCATCCAGCAGACCGTAGTCCACCGCCCAGGTGTCGATGCCGATGGAAGCGACCGGACCACCGCGCCCGGCCGCCCGCAACCCGTCCAGCATCCCCTGGTGCAGGGCCAGTACGTCCCAGCGCAGCCCGTCCGGCAGCCGCACCGGGGTGTTGGCGAAACGGTGCGCCTCGGCCAGCACCAGAGTGCCGGGACCGACCCGGCCCGTCATCACCCGGCCGCTGGTGGCACCGAGGTCCACGGCGGCGAAGACGGCGTCGCCGGCCGGACGGTCGAATGAGTTCACAGCCATGGGGATCGTGTCCGGGTCATCGCAGGAAGGCCGCCGCCACACCGGCGTCGACAGGGATGTGGAGACCAGTGGTGTGCGTGAGGTCGCCACCGGTCAGCGCGAACACGGCATTGGCGACATGCTCCGGCAGCACCTCGCGCTTGAGCAGGGTCCGCTGGGCGTAGAACTCGCCGAGCTTCTCCTCCTCGATGCCGTACGTCGCCGCCCGCTGCGCGCCCCAGCCGGCGGCGAAGATCCCCGAGCCGCGCACCACACCGTCCGGGTTGATGCCGTTCACCCGGATCCCGTGCTTGCCGAGCTCCGCCGCCAGCAGCCGCACCTGATGGGACTGGTCGGCCTTGGTCGCCGAGTACGCGATGTTGTTCGGACCCGCGAACACGGCGTTCTTGGAAGCGATGTAGATGATGTCGCCGCCGAGATCCTGAGCCCGCATCACCCGGGCGGCCTCCCGCGACACGAGGAACGAACCGCGTGCCATGATGTCGTGCTGCAGGTCCCAGTCGCGCGCCGTCGTCTCCAGCAGCGGCTTGGAGATGGAGATCCCCGCGTTGTTGACGACGAGGTCCACACCGCCGAAGGCGAGCACGGCGGCCCTGAACGCCTCGGCGATCTGCTCCTCACTGGTGACGTCGACCGTCACCGCGACCGCCCGGTCGGCCCCGCCGAGATCCCGGGCGACCGCGGCGGCGTTCTCCGCGTTCATGTCCGCGACGACCACACACGCGCCCTCGGCGGCCAGCCGGCGGGCGATGGCCTTCCCGATCCCCGAACCCGCACCGGTCACCAGCGCCACCCGGGTGGCCAGCGGCTTCGGCTTCGGCATCCGGCGCAGCTTGGCCTCCTCCAGGTCCCAGTACTCGATCCGGAACTTCTCGGACTCCTCGATCGGCGCGTACGAGGAGACGGCCTCGGCGCCACGCATCACGTTGATGGCGTTGAGGTAGAACTCCCCGGCGACACGGGCGGTCTGCTTGTCCTTCCCGAACGAGAACATGCCCACCCCGGGCACCAGCACAATCGCCGGATCCGCACCGCGCATGGCGGGGGAGCCGGGGACGGCGTGCCGCTCGTAGTACGTGCGGTATGCCTCGCGGTACTCCTGGTGCAGCTCCTTCAGCCGCGCCCCGGCCTCGGCCACCGGCGCGTCCGCGGGAAGGTCGAGGACCAGCGGGCTGACCTTCGTGCGGAGGAAGTGGTCCGGGCACGAGGTGCCCAGCGCGGCGAGGCGCGGATGCGCGGCGCGGGACAGGAAGTCCAGCACCGGTCCCGCGTCGGTGAAGTGACCCACCTGAGGGCGGTCCGTCGACGCCAGACCGCGGATCAACGGGGCGAGAGCCGCGGCTCGTTCGCGGCGCAGCTCCGCGGTCAGGGCCACCCGGTCCGGCAGTACGGGACCGAAGGGCTCGGCCCTGCCGTGATCCTTGAGGAAGGTCTCGGCGGTACGGATCATCCACAGCGCGTTCTGCTCGCACTCCTCGGAAGTCTCGCCCCAGGCGGTGATTCCGTGACCGCCCAGAATCACGCCGACCGCCTGCGGGCTGGCCTCCTTGACGGCCGCGATGTCGAGACCGAGCTGGAACCCCGGCCGGCGCCAGCCCACCCAGGCCACCTTGTCACCGAAGCACTCGGCGGTCAGCTTCTCGCCTTCGGCCGCGCACGCCAGCGCGATCCCCGAATCCGGATGCAGGTGGTCGACGTGCGCCGCCTCGACCAGGGCGTGCATGGCGGTGTCGATGGACGGCGCGGCACCGCCCTTGCCGTGCAGGCAGAAGTCGAAGGCCGCCACCATCTCGTCCTCGCGCTCGACGCCCGGGTACACCTCCTTGAGGGCGCGGACCCGGTCCAGGCGGAGAACGGCGAGACCCGGCTCCGTCAGGGTGCCGAGGTCACCCCCGGAACCCTTGACCCAGAGCAGCTCGGTCCCGCCACCGGTGACCGGATCGGCGCCGACGGCCTTCACCGACGTGTTGCCACCGGCGTAGTTGGTGTTGCGGGGGTCGGAGCCGATCCGGTGCGCGCGCTCCAGGAGCGCTGCGACCTCGGGGTGCGTCGCGGACGTCATAAGGGTTCCTTCGGGGGTGAGAAGTGCGTTGACGGCAAGGGGGACGGGGGCCGTACGGACGGCTCAGGCGCCCCAGCCGGCCTGCGTGCCGCCCACCCGGGCGGCGGCGATGCGTTCCTGGTTGCCGGAGGCTAGGTAGGCGGCGAACGGGTCACGGGCCAATCCCTGCTTCTCACGCACCTCGGCGAGCAGCGGCCGCACATCGGTGTTGTACGCGTCCATCAGGACGGCGTTCGAGGCGAGGACATCGCCCGACTTCTGCGCGGCGCCGAGGGCGTCCCCGTCCACCAGCAGCGCCTTGGCGGTCGCCTCCTGCACATTGGCGACCGACCGGATCACCGCCGGGATCTTCGCCTCGATGTTGTGGCACTGGTCGAGCATGAAGTTGACGTTGGTCTCGGACTTGAGACCGCCGTTCCTGACCACCTCGTGCATGATCCGGAAGAGCTGGAAGGGGTCGGCGGCACCGGCCATCAGATCGTCGTCCGCGTAGAAGCGGGAGTTGAAGTCGAACGCGCCGAGCCTTCCCTCCCGCAGCAGGATCGCCACGATGAACTCGATATTCGTGCCCGGCGCGTGGTGACCGGTGTCCACGACCACCTGGGCCTTCGGGCCGAGCTTCAGGCAGTGCGCGTAGGCCGTACCCCAGTCCGGCACATCCGTGGTGTAGAACGCCGGCTCGAAGAGCTTGTACTCCAGCAGCATCCGCTGGTCGTCGCCCAGCCGCTCGTACACCTCCGTCAGGGCTTCGGACAGCCTGTCCTGGCGGGCAACGATGTCGTCCTGCCCGGGGTAGTTGGTGCCGTCGGAGAACCACAGCTTGAGATCGGGCGAGCCGGTCTCGTCCATGACGTCGACGCACTCCAGCAGATGATCGGTCGCCTTGCGCCGCACCGCCGCCTCGGGGTGGGTGACCGATCCCAGCTTGAATTCGTCGTCCTGGAAGACATTGGAGTTGATCGCGCCGATCCGCAGCCCGAGGCTCTCGGCGTGCCCGGTCAATGCGGCGTAGTCCGCCACCTTGTCCCAGGGAATGTGCAACGACACCTTCGGCGCGACCCCGGTGAACGTGTGGACCTGCGCCGCGTCCTCCATCTTCTCGAACGGGTCGCGCGGCACGCCCGGCTGCGCGAACACCTTGAAACGGGTCCCGGAATTGCCGTAACCCCACGAAGGAGTCTCGATCACCTGAGACTTCAGGGCTGCCTTGACGGCCGACACATCAGACATGAACACCTCGTAAGCAGAGTCATCCGGCGACGGTAGCCGTCAGGATGATGTGAATCGTTTCATCTGGAACGTACGCTAGGTTTGGCGCCAGCGACTAGTCAAGCAGCTGGCCAGTCTTCTTCTTGGTTTGAATCAATTCACCACGGATTGGGGCGACCCGGCCGAAGACGGACCGGGCCGGCCCGAGGTGATTCTCGGGCCGGCCCGGTCGGGTCAGTTGGCTTCCGCCACGTGGCCTCCGCTGGAGACCGGAACGCGGTGCGGTCGTCGCTGCGGGCGTCCTCGACAGTCCGACGGTCCGACCTCGTCGGGGCCGCTGGCGGACAGCAGCCGCTTGTGCGGGGAGCAGACCGCGCCCTCGGGGAACTGCACGGCCCTCGCGCCGGCTGCCCGGCACGGCTCAGTGGCCGCGGCCCGACATGCTCGGCTGGAGCGAACGGACGAGGTCGAAGAACCGGGACTCGTTGCCCGAGAGCCCGGCCCGCCGCAGCGCGCCGTCGGCCTCCTCGATCGGTGCGGCGAGCACGGGCATGTACAGGGGGGCGTCATCAGGGTCGCAGAGCACGGCCCGAGTGGCCTCCAGTAAACGGACGTACGCCTGCGCCGCGGCGAGTTCGTCATTGCGCATCTCAGCATCTCCAGGTCAGAGGTGTCGGACCCACAAGCATCCCCCATGGGTCTGACAACGCCCGGTGCGACAGCTCGGGGCGCGGTCCCCAAGGGCTCTCCCAGCCCTTAGCGGCGTTCCGGGCCACGCGCACCGGCCGGTGGTTCGACCTCCAGGAATCTTCGGCGGCGCGGCCCGCGGTACAGCAGCGCGGTCCACCCCGACTCCCGCAGCACCGCCGCGCACCGGGCCAGTTCGCCGTCCTCCTCGTGCGCCGCCCCGCTGCCGGGAGGCCCGAGCCACTCGACCCGTACGGTGCCCGGCGTCGCGCCGGCTTCCACCCGGTACCCGGTCGCCGTGCGCCGCCCCGACGCGTCAACGGCCGACGCGGACAGGCCCGATGCCTCCAGCGCGAGGGCGACGGCCCGTACCGGCCGGTGCAGTTCCCACGGGGCCGGTACGGACTCCGGGGCCGGGTGCCCGGTGTTGGCCAGCCGACGTATCTGCACCATCCCGGCGAACGCGGTCCGCACCGCGGCGGCACGCCTCGCGGCCGGGCCCGGGGGTGACTGACCCTCCCCGGTGGCCGGTTCGAAACCGGTCTCCTCCTCGGCGCCCATCCGCCTCCCCCTTTCGCCCGTACACACTGGCTGCCAGTGTGCGCCGCCCCACTGACAACGGGCCCCCGGACACGGACGGCGAGGTCAGGCGCGGTCCCTGAGCACCTTGCCCGGGTTGAGGATGCCGTGCGGATCGAGCGCGGCCTTCACCGCGTGGTGCATGGCGAGCACCGCGGGTCCCAGCTCCTTGTCCATGCCGCGCATCTTCAGCAGCCCGACCCCGTGCTCGCCCGTGACCGTGCCGCCGAGCGCGATCGCGTCGTCCAGGATGTCCTCGAAGGCCGACTGGGCGCGGGCGCGTGCGGCTTGGTCACCCGGCGGCGTGATGATCAGGGGGTGCAGATTGCCGTCGCCGGCATGGGCGATGTTGGCGATCAGGACGTCGTGCCGGGCCGCCGTCCGCTCGATCCGCGCCAGCATCTCCGGAACCGCCGTCCGCGGTACACACACGTCCTCGGTCAGGACCGGACCGAGCCGCTCCAGTGCCGGATAGGCCAGCCGCCGGGCCTGGAACAGGGCATCGGCCTCCTGCTGGTCGGTGGAGACCGCGGCCCAGCTCGCGCCGGCCCGGTCGAAGCAGTCCCGGATCAGTTCGGCCTCGGCGTCGCCCTCGGCTCCGGGGGTGTCGACCCGGCCGAGCAGCACCACGTCCGCGTCCGCCGAGAGTCCCATCTTCTTCCAGGCGTCCACGGCGGCGAGACAGTGCCGGTCGACCAGTTCGAGCGCGGACGGGATGACGCCGGACGCCGTCACGGCGCTCACCGCCTCACCGGCGGCGACCACCGACGAGAAGTAGCCCGCCACCGTGCGCTCCTGGAGCCGTGCCGGACGAAGGCGCACGGTGATCTCCGTGATCACCCCGAGCGTGCCCTCGGAGCCAACCATCAGCCCGGCCAGGTCGTATCCCGCCACGCCCTTGGCGGTACGGCGGCCCAGTGAGACGACTTCGCCGAGCCCGTTGACGACCTCAAGGCCCAGCACGTAGTCGCGCGTCACCCCGTACTTGACGCAGCACATGCCCCCGGCGTTGGTCGCGACGTTCCCGCCGATGGTGGACCACGGTGAACTGGCCGGATCCGGCGGGTACCAGAGCCCGTGCTCCGCACAGGCCGCCCGGAGATCGTCGTTGACCACACCGGGCTGGACCACTGCCAGCCGCTCGGCCGCGTCGATGTCGACGATCCGGTCCATGTCCTCGAACGACAGGACGACCGCCCCGTCGACGGCGTTCGCGCCGCCGGACAGACCGGTCCCCGCGCCGCGCGGCACCAGCGGAATGCGGTGGGCGACGCAGTGGCGCACCACGTCCCGCACCTCGTCGGTGCTCTGCGGGCGCACCACCGCAAGCGGCATCCCGTACGGAGCCCACTCGGCCTCGTCGTGCTGGTACCGGGCCAGGCCCGCCGGATCGGTCAGTACCCGCCGGGCCGGGATGCTGTCGACTGGTGCGTTCGCCACGATGGTGGCCACCTCCCATAAAGATGTATTACCCACCATTGTCGCGCGCGGGGCAGCCGGCCCGTGGGGGAGGCCCCTGTTAGGGCCCCGTTCAGCGGTTCCGGAAGCCCTGTCGGTCCTGCCCGGCCCGGCAGGACCCCTGATGAAGGACACCACGTGGATCGGGCCCGCGGCGAAGCTCGGTAGGCTCGGTCGCTCATGAACCCCGCACACCGGAGGATGCAGGCACCGTGCCCGATATCGACCGAGCCCCCGGCACCGACCCCGTGGACAGCACCGGCCGTGCCGGCCTGCGCGCCGACTGCGGGAACTGTTTCGGGCTGTGCTGTGTCGCGCTCACCCTGACCCGGTCCGCGGACTTCGCCATCAACAAGGACGCCGGGAAACCCTGCCGCAACCTTCAGGACGACTTCCGCTGCGGCATCCACACCCGGCTGCGCACCGAGGGCTTTCCGGGCTGCACCGTGTACGACTGCTTCGGCGCCGGCCAGAAGGTCTCCGGGGAGACCTTCGGCGGACAGGACTGGCGCGCGGCCCCGGAGAGCGCCCAGCAGATGTTCCAGGTCTTCCCGGTCATGCGACAGCTGCACGAGCTGCTCTGGTACCTGACGGAGGCGGCCGAACTGGCGCCGGCCCGTCCCCTCCACGGCGAGATCGGCCGCACCCTCGACGCGACCGAGCGTCTCACCCACCTCGACGCCGAAGCCTTCGCCGACCTGGACGTCGCGGCACACCGGGACGAGGTCGCCGCCCTGCTCTCGCGCACCAGCGAACTCGTACGTGCGACCGCTCCCCGCAAGAAGAAGCGCAACCACCGAGGTGCCGACCTCATCGGGGCCCGCCTCAAGGGAGCGGATCTGCGCGGTGCCGACCTGCGCGGCGCCTACCTCATCGCGGCGGACCTCACCGGAGCCGATCTCCGGCTCGCCGACCTCATCGGAGCGGACTTCCGGGACGCGGAGCTGTCCGGTGCCGACCTGACCGGAGCACTCTTCCTGACGCAGTCACAGCTGAACGCCGCCCGGGGCAACGGCGCCACCCGGCTCCCTCGGTCGCTCAGCCGCCCCACGCACTGGGAGCGTTGAGGGCGACGGCCGAAGGGTCATGCCCTGGGCGCGTCCCCGTCCAGCGGGGCCTCCAGCGCCGCCTTCAGCCGCTGGAGCGTGGTGCGGATGTTGCCGCGCTGGAACTCGGCGAACGTGTGCCCCCGGGTGGCCGCCCGGTCGAAGGCGTTGGCCAGGAAGTCCGGCCAGCCGCGGCGGTCGTCGGTCCAGGTCTCGGTGACCCGTGTGCCACCGTCCACGGCCTCGAACCGGTACTCCCACGTGGCGATCGCGCCGGGGAGCCGCGGCCGCCGGGCACCGATCGCGTGGACCCGGAAGGCGAACCGCTCGCCCGGATCGGCCGCGGTCACCGTGCAGCGTGTCGTCCAGCGCATCCGCCCGCGCTTGTTGCGGCCCTCGAAGACCATGCCAACGTACGCGTCCCGGCGCTCCCCGAGCACCTTCGCGCCCCGGTTCTCCGGACTCCAGCGCCCCATCGCGGTCGGGTCGCTGAGCTGCTCGTACACGGCCGAAGGGGAGGCGAGAACCACGATGCCGTCCGACACGGACATGGTGCGGGGCATGAAGTACTTCCGATCCGCGGCCGACTCCGGCAACCACCGGGCGTCGGGCCGACCGCACGGCCGACGGGCTCCCGGGCCCCACACCCTACTCACCGGTCACATAGACCGTGGCGACGGGCGCTCGCAGAACGGTCCCAGCGGCCACACCTCCGGCGCCCCCGGTCAGGAACGCCACCGGGATCGAGAACGCCTACGGGATCGAGAACGCTTCCGGTTCGTGGTTCGTTGCACAGGGTGGCGTATTCGGAACACCACCGACAACCGGACCGAGGAGCCCCGCACATGCCCAGCCGCACAGAGCCCAGCCGCACAGAGCCCAGCCGCACAGAGCCCAGCCGTACCGAGCCCGGCAGCACCGACGCAGGTCGCACCCGCCTGATCGAACGGCTCATGGAGCAGTTCCCGCACGTGCCGCGGGAGGCCGTGATCAAGGAGGACCTGCTGCGCGGCGGCCTGGCCTTCGACGAGTCCGCGCTCAGCGACAACGAGGGCGGTGACGTCAAGCCGAAGTCGTACTTCATCTTCTCCTTCGACCACGGCACCCTGCCCGAGCTGGGGGCTGCCGCCCTGCGCCGGCCGCCGGAGGAGATCGTCCTCACCGGCGGACCGTACGAGCTGCGGCGCACCGTGGTCTCCGTGCGGGTGAATCCGGCATCTCCCTACCGGGTCGCGGCCGACGACGACGGAGTGCTCGGGCTCTACCTCGACGGCAGGCGGATCTCCGACGTCGGGCTCCCCCCGATGCCGGACTACTACCGGCACACGCTGGAGAACGGCAAGTCCGTGATGGAGGTCGCGCCCACCATCCAGTGGGGCTACCTCGTCTATCTGACGGTCTTCCGCGTCTGCCAGTACTTCGGCGCGAAGGAGGAGTGCCAGTACTGCGACATCAACCACAATTGGCGCCAGCACAAGGCGGCGGGCCGCCCGTACACCGGAGTGAAGCCGGTCGAGGAGGTCCTTGAGGCGCTGGCCATCATCGACCGGTACGACACCGCGAAGACGTCCACGGCCTACACGCTCACCGGCGGTGCCATCACCTCCCACATCGGCGGCCGGGACGAGGCCGACTTCTACGGCCAGTACGCGAAGGCCATCGAGGAGCGCTTCCCCGGCCGCTGGATCGGCAAGGTCGTCGCCCAGGCCCTTCCCAAGGCCGACGTACAGCGGTTCCACGACTACGGCGTGCAGATCTACCACCCCAACTACGAGGTGTGGGACCCCCGGCTGTTCGAGCTGTACTGCCCCGGCAAGGAGCGTTACGTCGGCCGCGACGAATGGCACCGCCGCATCCTGGACTCCGCCGAGGTCTTCGGCGCCCGCAACGTCATCCCCAACTTCGTCGCGGGCGTGGAGATGGCCGAGCCGTTCGGCTTCACCACGGTGAAGGAGGCCATCGAGTCCACCACCGAGGGCCTGCGGTTCTTCATGTCGCACGGCATCACGCCCCGCTTCACCACCTGGTGTCCCGAGCCCACGACTCCGCTGGGGAAGACGAACCCGGACGGCGCGCCGCTGGAGTACCACATCCGGCTGCTGGACGCCTACCGCTCGACGATGGAGGAGTACGGACTCAGCTCGCCTCCCGGCTACGGCCCGCCGGGTCCCGGACGCGCGGTGTTCTCCGTCAGCTCCTTCATGGACAGCCTGCCGGCCCGCCCCGGCGACGAGAGGCCCTGACCGCCGGTCAGCCGGCGACGGATCGGCCGCGGCGGCGAGTTCCCGTACGACCTGGGCGAAGCCCCGTACCGGCGCGGTGTCGATGGCGCGCCGATGCCCCCGGTCCCGCAGGCGAGGCCCGGACCTCACGCGCGAACCTCAGCAGCCGGCCTCAGGCCCGCCACTCGGCAGTCCGCTCGGGGGACGCCGGGACCGGGGCCTTCTCGATGGCCGCCGCATCACCCCGGTTGCCGTGCACCGGAGCGATGTCCTGCGCTGCGTGAACTGGTTCCTGCCGGTTCACCGACCCGGCAGTGCCCGGAGCTATTCCGGGTGACGGCGAAACGATTCCTCTACCACTCCGACGGATGGGACCCACAAGTCGCGGGCACTTAACGGATGAAAGCGGAATCACGCGAACCACTTGAAGGCGGTGCCCATGCTCCATGGTGTCGATGTCAGCTCGCATCAGTCGTCCCTCGACACGGCCGGTCTGGACTTTGTCTTCATCAAGGCCACCGAAGGGCGTTCGTACGTCAACTCGCGTCTGGCCGACCAGACGAAGCGCGCACGGGACGCGGAATGCGTCGTCGGCTTCTACCACTTCCTGTGGCCCGGGAACATCACGGCGCAGGCGGAGTACTTCCTGAGCAAGGCGCCGGAGAAGGCGGGGGAGCTGCTGGCCGTCGACTGGGAGGAGAACGGTGAGGGCACCCGTGCGAGCAACGCCGAGAAGGACCAGTTCATCCGCGAGGTCAAACGGCTGCGGCCGCACCACCGGGTCCTGCTGTACTGCAACCGCTACTTCTGGCTGAACCACGACACCACGTCGTACGCCGGGGACGGTCTGTGGATCGCCGACTACGTCACTGCGGGCAAGCCCCGCATCAAGGCCACCTGGCGCATCCATCAGTACACCGACCATCCTCTCGACAAGGATGTCGCGAACTTCTCCTCGCGGGCCGCGATGCACACCTGGGCGCGGGGGTAGCGACCGGGCCGGTGGTGAGAAGAAGCGAGAACCGGCCATCCGAAATACTCTGTTCCGAGGCTTGTGTGCCTGGCCGCCGCGTTTCCGCGCGGCAGGCCGGGCACACGGCACCGAAGCGGAGGAGTACTCATGAGAGCCGCCGTCGTCCGCAGCTTCACCGAGCCTCTCGTCGTCGAGGACAGGCCGGTTCCCACCCCGGCCGGGCACCAGGTCCTGGTACGGATGGAGGCCTCGGGCCTGTGTCACACCGACATCCACGCGGCCCGGGGGGACTGGCCGGTCAAACCGAGTCCGCCCTTCGTCCCGGGCCACGAGGGCATCGGCATCGTCGAGGCGGCCGGCGACCAGGTCTCCCATCTCGCTGTGGGGGACCGCGTGGCCATCCCCTGGCTCGGCGAGGCGTGCGGACACTGCGACCACTGCGTCTCCGGCTGGGAGACGCTCTGCCTGGCGCAGCAGAACAGCGGCTACTCGGTCGACGGCAGCCATGCCGAGTACGCCCTCGCCCACGGCACCTACGTCGTGCCCGTGCCCGACGGCATCGACCCGCTGGACGCGGCACCCCTGACCTGCGCGGGCGTCACCACGTACAAGGCGGTGAAACTCTCCGGGGCGCGCCCGGGGACCCGCGCCCTCGTCTCCGGGATCGGCGGGCTGGGGCACCTGGCCCTGCAGTACGCGCGGATCTTCGGCGCCGAGACCATCGCCGTCGACGTCACCGACGAGAAGCTGGCTCTCGCCCGGGAACTGGGCGCCGATCATGTCATCGACGCCCGCGTCCAGGATGTCGCCGAGGAGACCCACCGCCTCGGTGGCGCCGACGCGGCGATCTCGCTCGCGGTGAGCAACGAGTCGTTCGGCGCGGCCTACGGGGCGCTGCGCCGGGGCGGCACCCTGGTCCTCGTGGCCCTGCCCGCGGAGGGCAAACTGGAACTCCCGGTCTTCGACACGGTGCTGAACGGCACGAAGGTCATCGGTTCGATCGTCGGCACCCGCGAGGACCTGGCAGAGGTCTTCCAGCTGCACCGGCTCGGCCGCACCCGTGTGGTCCGCGAGAGCCGGGATCTGGCGGACATCAACTCCGCGATCGATGAAGTCCTGAAGGGGAAGGTGTCGGGACGCCTCGTCTTCGACCTCGCCGGCACGCCGGCCTGATCACCGCGCCCGCACCCGTCCGGATCCATGGGTGTGCACCCATCATGGGTCGGGCCCTACCGTGAACGTGATGAACATGAACGAGACCCCGCCCAGCCTCCTGGGACTCACGACCTATCTGATGTCCAGGACCGGCAAAGTGGCCCGCGGCCGGCTGGCGGGGCGGCTGACCGAGCGCGGCCTGCGGCTCTGGCACATGGCTGTGCTGGCGGCACTGGTCGATTTCGGTCCGCACGTGCAACGGGAGCTGGCGGCCCGGCTGTCGATCGACCGCAGCGACATCGTGAAGATCGTGGACGACCTGGCCGTCGCCGGACTCGTGGAGCGGGCCCGCGACAGCACCGACCGGCGCCGCGTCATGGTCACCGTCGGCCCGGCGGGCCGTGCGCTGCTCGACCGCCTCCACACCGAGGCGCTGACCGTCCAGGAAGATCTCCTCGCGCCCCTGAGCAAGGCGGAACGCACCCAGCTGACAGCCCTGTTGAGGCGCGTGCACGACCATGTCCAGGACGATGCCGGGGCACGGCGGCCAGGTCGATGACCGATTCGGCCGCCCTGGTGCGGCAGACTTCTGCGGTGACCACAGCCGCGGCTCAGCCGCCTCGTGACCGTGCGCTCGGGCGCGGTATCTCCACCCTCATCCCGCAGGCCGCGACTGAGACCCCGGCCGAACAGGCCGCTGCGGTTCTGACCGCGATGCAGAGCGTTCCGGTCCGTGTCGGTGTGCTCCAGGCGGCGGTGGTGCTGCTGGAGGAGCGGGTGCGTGCGACGAATGACGGAGCGGAACGCGCGGCGGCCGCGACCACTGTGGCGATGCTCCGCACCGCGATCAGCCAGGCGCGCTGACCCGGCGCGGCGGCACCGCGACGGCCCGGCTCATTCCGGCCAGGGCGAGTCGAGGATCGTACGGACGAAATCGCCGCGCTCGAAGCCCGGCACGTAGTGCTCCAGCACATCCGCCTTGACGTTGCCGAACGTCGTCTCCGGCTTCTCGCGGATACCGTCGGTGAACGTGCCGAGGATGCGCTGCTTGAAGTCCGGCCGTGGGTGCAGGGCGACGATCCGGGACCGGTCCTCCTCGGAGATGTCCCGGTAGCCGATGCCGAGTACGTCGTACTCGACCCCGGCGGTCACGAGCGCCACCTCGGGCTCCAGGTACTGGGGGATACCCGGTGTGGTGTGCAGCGCGATGGCCGTCCAGACCCTGCGGACGCTGTCCTCCGGGACGTGGTGCCCCTGGAGGAACCGCCGCGCCTCGTCCGCGCTGTCCACCTCGAAGCGGCGCCCGCTCGTACGGAAGCGCTCGCCGAGACCGAGGTCGTGGAACATCGCGCCGATGTAGAGCAGCTCGGGGTCGTAACCAAGATCGCGGTTGCGGCCTTGGAGGGCCCCGAACCAGAAGACACGGCGCGAATGGTGGAAGACGAGTTCGCTCGTGGTGTCCCGGACCAGCTGGGTCGCCTCGCGCGCCAGCGCCGTATCCGGGACCCGTAGCCCGGCGACGGAAGGGGGATCGGTGGTCACGGTGTTCACCTGCGCTCTCGGGGACGTATGTCCGGCGGACGGTACGGGGGTCCCGTGCGTCCGGCGGGCGGCGTGACGAACCGCCCGCACCTCCACCATCCGCGTCCGTCCCACGGGTCACAACCCGGCGCCGCGCCGGGCGGGCCGCCTGCCGGCGCTCGGACCGGGCGGCCGAAAGCCGGTCCCCGGCCGGGGCCGTGGTGACTGTGCCTGCGCGAACCATTGACACCCCTCCCGGCCTCTCACTACCGTCACGCCAGCATTTCGAACGGACGACGAAATATCGAACGCCACGATGCCACCGCTTTGTCGCCCGACTTGACGGAAATGGCCGAAGACGGCTGCCTCCTGAGCCGAGCGTTTTTGACTGCCCGCTTTCCCGAACCATGTCCGAAATACCGAACAGCTCATGAAGGGCATCCCGGCCCGCCCAGCCGTTTCCCTCGCACCCGGAGGATCGACATGCGCACCTCACCCACCGCGACCGTTCCGCGCGCCGCACGGACCGCCATGGTCCTCACCGCCCTCGTCCTGTCCGTCACCCTCGCCGCCTGCGGACAGAGCGGCGAAGGCGGCAGCAAGGAGAAGAAGGCGGGCGGCAAGGGCTCCACCATCGGGATCGCCATGCCGACCAAGTCGTCCGAACGCTGGATAGCCGACGGCAAGAACATGGCCGCCGAGTTCAAGAAGCTCGGATACAAGACGAATCTGCAGTACGGCGAGAACGACGTCGACCAGCAGGTCTCCCAGATCGAGAACATGATCACGAAGGGGGTGGACGTCCTCGTCGTCGCCGCCATCGACGGCCGCGCGCTCAACGACGTACTGCACCAGGCGGGGGAGCGGGGCATCAAGGTCATCTCGTACGACCGGCTCATCCTCGGCACCCCGGACGTCGACTACTACGCCTCCTTCGACAACGAGAAGGTCGGCGAGCTCCAGGCCGGCTACATCGTCGACAAGCTCGGGCTGAAGTCCGGCAGCGAGAAAGGCCCGTTCAACATCGAGCTGTTCGCCGGATCGCCGGACGACAACAACACGCGCTACTTCTTCCAGGGCGCCTGGAAGACCCTCAAGCCCTACATCGACAAGAAGCAGCTGGTCGTCCGCAGCAAGCAGACCAAGCTCGACCAGATCACCACCCTGCGCTGGGACGGCGGCACCGCCCAGAGCCGCATGGACGACCTGCTGACCGGTGCCTACTCCTCCGCTCAGGTCGATGCCGTGCTCTCCCCGTACGACGGCATCTCGATCGGCGTCATCTCGTCCCTGAAGTCGGACGGGTACGGCACCGGCGCCAAGCCGTACCCCGTCGTCACCGGTCAGGACGCCGAGGTCGCCTCCGTGAAGTCGATCATCGCGGGACAGCAGACACAGACCGTCTACAAGGACACCCGCGCCCTGGCCAAGCAGGCGGTCCAGATGGCCGACGCCGTACTCAACGACAAGAAGCCCGAGGTCAACGACACCAAGACGTACAACAACGAGAAGAAGGTAGTGCCGGCCTTCCTCCTCGACCCGGTGAGCGTCGACAAGAGCAACTACCGGGCCCAGCTGGTCGATTCCGGCTACATCAAGGCGAGCGACCTCCGATGACGGCCCCGAGGGCAGCCGCGAAGCCCGGCCCGGCGGCCGGGCCCGCCCCGGTCCTGGAGATGCGGTCGATCGTCAAGACGTTCCCCGGCGTCAAGGCGCTCTCCGACGTCTCCCTGACCGTCGCCGAGGGCGAGGTGCACGCCATCTGCGGGGAGAACGGCGCCGGGAAGTCGACCCTGATGAAGGTCCTCAGCGGAGTGCATCCGCACGGCAGCTACGAGGGCGAGATCCGCCTTTGGGGCGAGGACTGCGCGTTCAAGGACATCCGGGCGAGCGAGGCGCGCGGCATTGTGATCATCCACCAGGAACTCGCCCTGGTGCCGTACCTCTCCATCGCGGAGAACATCTTCCTCGGCAACGAACACGCCCCACGCGGCTTCATCAGCTGGAACGAGACGCTGCGCCACGCGGCGGCCCTCCTGGACCGGGTCGGTCTGCGGGAGAATCCGCAGACCAGGGTCGCGGACATCGGCGTCGGCAAGCAGCAGCTCGTCGAAATAGCCAAGGCCCTGGCCAAGAAGGTCGAGCTGCTGATCCTGGACGAGCCGACCGCCGCGCTGAACGACGAGGACAGCGCCCAGCTCATCACCCTCATCAAGGAGCTGAAGAGCCAGGGCATCTCGTCGATCATCATCTCGCACAAGCTCGGCGAGATCGCCGCGGTAGCCGACTCCGTCACGGTCCTGCGCGACGGCCGGACCGTCGAAACCCTCGACGTGCACGCCGAATCGACCACTGAGGCCCGCATCATCCGGGGCATGGTCGGCCGCGAACTGGACAGCCGCTTCCCCGAACGGACCCCGTACGAAGGGGAACCGGGGGCCCACCCGGCCCTGGAGATCCGCGACTGGACCGTCCACCACCCGATCGACCAGCACCGCAAGGTCGTCGACCATGTCTCCGTGCAGGCCCGGCGCGGCGAGATCGTCGGCCTCGCCGGACTGATGGGCGCCGGCCGCACCGAACTCGCCATGAGCGTCTTCGGCCGCAGCTACGGGACCGACATCAGCGGCACGGTCCTCAAGGACGGCCGGGAGATCCGGACCCGCACCGTCTCCGAAGCGGTCCGCCACAAGATCGCCTATGTCACCGAGGACCGCAAGCGGTACGGCCTCAACCTCATCGACACCATCGGCCGCAACATCAGCCTCGCCGCCCTGGGCAAGGTGTCACGGCGCGGGATCGTCGACGAACACGAGGAGACCCGGATCGCCGAGTCGTACCGCACCTCCATGAACATCAAGGCCCCCACCGTCTTCGAGCAGGCCGGCCGGCTCTCCGGCGGCAACCAGCAGAAGGTCGTCCTCAGCAAATGGATCTTCGCCGGTCCGGACGTCCTCATCCTCGACGAACCCACCCGCGGGATCGACGTCGGCGCGAAGTGCGAGATCTACACCGTCATCGACCGGCTCGCCGCCCGGGGCAAGGCCGTCGTGCTCATCTCCTCCGAACTCCCCGAACTCCTCGGCATGTGCGACCGCATCTACACCATGTCGGCCGGCCGGCTCACCGGCGAAGTCCCGCGCGCACAGGCCACGCAGGAGGTCCTCATGCGCCACATGACCAGCGACAAGAGGTAGCAGGAAATGGCCCAGACCCCCACCGTCACCCCGCAGCGCACCGGCAAGGCGGCCCCCGCCCCACCCGTGACGACCGGCACGGTCCTCCTTGCCGCGGTCCGCCGCAACACGCGCCAGTACGGAATGCTCATCGCCCTCGGGCTGATCGTCGTGCTCTTCGGGATATGGACCGACGGCGTCCTGCTCAAGCCGAACAACGTCACCAACCTCGTCCTCCAGAACAGCTACATCCTGATCCTCGCCATCGGCATGATGATCGTCATCATCGCCGGGCACATCGACCTCTCGGTCGGCTCGCTGGCGGCCTTCGTCTCCGCCGCCTGCGCCGTGATGATGGTCGAGCACGACGTGCCCTGGGTGCTCGCACTCGTTCTCGGCCTCGTCCTCGGGGCGGTCGCGGGCGCCTGGCAGGGCTTCTGGATCGCGTACGTCGGCATCCCCTCGTTCATCGTGACGCTGGCCGGGATGCTGCTGTTCCGCGGCGGAACGCAGATCCTCCTGGGCAGCCGCTCGCTCGGCCCGATCCCCGACGGCTTCCAGAAGATATCCACCGGATATCTCCCGGAGGCCGGACCGCACACCAACTACCACAACCTCACCCTGCTCCTGGGGCTCGCGCTGCTGGCCTTCGCCCTGCTCCAGGAGGTCCGCGACCGACGCCGCCAGAAGCGCTACGAACTCGACGTCCTGCCCCGGAACCTCTTCCTCGCCAAGTGCGCGGCCATGGCCGCGGCCGTACTCGCGTTCACCATGACCCTCGCCAGCTACCGCGGTGTCCCGGTCGTGCTGCTCCTGCTCGCCGTCCTGCTGATCGGGTTCGGCTACGTGATGCGCAACGCGGTGATCGGCCGTCATGTGTACGCACTCGGCGGCAACCGCGCCGCGGCGAAGCTGTCCGGCGTCAAGGACCAGCGCGTCACGTTCCTCGTGTTCGTGAACATGGGCGTACTCGCCGCACTCGCGGGCGCCGTCTACGCGGCCCGGCTCGGTGCCGGCGTGCCCCAGGCCGGCACCAACTTCGAACTGGAGGCCATCGCCGCCGCGTTCATCGGCGGTGCCTCCATGAGCGGCGGCGTCGGCACGGTCTTCGGCGCCGTCATCGGCGGCCTCGTGCTCGGCGTACTGAACAACGGCATGTCGCTCGTGGGCATCGGCACCGACTACCAGCAGGTCATCAAGGGCCTCGTGCTGCTCGCCGCCGTCGGCTTCGACGTCTACAACAAACGCAAGGTCGGCTCGTGACCGCACCCGTGACCACTCGTGCCCGGACGGCGGCCCGGCGCCCTCCTCGTGGTGACGATGGGGCGACGATCATTTCGTTGGCGCCGCGACCACGGGCTCTGCCATCCTGATCACCGCGCCCGGCGGGGGCGGCGGGCGAAGGACGGCAGAGCAACGTTGATGAGCGTCTTCGGCACGGCGTGCGGGCAGGTACGGGGAAGCGGCCCGGACCGGGGTGTCGTCGCCGTCCTCGGCATTCCGTACGCCGAGCCGCCGTTCGGAGCGGACCGGTTCCGGGCACCACGCCCCCGCGGCCCCTGGGCGGGCATCCGCGACTGCGTGGACTTCGGGCCCGTTCCACCGCAGTCGGCACAGTTGCCGGGAGCACCGAACTGGTCGCCCGGCGACGAGGGCGTCCTCAGCCTCAACGTCTGGACCCCGGCCGCGGGCAGCGCAGCCCCCGGCCGCCCGCTGCCGGTGCTCGTCTGGATCCACGGCGGCGCCTACACGTTCGGGTCCGGTGCGCAGCCGGACTTCGACGGTGCCGCGCTCGCCCGCGCCGGCCTGGTCGTGGTCACCCTCAACTACCGCCTCGGGTTCGAGGGCTTCGGCCACGTCCCGGGCGACGGCGATGACCCCTGCCCGCCCAACCGCGGGCTGCTCGACCAGATCGCCGCCCTGAAGTGGGTGCGCCGCGACATCGCCGCCTTCGGCGGGGACCCGGCAAACGTCACCGTGGCCGGGCAGTCATCCGGAGCGACATCGGTGGCCTGCCTGATGGGCATGGACGGCGCGCGGGGGCTGTTCCGGCGCGCGATAGCGCACAGCGCGGTCGGCCCCTGCTACTCACCGGAACTCGCCGGACACCTCATGGAGAAGGTGGCCGCCGAGGCAGCGGTCCCCGCGACGCGCGCCGGACTGGCAGCCGCCTCGCCGCAGACGCTGGTCAAGGCGTCCGACGCCGTCGTGGACGGGTACCGGCAGAACCCGCACTCCGGACGCCACCACTGGGACCCGGTCATCTACGGCCCGGTCATCGACGGAGTGCACCTGCGCGCGGACCCGCTCGCCCTCCTCGCGGGCGGGGCGGCCTCCGGCATCGACCTGCTCGTCTGCCACACCACCCAGGAGTACTGGCTGCTGGATGCCGTCGGCAGCAGCGCGAAGGTCACCACGGAGGAACAGCTGAACCGCTTCGCCGCCGACTTCGGGCTCCCGGACTCGTTGACGCGGGGCTACCGCGGGCTCATGCCCGAAGCCCCCGTGGGCGACGTCCATCTCGCCCTGTACGGAGACCTGATGTTCGGCGAGTACAGCAGCCGGCTCGCCGACGCCCACGCACGAGCCGGCGGGCGCACCTTCCTGTCACGCTTCGCGCGGCAGCGGGGCGGACCGCAGCCGGTCGCGTACGCCTGGCACTGCGCGGACGTCCCGTTCGCCTTCGGGAACCTCGGCGAGGAGAGTGTCCGGTTCCTGACCGGTGGCGCGCCGACGGCCGCGGACCATCAGCTCTCGGACCGGATGGCCGCCGCCTGGGCCGGATTCGCCGCCACCGGCGAGCCGGGGTGGGAGCCGCTCGGCACCTCCGGCGGTCCGGTCCGGACCTGGGAGACGACGGACACCACCAGGGCGCCGGCCCCCGGCCACTGGTCGGACAGCGGGACGGTCCGCGCACTGTGGCGGAGCTTCGGCTACCGGCCCCTGAGGCCCTGACTCGGTGCGCCCGGCGGCAGGCAGGCCGTTCCTCACAGGGGCGGCAGCCGCAGCGGCCCCCTGCCCTCCCGTACCTTGCCGGCCTCCCGCACCTGGCCCACCGGCTCGCCCCGCGCATCCGTCGTCACCACCACGGCCCGGTCACCCAGGCACCGCTTCTCGCCGTCCGGCCGCTCGCAGTAGAGCACGTACCCGGTGAGCCGGTCGACCGTTCCCGGTTCCAGCCTCCACACCCCCTGGTACTCACTCATCTGCACACTCGGGTACGACGCCCGGAGCCGCGCCTCCACCGCGGCCCTGACAGTCGCGGCGAACTTCTGCCGTGTTTCGAAGGGCTGGACGATCCGGGCGCTGCCCGTGGTGTCGACGCGCCCCTGCGAAGCGGAGTAGCTCGCGACGAAGTACGGACGCGACTGCAAGGAGGCCAGCAGAGGCGTTTCGCTCAGCCGCATCGCGGTCGGGTGCGACTTCTTGCCGGCCGGGCGGCGCTGGGCGACGGCGGGGGAGGCGATGTTCACCGAAGCTCCTCGGGCGTGCGCGGTCCCACCGCTTCGCCCGTCCGCCTCCACCCAGCGCCGGACGCAGGAGCCGATGTCGCCGAGTACGCGTGTCACGGTGGCGTTGGTCGGTGAGGCCACGATCCACGGGGCTCCGGACGAGGGCTCCACCCCGATCACCTCGTGGCCGCAGCTCCTGAACGTACGGGTGAGGAGCCGCAGCCGGGCCGCTTCGGACCGCCCCCTTTCGACCGCGTCGTCGAGGACTCTCCGGCAGTCATGCGTGTTGCACGTTCCGGCCTCGGCATCGACGCGGATCCGGACGACCGCGTCGGGGTCGCCGTTCACCGAGAAGGCGACCTCCGAGCCACCCGCCTGCGGGAACAGCTTGCGCACCTCGATCACTTCGAGGACTCCCGGGTAGTGCTCGTCGGCCAGCGTCTCGGCGAACCGGCTGTCCTCCTTCGTGCTCAGCACCCCGCAGCCGCCGAGCACGAGCGCGACCGAGCACATCAGCGCACCGGTCAGCCCGAATCCGGGCCTACGCGTTTCCGATGATCTGTGTCCTGGCCATCTGTGTCCCGGCGATCCGTTCATATCCGCTCTCCTCGCCCCGCCCGCCCCGAACGGCGCTCTCCGGCGCCGCCCCGTTGTTCATCTGACCTGACCGTAGGGCGAGTTCGGGTCCACGGGATGAGTACGCCTACTCAACGGGCGGGCCCGTACAGCCACTCATGCATTGGCATGGACCTGCAAACGACTCTGGGCTACAGTCCGGAACGGCACACTCTGAGAGCGCTCTCAGGCGAGACGCCTCCCGGACGCCTGCTGTTCCTCCCCCACGTCGCCGGAACAACAGAAGGGCCAATGCCTTGAGACGCATCACAGCTCTGCGAACCGCTCTGTCCGCCGTGCTCCTCGTCGGAGCCTGGGCGGGCGCGGGTTTCCCCTCCGCCTCCGCCGCAGACACCCCCGCCACCGGACCCCGCACCGTCTCCGACGCGCCTCCGGCGTCCGCCGGACTGCTGACCGCCATGCAGAAGGACTTCGGGCTGACGGAAAGTCAGGCCAGGGCGAGGCTGTCCGCGGAGAAGACGGCGACCGCGATACAGGAAAAGGCGAAGCGCGCCGCCGGAGCCACGTACGGCGGCTCCTGGTTCGACCCGTCGACGGGCGGCCTCACGGTGGCCGTCACCAGCGAAAAGCAGAAAGCGGCCGTGCGGGCGACCGGTGCGGCCGTACGCCTGGTCACCCACACCGCGCACCGGCTCGACACGGTCAAGGCGCGGATCGACAAGCTCGACGCGCCCGCCGGGGTCAGCAGCTGGCACGTCGACCCCGAGGCCAACAAGGTCGTCGTGAACGTCGTCGCCTCGGCACGGGATGACAACGATGTCCGCAAGTTCGTCGAGCGGGCTCGCGCGGCCGGACCGGTCGTCGTCGAACAGACCGCCCAGGCACCGCGGACCTTCGCCGCCGGGACCGTGGGCGGCGACCCGTACTACACGGGCAACGTACGGTGCTCCATCGGCTTCTCCGTGTACGGCGGCTTCGTCACCGCCGGACACTGCGGACAGGCGGGTGCGGCCGTCAGCGGGTGGGACGGCTCCGCCATCGGCAACTTCCAGGGATCGTCCTTCCCCGGCGACGACTACGCCTGGGTGAGCGTGGGCAACGGCTGGTGGACCGTCCCCGTGGTCCTCGGCTGGGGCACCATCTCGGACCAGCTCGTACGCGGCTCCGCCGAGGCCCCCGTCGGTGCCTCGATATGCCGCTCCGGATCCACCTCCCACTGGCACTGCGGCAACGTACTGGCCACCAACGAGACGGTGAACTACAGCCAGGGCGCCGTCTACCAGATGACCAAGACCAGCGTGTGCGCGGAGCCGGGCGACTCGGGCGGCTCCTTCATCAGCGGGGACCAGGCACAGGGAGTCACCTCGGGCGGCTGGGGCGACTGCACCTCGGGCGGCGAGACCTGGCACCAGCCGATCAACGAGATCCTGAACCGCTACGGGCTGACGCTCCACACGGCCTGACCGCCGAGATCATGAACCGGTACGGGCCGGTGCTCCACACGGCCTGACCACCACGACCGGTCCCGGGGGCCTGTCGTGCGGAGCGTTCCGCTTCCGCGCGACAGGCCCCTCGCCGTGCCCCCGGCCTCCCCGGCGGGCCCGCACGAGCCGGTCCGCGCCCCAATCGCGCCCCCACCGGGACACCCCCTGCTTCCGGCCGGAACGACGACGGGGCTCCGGCGCGGTCCCCGGGACGTACACTCCACTCATGGGTCACACAGACGCGGTGAGACAGGCACCTCACCTGCTGTGCCACGCCGCCCCCCAGGCGCGTTGTCGCGCCCTGCACGGTCACGGCTGACCAGGACCCACCGCAGCCGGCCACACCGCGACGCCATTCCGCTTCCGGCCGTGCTCGCCCCCTCCGCCACCGGAGTTCTTCCACCGCCTTCGCTGCGCACACGGCAGCACCCCGCACCATGCGCAGCTCCCGCGGCGCGCCGTCGGCAACCCCGCGGCGGCGGCCGCCGGGTGCCGAGCCGCATTTTCGAGAGGACCCTGCATGAAACTGAGGGAGTTGCTGGCCGGGCACGATCACGAGGTCCTCCTCGGCGATCCGGAGACCCCGATCACCGCCGGAGCATGCTTCGACGCCCACCGCGTGACACCGGGTTCGCTGTACATCGCCGTGCCCGGCCATCGCGAGGGCGGTCCCGAGGCTGTCGGCCCGGCACTGGCGCGGGGCGCCGTGGCCGTGCTGGTGGACAGCGAGGCACCGGACATCCTGGCGGCGGTGCAGGCGTCGCCCGCCGGCGCGTGTGTGGTGCGGGTGGCGGACACCCGTACGGCAGCGGCGGTCGTCACCTCCCGCTATCACGGGGAACCCGGCCGGAGCATGGACATGGTGGCCGTCACCGGCACCAACGGGAAGACCTCGGTCTCGTACATGGTCGAATCCGTGCTCAGGATCGCCGAGGGTGCGCGAGTCGGAGTGATCGGCACCGCCGGCAGCCGGATCGGTGACGAACTCATCCCGATGCCCCGCTCCGTCCTGACCACGCCGGAGTCACCGGACTTCCAGTACCTCCTGGGGCACATGCGCGACCACGAGGTCGGCACGGTGGTCCTGGAGGCCACCTCGATGGGTCTGCTGCACCACCGGGTGGACCGCGCCTTCCTCGACGTGGGCATCTTCACCAACCTCACGCAGGACCACCTGGACGACCACGGCACCATGGAGAACTACCGCGATGCCAAGCTCCGCCTCTTCCAGGGGCTGTGCCGGAGCGCCGTGGTCAACGCCGACGACCCGGTGGGCGCGGCCATCGCACCCACGATGCCGGGCATGGTCACGACGTACGGCATCGACGCCGAGGCCGACTACCGGGCCACGGACCTGAGCATGAACGCCTTCGGCACCCGCTTCACCCTCCACCACGAGGGCAGCAAGTACCCCGCGGCGATCCCGGTACCCGGACGGTTCTCCGTGTCCAACGCGCTGGCCTCCGTGGCGGCCTGCCACCTCCTGGGCCACGACCTCGCCGGGCTGGTGGCCGCACTCGACCGGATGCCCCCGGTCCCCGGCCGGCTGGAACGCTTCGAGACTCCGCGCGGCACCGCGGTGATCGTGGACTACGCCCACTCCCCGGACTCCCTGGACAAGGTCCTCAGCGCGGTCCGGGACTTCTCGCAGGGCCGGGTCATCACCGTCTTCGGCTGCGGGGGAGACCGGGACGTCACCAAGAGGGCCCAGATGGGTGAGATCGCCGGGACCCGCTCCGACCTGTGCGTCCTGACGTCGGACAACCCCAGGAACGAGGACCCCGAAGCGATCATGGACCAGATCGCCCCGGGTCTGGAGGGCACCGGAACCAGGTTCGAACGCTACGCGGACCGGCGCTCCGCGATCGCCTTCGCCCTGGAGTCCGCCGGACCCGACGACGTCGTGCTGGTGGCGGGCAAGGGCAGCGAGCCGTACCAGATCGTCGGCGATCAGCTCATCCCGTTCAGCGACATGGCGACCGTGCGCGAACTCGCCGCCCCGCAGGACTGACAGCCGGCGCTCTGCGCCCGCCGCAGAGCGCCACGTTCCGCAGAGGCGTCAGACCGTCAGCCGGAGACCGGCACGCTGTCACGCGGCAGTACGTATCTCTCGGTCTCGCCGGATCCACGGTCCAGCGCGAACCGCTACCCCTCGCCGCAGTCATCGCGGCAGAAATCCCCGCGGACAGCGACGCGTCAACTCGTGTCCTCCTTGGTGGGCATACCCATGACGCCTGTCCGCGGGCCGGACCACGGGCCTGCCGGCCGGCCGCCCTGGAACCACAGCCGCTACTCGTAGTACTTCGGAGCTACACGACAGGTGCGCCCCACGGAGGGACGCCGACTACAGAGCGCGGTTCATACCTTCCTACCGGAAGCACGAAGCACATCCGGTAGGAAGGACTCACCCCCCTCATGCCCGCTCGCCCCCGCAACAGCCGGCTGCGCCGAACCCTGTTGGCCGCCCTCGTCGCCACCTCGGTCGCCGCGCCCGTGTCCGGAGCCGCCGGCCCCGCAGCCGTACCGGCACCCGCTCCGGCCGCGTTCACCCCGCTGCGGGACGCCACGCAGGGCACCCTCGACGCACGCTACGCCGCCACGCGCGACGGCATCCTGGCAGCCGAGCGCATGGCCGCGGGCCACGGCGACCGAAATCGGGCCGCGGCACTGCGCGGGATGGCGGACCCCCGCCGCCACTTCCTCCTCTTCGACGGCCGCGACGGCGGCCGGACCGCTGAGGTCTTCGGGGACCTGGCACAGGCCGAGCGGATCGCCGTACTGGTGCCCGGTGCCGATACCAACCTCGACAGATACTGGCGCCTGAGGAAAGATTCCACCTCCCTGCGAAGGGAGTTGGGCCCCAAGGCCGCCGTCGTCGCGTGGCTCGGCTACGAAACGCCGGCCACGGTGAGCCCGGCTGCCCTCACCACCGGACGAGCCGACGCGGCGGCACCCGGGCTCGGACGGTTCACGCACGAACTGCACACCGCCAGACCGGCCGCCAGGATCTCCCTGCTCTGCCACTCCTACGGCTCGGTCGTCTGCGCTCGGGCCGCGCCCGGTCTGCGGGACGTGGCCGCCCTCGTCCTCTACGCCAGCCCCGGCACCGGAGCCGGAAACGTCCGCGCCCTGCACACACGTGCCACCGTCTGGGCCGGCCGGGGTACGGACGACTGGATCGCCGGCATTCCGCACACCCGTCTGCGCCTCCCCTTCGGCTCCATCGGCTTCGGACCGGACCCGATGTCACGGAAGTTCGGCGCCCGCACCTTCGACGCGGGCACCGGCGGACACAGCGACTACCTCAGGCCCGGTTCCCGGCCCCTGAAGAACATCGCCCGCATCGTCTCCGGCACGGCACCCTCCGGGACGAGCCGGCATGCGTGAATTCATCCAGCGGATCGATGCCGCCACCCCGCACCACCGCGACCGGGCCGTCGACGCGCTGCGTGCCCTCGCCATCCTGGGAGTCGTGCTCGGCCACTGGCTGGTGACCGCTCTGGTCGTCGACAGCGGTACCGTCCACGCCGCCAGCCCGCTCCAGCACATACCCGAACTCACCCCGGTGTCCTGGGTGTTCCAGACACTCGCGGTGTTCTTCCTGGTGGGCGGACAGGTAGCGGCCAAGAGCTATGCCTCGGCCCGCGCCCGGGGCACCACGTACGGTCGCTGGCTCGGCGCCAGGACAGCCCGGCTGTTCCGGCCGGTCGCGGCGCTGCTGGTGGTCTGGGCCGTGACCGCGGGCACGATGCTCGCCTCCGGAGTCGGCTACGACAACCTGCACGCCCTGCTCAAGCTCGTGCTCTCACCCCTCTGGTTCCTGCTGGTCTTCGCCGCGCTCACCGCACTGACCCCGCTCGTCGCCCGGCTCCACCCACTGTGGCCAGTCGTCGTGGTCGTCCACGTCGACATCATCCGGCTCGGGCTCGACGGCCCCGCCCGGCTCGGCTGGATCAATGTGGCCGCGGGCTGGCTCGTCCCGTACTGCCTCGGCACGGCTTGGGCCCGCGGTGCCCTGCGGTCCCGCACGACCGGCTGGACCCTGCTCATCGGCGGTGCGACGGCCACCACCCTGCTGGTCCTCCTCGCCGGATACCCCGCGGCCATGGTCGGCGTACCGGGCGCCGGCATCTCCAATCTCAACCCGCCCACCCTGGCCGCGGCCACCTTCGGGCTCGCCCAGTGCGGGGCGGCACTGCTCCTGCTCGGGCCGCTGCGGCGGGTACTCGTGAAGCCTGCCGCATGGGCGGCGGTGGCCCTGGTCAACCTCAGCGCCATGACCGTCTTCCTCTGGCACCAGACGGCGATGATGGCGGTCACCGCGACGGGCCTTCTCACCGGCCGCGCACTGCCCGGCCTGCACACCCGTCCGGACGGGATGCAGTGGATCGTCACCCGGCTGCTCTGGTTACCGGCCTTCGCCGTCGCCCTGACCGTGTGCTGGGCGGCGTTCAGATCGCACGAACAGCGCCGGCAGGGACGCACAACAGTGGTGCGGGAAGCACGACCCAGTCGGCCCGGCGAGGCACACCGTGCTTAAAGTGGCAGCCATGCGTAGTCGATGGGCGCGGTCCGGGGCACTGCTGACAGGGTGTCTGAAGACACTCCCGCGGAGCCTAGCCCACGACCTGTGGACCACGGCCGGCGACCCACCGCCCCGTCCGGACCGGCCCGGAGTGCACGACTGGCTCCCGGCCCTCCTGGTGCCACTCGTGCTGTGCACGGTGCCGATCGCGGCCTTCAGCATCAACACCCTTGCGTGGCAGTACGGGCTGGACCACCGGAGCGCTTTTCTCCTCGGCGGGATTCAGTCCGCCGCACTCATCGCCGCCCTGTACAGGCCGGTGCCAGCCTGGTGGGTGGCGACCACCGTCACGATCGTTGTCACGCTGACCGCGAGATTCCAGGGCGCCGATGCCGTGCTTCCCTGGACCTGGCCCGGAATCGTCGTACAGGCAGGGGTGCTGCTCATGATGGCACTGCGGCTGCGCCCCCGGATCGCCGTCGAGGCACTCACCCTCAGTGTTCTGGCGGGCCTGGCCTGCACCCCGTACGGCTTCGTGGATCCCACCGCCGACACACGCGTCGCCGTGACAGTCCTCGTCACGGCCGTCGTGGTCGGCGCCGCACTGCGCGGCCGTCAGGTCGCCCGCACCGAACTCGTGGTGCAGGAGGAACGCACCGCAGAGGAACGCAACCGCCGCACCCTCCTTGAGGAGCGCAACCGCATCGCCCGCGAACTCCACGACGTCGTCGCCCACCACATGTCGGTGATCTCCATCCAGGCCCAGGTCGCCCCGCACCTGGTGGAGGATCCGTCCGACGAGCTCAAGGAGAACCTCGCGGGCATCCGCGAGAACGCCGTCGACGCACTCATCGAACTGCGCCGCGTTCTCGGCGTGCTCCGCTCCGAGGACGCGCGGTCCGCCGGGGCGCGGCACACTCCTCAGCCCACCCTCGAGCGTCTGCCCGAACTGCTCGACAATGTACGAGGGGCGGGCCTCAGGGTCACCACCGACATCACAGGCACCCGGGGTCCCATCCCGCCCGGTGTAGATCTCTCCGCCTTCCGTATCGTGCAGGAATCCCTGAGCAACACCATGCGGCACGCGCCCGGAACGGCGGTACGCGTCCGGATCGCGTACCGGCCGCACTGCATCACCGTCCGGATCACGAACACCGCGCCGGACACCCCGGCCCCGCCCCCGCGCGACATCGGCCACGGTCTGCTCGGTATGCGTGAACGCACGGCCATGCTGGCCGGTGAATTTGCCAACGGGCCTACTCCCGAAGGCGGTTACGAGGTAGTGGCGATACTTCCGCTGGAGGAACCCGTATGACGATCCGTGTTGTCATCGCCGACGACCAGATGATGGTGCGTCAGGGATTCACGGTCCTGCTCGACGCCGAGCCCGGGATCGAGGTCGTAGGCCAGGCGGTCGACGGCCTGGACGCCGTGGCCAAGGTCGCCGCACTCACGCCGGACGTCGTCCTGATGGACATCCGTATGCCCGGGATCGGCGGCATCGAGGCCACGCGCCGCATCACCGAGCCCGCCGGGTCCACGGTCAGGGTTCTCGTCCTGACCACATTCGACCTCGACGAGTACGTGTACGAAGCCCTGCGTGCGGGCGCCTCCGGATTCCTCCTCAAGGACGCCTCGGTGGCCGAACTGTCCCAGGCCGTAAGGGTGGTGGCCGCGGGCGACGCCCTCCTCGCGCCGAACATCACCAAGCGCGTCATCGCCGAGTTCTCCCGGGTCACCCGGACTCCCCGCACTCCGGAAAGGGGCCGCGCGGGCGTCCTGACGGAACGCGAGACCGAGGTCCTGGCACTCGTCGCGCAGGGGCTCTCGAACGCCGAGATAGCCGCGAATCTGGTGGTCGCGGAACAGACGGTCAAGACCCACGTCGGCCGGATCCTGGGCAAGCTGGGACTCCGGGACAGGACCCAGGCCGCCGTGTTCGCCTATGAGACCGGCCTGATACGCCCGGCCGGCTACTGAACCCGGGTCATGACACGGCGGAGGCCGTCGAACGCTGTGTGGCCGCCCGCCGGAAGAGCGCGGTCCACAGAAAGGGTTCGCCGAACAGCGGCGACTCGGACGGCTCGTCCCGCATACGGCGCAGCTCGATCTCCGCGAGGTCGGAGAAGATCCAGCGCAACGCCTCAGGTGTGTAGGCGAGCCCGCCGTGGAGACGCGACTGGTCGTAGAATTCCCGGTCGCTCAGCTCCGAGCCCATCGCACCGGCCGCGAAGCAGGTGAGGGCGAGGTGACCGCCCGGTGCCAGGGCCCGGTCGAGCAGGGCGCGGTAGCTGATGCGCCGGTGCGGCGGCAGGTGATGGAAGCAGCCGGAGTCGTAGATCAGGTCGTACGGCAGGCCGGGCTCGGCGGCGAGAAGGCCGAAGGCGTCGCCGCAGCGGAAGCGGACATCGACACCCGCCTCCTCCGCCCGGCTCCCGGCCCAGGCGATCGCGGCCGGTGACAGGTCGACAGCATCGACCTCGAATCCCATGGACGCCAGGTAGAGGGCATTGCGGCCGGGACCGCAGCCCAGATCGAGTGCCCGGCCCGGCTTGATCAGACCCCGGTCGACCAAGGAAGCAAGATTCTCATCGGGCTTCGACACGAAGAACGGCACGGGCCTCGAACGGTCGGCGTAGAAGCCGTCCCACCAGGGAGCCCCGTTTGCCGTCCAGCGGTCGGCCTCCGGCGCGAACAGGCCGTCGAGCAGCCTCAGTACATCGTCCACGGTTCGTATGTTCCGGTCCATCCGGACCTCCTTTCCCGATACCGAAACGATAGGTCCGAACAGCACGTAAGGCCAGGTCAGGTGGGCTGTCGGGAGCCTTGTCGCGGGTCCCTGAAAGGCCCGTGCGCAGCACGGCGGGCAGCTCCGCGCGACCGGGGCGAACGGCTCTCCGAAGGCCCGTCGCGTGGCGCCACGGGCCCATTCCCGCTGCCGCCGAGCCCATCATTGTGGCCTGTTCCCCCAACCGTCGGCCACCCCCGCGATCAGACGCCGAAACCCTGTGCGGTGAAGCCCGCGCGGGCCGCGAGAGCGGTCAGCTCCTCCACCCGCGCGGCCCGGAGACACACCACCGGGTAGCAGTCCGATTCGATGTCGAGGACGGCAAGCGCCGCACCGACGTCGCGGTAGTGCCGGCCGCACGCCTCCAGGAAGTCGTGGGCCGGCAGCAGCATCTCAACCGCCCCGACCAGCACCCAGGGATCCACCGACGGCCGGGACTCCAGCCCCCGCAGCCGCGACCGTATCTCCTGCGAATCCTCCTTCCAGTCCAGCTCCGCCAGCAGCCGGTGCTCGGCGAGCCCGTCCACGAGCGCTATCCAGGCGAGGTCGTGCACGGGCTCATCGATACCCCGGTCCTCCAACGCGGCGGCATGCTCGCGCACGTACCCCGCGGGGTCGTCGTGGGCGTGCAGTACCCGCTCGGCGACGGACTCATGGGCCGGAGCGAGCAAGGCCGCGACAGCCGCCAGGGAGGTACGGGCTTCGTTGGTACCGGACATGGCGTGCGCTCCTTCGGCAGCCGTGCGACTGCGTCCGACAGTGTGACGAGGGCACCCGGTCCGGAGCCCTGGAAAAACCCTGCCACAGGGGTACGACAACGAGGCCCCGCAGGAGCGGCGCCATGGGGCGCCGGAGGGGCCCCGGGCGACGTATCAGCCGTCGAGGACACCGACTTCCAGCCTGCGGAGCCGGTCCGGATCCGCCACCACGTCGATTCCGGTGATCAGTTCGTCGACGATCGTGAAACCGAGAACCAGCCGCAGCCGCCCCTGAGGCGCCATCGCGAGCGCGACCGCACCGTCGACCAGCGCGACCCCGGTGAAGAGCGCCCGCCCCGTGGCCGCCATCGCACCCTTCGCCACGACGTGCGCGCCACGGACCACGAAGGGTTCGGGGGTGGGCACGACCGAGCGATCGGCGTGAAGCACCACATCCGGATGGAGAAGTGCGACCAGGGCGTCGAAGTCCCCGCCGCGGGAGGCGGTCAGGAACGCCTCGACGACCCGCCGCCGGCGCGCCAGATCCGCGTCGGGCAGAGCCGTACGCCCCTTGACCCGGCGACGGGCCCGGCTCGCGAGCTGCCGGGCCGCGGTCGGCGAACGGTCGAGCATCGGGCCGATCTCGTCGAACGGCACGGCGAACATGTCGTGCAGTACGAAGGCGAGCCGCTCCGCCGGCGCCAGTGAGTCCAGGACCACCAGCAGCGCCAGCCCCACCGAGTCGGCGAGCAGTGCCTCCTGCTCGGGATCGTCGCCCTCCTCGGCGCCGCCGACCCGGTCGCCGTACGTGTCGAGCGGATCCTCACGCCGCGTGCGACGGGCGCGGAGGATATTGAGACAGACCCGGCCCACCACGGTGGTCAGCCACCCGGTGAGGTTCTCCACATCGCTGATGTCGGACCGGTCGGCCCGCAGCCAGGACTCCTGGAGGGCGTCGTCGGCCTCGCTCGCCGAACCGAGCATCCGGTAGGCCACGGCCTTCAGATGGCCCCTGTCCCGCTCGAACCGTTCGGCCAGCGACGTGCGGTCGTCCATCGGAGCCAGTCCTTTGTCGGCAGGTGTCATGCAGTTGACACCCGACAACCTACTGGTGTGACCAGGGATGAGGACCACGCACCTGACGGTCCGTACCGGGGCGGACCGTCACGGGACGGCGGACCCGGCTCAGACCCCGGCCGCTCGCGCTGCCTCGTACACCTCGGTCGCCACATCGATGAGCTCAGTGGCGTCACGGGCGGTGCCCTGGAGGTCCAGAATGAACTCCGGAACGCCCGTGGCGGCGTGTGTCACCAGGTCCTCGACGATCTGCGCGACGCTTCCGTGGAACGGCTTCCGGCCCCGGCCCGCCACCGGCTCGGCGCTGTACCGCGCGTTGACACGGGCACAGACACCGACCGGCCGGTCCCGCCCCCGCTCGGCCGCGACGTCCCGCACCCGCTGCCACTGCTCGGCCAGTTGCGACGCGCCCATGGCCACGGGCATCCAGCCGTCGGCCCGGTCGACCAGCCGGCGAGTGGCCCGCGGGCTGTTCGCCGGGAGGAAGACGGGGATGGGACGAGCCGGTTTGGGCCCCACCTCGGACGGGGTGATCGTGGTCAGATCCCCCTTGTACGAGACGGGGTCCGGGCCCCAGACGGCCGCGCACACGTCGAGCAGCTCGTCCAGGACCGCGCCGCGCTTCTCGAAGGGGGCGACGGCCGCGGCCGCGTACTCGTCCAGGGACCATCCCGTGCCCAGCCCCGCGATCACCCGGCCACCGCTGGCGGCGTCCAGCGAGGCGAGCGAACGGGCCAGCTGGAAGGGGACATGCAGTGGTGCGACGAGAATACTGGTCCCGAGCCGGGCGCGGTCGGTGGCCGCCGCGGCCAGCGTCAGGGTGACCAACGGGTCGGCGACGCTGCGGTAATGATCCGGCCAGGCCAGCCCCGGAACTCCGTACAGGCCCTGGGTGGCCGGATCGGGGAACAGAACCCGCTCGAACACCCACAGACTCTCGTACCCGACCGCTTCCGCGGCCCGTGCCACGGCGGCCACGTCGCGGCCGAGGTCGTACTGCTTCATCTGCGGAAGGCCAAGACCGAGCGGGACCGGCATACGTGAGGCTTCCTCTGTGAGGTGTATGGGACAACTACCCTACGCCGGGGCAGTGGTGACGAGGCGTCCTACCCGGTGAAGCGGTGGTTCCCGGAGCCGACCCGGTACACCGCGCAGCCCCCCTCCTCGCGCAGGAATGTGGCGCGGGTGTGGGTGACCGAGCCCGGGGTGTCCGTGGGGACCCACACCTCGGCGCTCGTGTTGGGAGGCACGGCGCACCGCAGGTCGATGCCGCCGGAGCGCAGTTTCCACTGAGTGGAGACGGGGCCGTAGACCGAGGCGAACGTGGCGCGGGCCGATGTGACGTCGCCGCCCGGCCGAGGACGGATCACGATCTCGCGGAAGCCGGGCCGGCCCGCCGAGATACCGGCGATGTTCGTGTACATCCACTCGCCGACGGACCCGTAGGCGTAGTGGTTGAAGGAGTTCATGTCGGGGGTCTGGAAGCTGCCGTCGGGCTGGATGGAGTCCCAGCGCTCCCACATGGTGGTGGAGCCCTTGTCGATCTGGTAGCCCCAGCTGGGGAAGGAGCGCTGCTGGAGCAGGCGGTAGGCGACATCGGTGTGCCCGGTGCCGGTGAGGACCGGCAGCAGCCTGGGCGTGCCGAGGAAGCCAGTGGACAGATGCCAGTCCTTGGACTCGATCAGTGCGACGAGCCGGTCGGCCGCCGCCTCCCGCAGCGCGTCCGGCAGCAGGTCCATCGACAGGGACAGCACATACGCCGTCTGCGTGTCGCCCTTCACCCTCCCTTCGGCGGTGACGTAGGCGGCCTGGAACGCCTTCCGTACGCGCGCGAAGAGGTCGAGGAAGGGGGCGGGGTCCTCGCCGAGTTCCCTGGCCGTCCGGGCCGCGAGATCGGCACTGTGCGCGAAGTACGCGGTGGCGATGACGTCTTTCGGGGTCTCGTCGGAGACGTTCAGCCAGTCGCCGTACCCACTGGCCGGCCGCAGCAGGCCGTCGCTGTTCTTCTCCAGGTACGTCAGCCAGGCCCGGATGGACGGCCAGGCGTCCGCCAGGACCTGTCGGTCCCCGTACGCCTGGTACAGCGACCACGGGACCGTGACGCCCGCGTCGCCCCAGCCGGCCGCGCCGTTGCCGACGTTGCCGACGATGGGCGCCACGTCCGTGAAGGCGCCCTCGGCGGTCTGGGCGTCCCGCAGGTCCACGAGCCACTTGGTGAGGAAGCGGGCCGACTCCATCGTGTACGCGGCCGTCGGCGCGAAGACGTTGATGTCACCCGTCCACCCCAGCCGCTCGTCGCGTGCGGGCGTGTCCGTCGGGATGGAGAGGAAGTTGCCCCGCTGGCCCCAGGTGATGTTGCTGTGCAGTTTGTTGAGCATCGGGACGTCGGTCTCGAACTCGAAGGTGAACGGGGCGGACGTGTGCATGACGCGACCGGTCAGCGCGCCGGCCGGGGGAGTGCCGGGGAGCCCGGTCACCTCGACGTAGCGAAATCCGTGGAAGGTGAAGCGCGGTTCGTACGTCTCGGCGCCGCCGCCCCTGAGGACGTAGGTGTCGGTCGCCGCGGCGCTCCGAAGATTCGCGGTGTAGACGGTGCCGTCGGGATTGAGGACCTCGGCGTGCCTCAGCCGCACCGTCGTACCCGCGTCGCCCGAGAGGCGCAGCCGCACCGAGCCGACCATGTTCTGCCCCAGGTCGAAGACGAAGACCCCGGGCGCGGGCTCGGTCACCTTCCTGGCGGGAAGCTCCTTGGCCACCCGGACCGGGCCGTCCACCTGCGCGACGATCAGCCGGGGTGCGCTCTCGCCCGCGCCGCGGACCTCGGACCAGGTCCGGTCGTCGAAGCCGGGCGAGGTCCAGCCGGGGGTCTCCTTGCGCGCGTCGTACGTCTCTCCGCTGAGGAGATCGGCGGAGAGGATCGGCCCGGAGGCGGCCCGCCAGTGCGTGTCCGACGTGATACGCCGACTCGTCCCGTCCGTGTACTCGATCTCCAACTGGGCGAGCAGCGAGGGACGTTCCCCGTACTGGTGGGGCCCGAACATGCCGACATTGCCCGCGTACCACCCCGGTGCCACATACGCACCGATGGCATTCGCGCCGGGCCGCAGCAGCGTGGTCACGTCGTACGTCTGGTACTGGACGCGCTCGCGGTAGTCGGTCCAGCCGGGAGCGAGCTGATCGCGGCCCACGCGGCGGCCGTTGAGATGGGCCTCGTACAGGCCGAGAGCGGTGGCGTACAAGCGCGCCCGTGCGACCTTCTTGCGCGGCAGCTCGAACTCGCGCCGTAGCTGGTTGGCCCCGAACACCGCAGGAATTACCTTGCCCCACGGGGCGGCTCCCCACACGGCCGCCTCCTTCGCCGCCGGCCAGCCGCTGTCGTCGAAACCGGGCCCGCGCCAGTTGCCGGCGGGCTCCTTGTCCGTCGACTTCCAGGAGGCGTCGGTGACGACGCCCTCTTCGCCGGATGCCGTGCGCAGGGTGAGGGCGGCGATCAGGCCGGCGGCCCCTTCGCTCGCGTTGGCCGCCGACACCGCGAGAACGTTCTTTCCTGGACGCAGTTGTGCGAGGACGTCGACGACCGCCGGGTGGCGCCAGCCCTCGTTGTCGGTCGCGAGGTCGGTGTGCGCGACCTCGGTGCCGTTCACGGAGACCGCGTACACGTTGTCCGCGCTGATGGCGAGGGTCGCCGCGGTGATCCCGTCCGCGACATCGATGGTGCGCCGGAACCAACGGGTCCCCTCCGGCGCGCTGCTGGCGGGATCGCCCTCGGGGAACCAGATCCAGGAGCTGTTCTCCAGCGACGGCGCGTCCGTGAGGGACGGGGGAGCGGACACCCAGGTGGCGGACCACTGCGCCGGGTCCATCAGGCCGGTCTCCCACCACGAGGGCGCGCTCCAGCCGGACTCGCCACCGGCCGTGTCCCACACCCGTACGGACCAGAAGTAGCGTGTCCGCGGCGTGAGCGGGGGTCCCGCGTAGGGGACGAGAACGGATTCGCCGGACATCACCTTCCCGCTGTCCCAGACGTCCGGGTGCGACAGGCCGGACGCGCTGGAGGCGACCCGTATCTGATAGGCGCTCTGCCGCACGTTCGCCTCGTCCGAGGCGAACGGCCAGCTCAGCCGAGGGTGCTGCGTGTCGAGGCCCAGCGGATGCTGAACGTACTCGACGGTCGGCGTCGAGACGCGTGGTGCGCCGCGCCGCGTCTGCGCCCGGGAGGGTGCGGGCGCGGCCACGGCTGGTGCGGCTCCGGCTGCTACGGCGCCCACCGTGGCGGCTGCGCTCGTCAGGATGTTCCTCCTGCTGATCAATGCGGCCCCTCACATAGAAAGAGATGAATCGATTCACAGAGTGGACGTAGCTGAACGTAGAGGCGGGCGGGGTGTGGGTCAATGAGTGTGCAGGGAGTTTCTTGATGGAGTGTGACCCGGGTGCGCATCCTTCATATTCACTGCTGTGCAAGCGAGTTGATTGTTTGAACGGTTTCAATCAATCAGGGAGGGGCGATGTGAACGTGTTCCACGAGGCGCGTCCGGCCGGCTCTGTGGGTGCCCGCGCCGTGCCGCTGGCCCCTCACGTGCATCTCTGACTAAAGTCAGAGAATGGATGCGGAACAGATCGACCAGGTGCGGCGGTTCAACCGGACCGTCACCGAGCGCGTGGGCGTGCTCCAGGACAACTACCTTGCCTGCGACCGGCCCATCGGCGAGGCCCGGCTGCTGTGGGAGATCGGCGAGCAGGGCCAGGACGTACGGCGGCTGCGCGAGCGTCTCGGGCTCGACTCCGGATACGTCAGCCGGCTACTGCGCGCCCTGGAGGCCGACGGTCTGGTCACGGTGGAGCCGCACCCCCGGGACAGACGGGTGCGTCAGGTCAGGCTCACCCGGGCGGGCCGCGCGGAGCGTGCCGTGCTCGACGGCCGCAGCGAAGAGCTGGCGGGTTCCCTGCTGGCCCCGCTCGACACCGCCCAGCGCGCCCGGCTCGTCGCCGCGATGGCCGAGGTCGACCGTCTGCTGACCGCCTCGACGGTGATCCTGGACGCCCTTGACCCGGAGCATCCCGATGCCCAGCACTGCCTTCGGTCCTACTCCGGCGAGCTGGCGGAACGCTTCGAGACCGGCTTCGACCCCGTGCTGAGTCTGCTGCCCGACCCGGCCGGGCTCCGTATGCCGCACGGTCTGTTCCTGGTCGCCCGACTGCACGGCGAGCCCGTCGGCTGCGCCGGTCTGAAGCTGTCGCAGGACGGTTCGGCCGAGATCAAGCGCATGTGGGTCGCGCCCCGCGCCAGGGGCCTCGGCCTCGGACGCCGGTTCCTGGCCGAGCTGGAGGCGCGGGCCCGCGAACACGGCCGCGACGTGTTGCGCCTGGACACCAACCGGGCGCTCACTGCCGCCATCCGCCTGTACCGCGCCACCGGTTACGAGGAGGTCCCTGCCTTCAACGAGGAGCGGTACGCCGACCACTGGTTCGAGAAGAGGATCTCCGCGGTTTCACCGGAGTGACATCACGCGCGCTCCCCACCCCCGGCCCTGACCGAACCCGGCCGCACGGGGACGCTGTTCAGCGGCCTAGCTGACCAGGTGTGCGACGCATCCGCTCCGACAGCTTCCGTCGCGGGGGCCGGGCGGTGATGTCGCCGCCGCGGGACTGCCCGGCCAGGAGTACACGCAGGGCAGTGGGAGTGTCGGCGTCGACGGCCGGTCGGATCTTGATCTCGCCGCTGCTGCGTTCCAGGCCGTCGGTGTCGACCACGACGCCCGGCCTGGTCACCAGGATCAGGTTCCCCCCGATGCGCAGGTCGACATCGATGTGAAGGGTGTTGTGGGTGATCAACGCGTCGGTGAAGTCGAGCTTCGCCTCGCAGAACATCAGGCGGATTTCCATACGGCGCGGAACCAGCCAGCGGCCCGTGCGTGAGACATCACCGAAGCGCTGGTCGATCCGGACCAGCTCCTTGGCCTGTGGGGGCATTCCTTCGGAGGGCAGGTCGGCGGTCAGCCGGGCCAGATCACCGGTGGTGCGGGCGGACAACGCCGCGTCCAACCGCTCGTCCAGCTCGGCAGCGGTGATCCGGCCGTCGCCCGCGGCAACCTGAAGGATCTCCACGACCTGGTCCCGGTCGCGGTCGGATGCCCGCATATCGGCCTTTGCGATGGGCCCGGAAGTGTGGTCGGCCGGTCTGAGTTCATCCGTCATACCGGCATTCTGGAGTACCGCCCTGAGCGCCGCAATGTTGGCGATCACGCTCCTCGCAGGGATGGAAACCACCGTCCCAGCCGGTCTCCCGCTCCCCAGGGGACAGCTCCGCAGGGGACAGCTCCGCGCGTCGAGGCAGCAGGGAGGGACACTGCGAGGTCGCCGTTGGCCAGGGGCAGGGCCGGCGCATCGACGCTCATCGCGGCCGCGAAGTCGGGATGAGCCGCTGCGTCGGTCCCTCGCCCCCGCTGTTACTCCTGCCGCTCCGCTTGAGCATGACAAAGGTAGGAGCTGTCAGGGCAATGCATGATCGGGTCATGTCAATAGATGCTCGAAAGATCGAATTTCAATCATTTTCAGTCACCTGTCGCGCGCCTGAGTCTCCACCGGGTACTCAGTGGTCCCGTTGAGATCCGATGTGTGGAAGCGGCGGTGATTCGGTGATGGATGCATCCGGTTGTGTGCGGTGCCGGGAGTCGATGTGAGGACCGTTGACAAAAGTGTGACCTGCTAGAAACCTGTCACCTCGACACCGCAAAAAATTGACCAGATCACTCAAAATACTAGGCAATGAGCGTGAGATTCCCGGCAGGTTGCTCGCTCTCGCTCCTGCCGGCGTACCTGATCGTTCCCCCCCATCGGTGCACCGGCAGCCCACACCCCGGCCCCTGCCGGGGGCGGGGGGCGGGGGGGGGGCGGCGGGGGGGGGGGGGGGGGGGGGCCCCCCCGGGCCCCCCCCCCCCGGCGGCCCCCCCCCCCCCCCCCCCCCCCCGCGCCCGGGCGGGGGGGGGGGCCCCCCCCCCCGCGGCCGGTGATGCGTCGTCGTGCCCTCCCGGTCCCGCAGCCCGACGGAACAGAGGACAGCATGAGATGGAAGCAATTCAGATGGCGGTTCCTCATCGGTGCGGTGACAGCCGCGCTGATGACGGTCGGGCTCCTGCCGGTCACCGCCTCGGCAGCCGTACAGGGCCCCGACCTCGCCCTCGGTAAGCAGTCGACGGCCAGTGGGTCGAACGGCGCCTACCCGGCGTCGAATGTCACCGACGGCAGCCAGCAGACGTACTGGGAGAGCTCCGGCGCGCTCCCGCAGTGGGTGCAGATCGACCTCGGGGCCCGGTTCGACGTCGACCAGGTGGTGCTGAGGCTGCCGAACACCTGGGAGGCGCGGACCCAGACACTCGGCGTCCAGGGCAGCGCGGACGGAAGCAGCTTCAGCGCCCTGTCCGCCCCGGCCGCACGGGAGTTCACCCCGTCGGCGGGCAACACCGTCACCGTCGGCTTCACCGCGAAGCAGGCCCGTTACATCCGGGTGCAGGTGACGGCCAACACCGGCTGGAACGCGGCACAGCTCTCACAGGTGGAGGTCTACGGGGAGGACGGCGGGGACGATCCCGGCCCGCCGACGGCAGTCGGCTCCAACCTGGCACTGAACAAGCCGATCGAGGCGTCCTCGTACACGCAGAACTTCGTGGCGTCCAACGCCAATGACGACAAGCCCGGCACGTACTGGGAGTCGAACGGCTACCCGGCGACGCTGACGGTGAAGCTCGGCGCCGACGCCGACATCGAGGCCGTCGTCGTCAAGCTCTCCCCGGACCAGGCCTGGGCGGCCCGCACCCAGGGGCTCCAGATCCTCGGCCGCTCCCAGTCCGCCACCGGCTTCACCTCGCTGAAGGACCGGGCCGACTACGCGTTCAACCCCACCGGCAACCAGAACACGGTGACGATCCCGGTGACCGGGCGGTACGCGGACGTCCAGCTCAAGTTCTTCTCCAACACCGGTGCTCCCGGTGCACAGGTCGCCGAGATCCAGGTCGTCGGGACCGCCGCCCCCAACCCGGACCTGACGATCTCCGAACTGACGTGGTCGCCCGCCTCGCCGTCCGAGAAGGACGACGTCACCGTGAGCGTCACCGTACGCAACACGGGTACGGCGCCGGCCGCCGCGACAACGGTCGATGTGAGCCTGGAGGGCGTGGTCGCCGGCAGCGCACCGGTGAGCGGCCTTGCCGCCGGTGCCTCGGCCACCGTTCAGGTCGACGTCGGCAAGCGGCCGATGGGCTCGTACAGCGTTTCGGCGGTGGTCGACCCGGCCGACACGGTCATCGAGCAGGACAACAGCAACAACAGCCGCACCGCGTCCTCGAAGCTCGTGGTCGCTCAGAGCCCCGGCCCCGACCTGGAGGTGCTCGGCATCACCTCCAGCCCGGCGAATCCCGCAGTGGGCTCCGCCGTCAGCTTCACCGTCTCCGTGCACAACCGCGGTACCAGTGCGGTGAGTTCACCGACGGTGACCCGTCTTGTCGTGGAGAGCACCACGCTGAACGGCACGACCGGCGCGATTCCCGCCGGCGGCACGGTCAGCGTGCCCATCAGCGGGAGCTGGACCGCGAAGAGCGGTGGTGCGAACCTGACCGCCACCGCGGACGCGACCGATGTCGTCGCCGAGACGAACGAGAACAACAACGTCTTCTCGCGCGCCATCGTCGTCGGCCGCGGGGCGGCGGTTCCGTATACCGAGTACGAGGTGGAAAAGGGCGACTACCAGGGCGCGTTGCTGACGTCCGACAAGAAGCGCACCTTCGGTCACACCAACTTCGCCACCGAGTCCTCGGGCCGCCAGTCCGTGCGGCTCGACTCCACCGGCGAGTACGTCGAGGTCACCTCGACCGTTCCGTCCAACTCGATCGTGGTCCGCAACTCCATCCCCGACGCCCCGGACGGCGGCGGGACGGAGGCCACGATCAGCCTCTACGTCAACGGCACCTTCGCCCGCAAGCTGACCCTCTCCTCCAAGCACAGCTGGCTGTACGGTGACACGGACAGCCCAGAGGGCCTGACCAACCGGCCGGGGGGCGACGCCCGCAGGCTGTTCGACGAGTCCAACGCACTGCTGGGCCAGACCTACCCCGCCGGTACGAAGTTCCGTCTCCAGCGCGACGCGGGCGACTCGGCCTCCTTCTACATCATCGACCTCGTCGATCTGGAGCAGGTGGCACCGGCGGCCGCCCAGCCGGCCGGATGTACCTCGATCACCGCCTACGGAGCCGTCCCGAACGACGGGATCGACGACACGGACGCCATCCAGCGGGCCGTGACGGCGAATCAGAACGGTGACATCGGCTGCGTGTGGATTCCGCCGGGGCAGTGGCGGCAGGAGCAGAAGATCCTGACCGACGATCCGCTGAACCGGGGCCAGTACAACCAGGTGGGTATCCGAGACGTCACGATCCGCGGCGCCGGCATGTGGCACTCCCAGCTGTACACCCTGACCGCGCCGCAGGACGCGGGCGGCATCAACCACCCGCACGAGGGGAACTTCGGCTTCGACATCGACGACAACACCAAGATCTCGGACATCGCGATCTTCGGCTCCGGCACTATCCGGGGCGGCGACGGCAACGCCGAGGGCGGCGTCGGTCTCAACGGCCGCTTCGGCAAGAACACCAAGATCACCAATGTGTGGATCGAGCACGCCAACGTCGCCACCTGGGTCGGCCGCGACTACGACAACATCCCGGACCTCTGGGGACCCGGTGACGGTGTCGAGTTCACTGGCATGAGGATTCGCAACACCTACGCGGACGGCATCAACTTCGCCAACGGCACCCGCAATTCAACGGTGTTCAACTCTTCCTTCAGGAACACCGGTGACGACTCGCTGGCCGTGTGGTCGAGCAAGTACGTGAAGAACCCGTCGGTGGACGTCGGCCATGACAACCACTTCCGCAACAACACGATTCAGATTCCCTGGCGGGCCAACGGCATCGCGATCTACGGCGGTTACGGCAACACGATCGAGAACAACATCATCTCCGACACCATGAACTACCCCGGCATCATGCTGGCGACGGACCACGATCCGCTCCCGTTCTCCGGGCAGACACTGATCGCCAACAACGAGCTCTACCGCACGGGCGGGGCGTTCTGGGGCGAGGCCCAGGAGTTCGGCGCCATCACGCTGTTCGCGGCCAGTCAGGACATCCCCGGCGTCACGATCCGGGACACCGATATCCATGACTCGACCTACGACGGGATCCAGTTCAAGTCGGGCGGTGGATCCGTGCCCGGAGCGCAGATCTCGAACGTCCGCATCGAGAACTCCGTCAACGGGTCGGGGATTCTGGCCCATGGAGGTGCACGGGGCAGTGCGACCCTGACCGATGTGACCATCACCGGTTCGGCCGACGGTGATGTCGTGGTCGAACCCGGATCGCAGTTCGTCATCAACGGCAGCGCCGGCAAGGCGTCCGCCAAGAAGTAGCTCCGGTCCTCGCACCGGACACGACCCGTCCCCCGGCCGGCACGCCATCACGGCGCGCCGGCCGGGGGAGCGGTGTCGGGCCTGCCGCGGCCCGCTGTCGTCGCCTCAGCCGCGGAAGGTCTTGCGGAGGAGTTCACCGAACTCGGTGGGATGCGTGGTCAGGCCGGTGTGCCCGCCGGGGAAGTGCTGGAGTTCCGAGCCGAGGCGCTCGGCCAGGACGGCGGCCGGACGGTAGGGCAGCTCGCCGCGCGAGTCGTCGCCGCAGGCGAGCACGAGCCGGTCCGACAGCGCTTCGAGCCGGTGGATGTCCGGGGCGTAGGACATGAAGGCGGGGACGATACGTCCGACGAAGTACGGCAGATTGGCCATCGTCTGCTCGGCCCGCGCCGCTGCTTGCGGCGGCAGCTCGACCGCGGCTGCCGGCTCGGCCGTTTCACCCTCCTTCTTCAGCCCTGCGGCGAATACCGCCATCGCCGGCATGAGTCCCTCCGTGCGGAACGTCTCGGTCACCCGTGCGATGAGCGCGCGATGCCGGGGGGCGTCCGGAAGGACCTCCACCATCGGCGGCTCGTGTGCCACGACGCGTTCGACGTGTCCGGGATGGGCGGTGAGCAGGTGGACGGCGACGATCGCGCCCGAACTGGCGCCGAAGACGCGGGCGGGCTCACCGGGCGAGAGCAGCTCCAGTACCCGGAACGCGTCATCGGCATGCTCGGCCACTCGTTGCTCGGCCCCGGGGTCGTCAAGCGTGCTGCGGGACATTCCGCGCGGGTCATAGGTCGCGACGGTGTATTCGGCGGCCAGGTCGTCGGCGACCGGGGCGAAGGACGCCGCACCGCCCGTCCCCCCGGGGATCAGCAGCAGAAGCGGACCGTGACCGCGCACCTCGTAGTGCAGGGTCGCACCGTCCACGCGAAGGCTGCCGATGGTCGGTTGCGTCATGCGGAGTCCCCTTCCCGGGACGGCGGCCAGTGTTCCAGCAGGGTGTGCAGGGCATCGAGGGCCCGGACCCAGGAGCGCTGCGGGGAACGTGCGTGCGCGAACCCGCCCGCGGCCTCCAGGGCGACGAATCCGTGAAACGTGCTGCGCAGCAGCCGGACCGCGTCGGTGAGGTCGGGCTCGGCCAGCCCGTAGCCCCGCAGCATGCCGTAGGTCAACTCGACCGCGCGCCGCGGTCCGGGCGCCTTCGCTGCCAGCTCGGGATCGATCTCCATGGGGGTCTGCGTCGCCATGTAGCGGCCCGGATGCTCGTGGGCGTACTCCCGCCAGGCATCCGCGAACGCGACCAGCGCGTCCCTGCCCGCCCGCCCGGCGGTAGCCTCCGCGATGCGCACGGTCTTCTCGTCCGCCGCGAGCAGCGCGATCCGCCCGCGCAGGTCGTCCAGACCGCGGACGTGCGTGTAGAGGCTCGCATCCTTCACCCCGAGCCGCCGTGCCACCTGAGACATGGTCACCCGGTCGAGTCCGACCTCGTCGGCCAGTTCGGCGCCCGCGACCGTCACCCGTTCGACTGTCAGACCAGCCCGCACCATGAAACATCCTCCCCAAGAACCTAGGAGCTCTAGATATAACCTAGGGGTCCTAGGAATGGCAACCGGGGGAGGGCCGCGGTCCCTGTGGCCTGTCGCGGCGACGCCGATGCCGATCGTCGCGAGACGACCAGCGGGAACGGCATGGCCGCGCATGCACGACCTGCCGCGGGGTGCTGGCCCGGCGATCGGGAAAGAAACGAAAAGAATACTAAGTAACCCACATTGGCGACAGCGGGGCCACTTTCTATTTCTTCCGGACCGAACGTCCGGTTCAATGACTGCGAGGTCAGTCACGGCGCTCGGGGGGAATCTCATCAAGTCATCGGCCGAGGATTGAAGCCGCTCAATGCGGAAAAGGATGTAGCGGGCTCGTACGGGACACCCCATGCGAGCTCACCGCATCGGATCAGGTCTCATTCTCGCCTCACCGCATTCACCCTCAAGGGTGCGTGGGTGCTTGGTATCAATTTTCCGTACGCCCCTGGGGCTCTCGGCTTCCGTATGAAGCCGGCAGCCCTGGTTCCCCTTGCAGCGGCGCAGGCGGCGCGGCCGGTCAGCGTTTCCACGGAGGTGTTTCGGGTGTACGAATACGAACGACGCGCCGACGGCTGTATCCGCCCCGCGCGGCGATTATCGGCGAGGTACCACCACCAGAGCGTTCTGCGTGTCCTCGCTTATCCTCTGCTCCTGGCGGCCACCTTCGTGGTGGCTGCCGGTTCGCTGGTTCTGCACTGGGATCCCGGTCGGGTCAGCCCACTCTTCCTGGTGGGTACGCTGCTCTACCTGACCGTCCTCGAAAGGCTGATCCCGCACCGGCGCGACTGGCACCCGAGCAGGACGGAATGGCGCTGGTACGGCGTCTACTTCATCCTCACGATGGCCGGCAGCGCCCTGGCACAGTTCGGGGTGACGACCGCGGTCGGGAGGATTTCGCCGGCCGATCCGGTGCTCCCTCTGTGGGCCGAGATCCCGGCCGCCCTGCTGAGCGGTTCGCTGGCCAGCTACCTGGTGCACCGGATGGGGCACACCAACCCACTGCTGTGGCGGCTGCACGGTGTGCACCACGTACCGCAGAAGGTCAACGTCGCGAACAACGGCGTCAACCACGTCCTGGACATCGCCCTCGCCCAGGGCGCCGTCCAACTCACCCTGTCACTGGCCGGGTTCTCCCGTGAGTCCGTACTCGCCACGGGACTGTTCGTGGCAGCGCAGGGCTACTTCATCCACGCCAACATCGACGTACGCATCGGTCGGCTCAACCACGTCCTGGCGAGCCCCGAACAGCACCGTCTGCACCACAGCGCGGATCTGTCCGAGGCAGGCCACTACGGATCCGACCTGTCGTGCTGGGACCACCTCTTCGGAAGTTTCACCTGGCGGTCGGGCCGTGAGCCGGCCGCGGTCGGTCTCTGTGATCCCACCTCCTTCCCAGGAACCGGCGAGATTCTCGGGAGCCTTCTCCATCCGTGGCGCCGTGTGAAAAGGGCCGGGGGCGAAAGCGTCTGACCCCGGACCCCGGGCCCCGGCCCCTGCACCACGACTTCGGCGCTGCCTCCCGGCAGCGCGACCACCTGATGAGGAGTGTGCGAACTTGGCTGACGCGATCAATGACGCTTCTACGGGCAAAGTTGCGATCATCGGTATCGGCTGCCGCTTTCCCGGCGAAGCATCGGACCACCGGGCCTTCTGGCAGAACCTGCTGGACGGCAAGGACTGCGTCATCCCCACGCCCGCGGACCGCTACGACGTCAACACCCTGAAGAGCCGCCACCGGGACAAGCCCGGTCGCCTGGCGGGCGGCAGGGGTGGATACATTGAGGGTTTCGACGAGTTCGAACCGGCCTTCTTCGGCATCAGCCCCCGCGAGGCCGATCACATGGACCCCCAGCAGCGCAAGCTCCTGGAGGTGGCCTGGGAAGCGCTGGAGGACGGCGGTCAACGGCCCGCCGAGCTGGCAGGCAGCGACACGGGCGTCTACGTCGGTGCGTTCACGCTGGACTACAAGATCCTTCAGTTCGCCGATCTGAGCTTCGGCACGCTCGCCGCTCACACCGCGACCGGCACGATGATGACGATGGTGTCGAACCGGATCTCGCACTCCTTCGACTTCCGCGGCCCCAGCCTCTCGGTCGACACCGCGTGCAGCTCGTCCCTGGTCGCTGTCCACCTGGCGTGCCAGAGCCTGAACAGGGGAGAAAGCGGTCTCGCACTCGCGGGCGGGGTGCTGTTGCACATGGCCCCGCAGTACACCATCGCGGAGACGAAGGGCGGATTCCTGTCGCCCGAAGGGCGTTCCCGCACCTTCGACGCCTCGGCCGACGGCTACGTACGCGCCGAGGGCGTCGGCCTGGTCGCGCTCAAGCGGCTGGAGGACGCGCTGCGGGACGGGGACCCGATCCACGCGGTGATCGTCGGCAGCGGAGTCAACCAGGACGGCCGCACCAACGGCATAACCGTCCCCAACGGAGAGGCCCAGGTCTCACTCGTGCGACGGGTCTGCGCCGAGGCCGGCATCACCCCCGGTGATCTGCAGTACATGGAGGCGCACGGCACCTCGACGCCCGTGGGCGACCCGATCGAGGCCAACGCCCTGTCCCGCGCACTCGCCATCGGGCGCGCGCCGGGCGCCGCCTGCTATGTCGGCTCGGTGAAGGCGAACATCGGGCACACGGAATCGGCTGCCGGGATCGCCGGGCTGATCAAGACCGCCCTGGCCCTCAAGCACCGCCGGATCCCGCCCCACATCAACCTCGAAAGGATCAACCCCGCCATCGACCGGGCCTCTTCGCCGTACGACATCCCCACCCGGGTGACGGACTGGCCCGAGCACGAGGGGCCGGCGCGGGCCGGAGTGAACGCCTTCGGCTTCGGCGGCACCAACGCCCACGCGGTCCTGGAGGAGGCACCCGCGCACACGGCGCACGCGGCACCCTCCCGGCCCTCCCACGCCTCCCGGCCCTCCCGGTCGCAGGAGCGGAGCTGGAGCATTCTTCCGCTGACCACGCGTCACCCGGACGCCCTTCCGCAGATGGCGCAGGGCATCAGCCGCGAACTCGCGGGCGGCCACGGTCCCGCGGTCGCCCTCGACGACCTCGGTCACACACTCGCCCACCGGCGCCAGCACCTCGAATCGCGTCTCTCCGTCGTCTACTCCTCCAAGGAGTCCCTGGACGAGGCGCTGGAGACGTATCTGCGGGGCGATCCGCATCCCCGGGTGGTGCAGGCGCGACAGCTGGACGCCCCGGACCGGCGACTGGTCTGGGTGTTCACCGGCATGGGCCCGCAGTGGTGGGCCATGGGACGCGGGCTGCTGGCGAGCGAACCCGTGTTCCGGGACGCGGTCACCGCGTGCGACCGGGAGATCCGGAAGATCGCGGGATGGTCCCTCATGGACGAGATGGCGGCCGACGAGAGCCGGTCGCGGATGGCGGAGACCTGGCTCGCACAGCCGGCCAACTTCGCTGTACAGATCGCTCTTGCGACCCTGTGGCGTTCGTACGGCGTCCACCCGGACGCGGTGGTGGGGCACAGCACCGGAGAGATCGCCGCCTTCTACGAGGCGGGCGTCTACTCGCTGGAGGACGCGGTCAGGATCGCCGTCCACCGCAGCCGCCTCCAGCACACCCTGTCCGGAACGGGCACCATGCTCGCCGTCGGCCTGCCCGAGGCCGAGGCCGACCGCTGGGTGCGCCCCTACGGGGACCGGATCTCTGTGGCCGCCGTCAACAGCCCCGCCTCGGTCACCCTGGCCGGGGAAGGAACGGCGCTGACCGCGCTGGCCGACGCGTTGCGAACCGAACAGGTCTTCACCAAGTTCCTTGCGGTGGAGGTCCCTTACCACAGCGCCGCGATGGATCACATCAAGGACGAACTGCTCACCGCGCTGGCGGACATCGAGCCCCGTCCGGCGACGGTTCCGGTCCACCTCACGGGCCAGGAGGGCGTAGCCGAGGACGTCGAGCTGGACGCCGGCTACTGGTGGAAGAACGTCCGCGACCGGGTGCGCTTCCGCGCCGCCGTGGACCGGCTCGCCGACGACGGACACCGTCTCTTCCTCGAGATCGGCCCCCACCCGGTCCTCGGGCACTCCATCCGCGAATGCCTGGAGGCCAAGGGGCGCACCGGCGTCTCGGTTCCGTCGGTGCGCCGCGAGGAGGACGAACCCGAGCGCTTCGCCGTGTCCCTGGCGACCCTGCACAACTTCGGGCTCGGCATCGCGTGGGACGTACTCCAGCCCGCCGGGGAGACGGTCCCGCTGCCCCGCTACCCATGGCGCCGCGACCGCCATTGGACGGAGCCGGGCGCCGTCGCGCAGGTCCGTCTCGGGATGCTCGACCACCCGCTGCTGGGCCGCCGCACGGACCACACCGAACCGACCTGGCAGGCCCGGCTCGACACCGAGAGGCTGCCGTACCTCGCCGATCACCGCATTCAGGAATCCGTGGTGTTCCCCGCGGCCGGCTACCTGGAAATGGCCGCACAGGCCGTGCGGGAGCTGACCGGCGGCACGGACGTCGTGCTGGCCGACATCGATCTGCGCAAGGCGCTCTTCCTGGCCGAGGACGACGTCCGCACGGTCCACCTCTCCGTGTCGCTGGAGGACGGCGGCTTCGTCGTCGCGTCCGCGGCGGCCGGCCCCGAGGCGGAGCGGACCGTGCACGCGAGCGGAGTGGTGCGTACAGCGCAGCGCCGCTCGGCCGGGCCGCCGCTGCACGCGGGCCCGATCAGGGAACGGAGCCTGCGCCGGCTGGGCAACCAGGAGTGCTACGCCGCACTGGCCGCGCTGGGCTACCAGTACGGTCCCGCCTTCCAGGCCATCGACGAGGTCTGGATCGGTACCGACGAGGTCCTGGCGCGGATCAGTGCGCCCGCGGTCATCGGGGACGGGGCGGCGGGCCACCACGTTCACCCGGTGCTGCTCGACGCCTGCTTCCAGGCTCTGCTGACGCCGCAGCTCCTGGCCGGGGAGGCACCGTCGCCGGGCACCGGCATCCGGCTACCGCTGTCGCTCGACGAGATGAGCGTTTCGCCCGTCGGTGACCAGCCCCTGTGGGTCCACGGCACGGTGCGCCGCCGCGACGGGGACGAACTGGTCGGCGACCTCGCGCTGTACGCCGAGGACGGGACGGCGCTGGGCCGTATGCGCGGTTTCCGTGCGGCCGACGTGGAGAAGGCCTCGGGGGCCGTCTCCCGGAGCACCGTCGACTCCTGGCTCGCGGAACCCGTCTGGACCGACCGCCCGTGGGCGGCGGCCTCCGCTGAAGCGGTGCGGGATCCCGGCACGGGGGAGCCGCAGGACTGGCTGGTCCTGGCGGACGACGGGGGAGTCGGGGACGCCTTCGCGGAGCTGGTGACCGCGCGCGGCGATCGCTGCCGCACGGTACGCGTGGGCGACCACGACGACCGGTCGGCGAGGACCGGGAACTTATCCGGCGCACCGGACTGCGCCGCCCGGCTGGAGCGGCTCTTCGCCGAGCTGGACCGGGACGGCGAGCCCTTCCGCGGAACCGTCGTGCATCTGTGGAACCTCGACCTGCCCGACATCGCGGCCTGTGAGCGCAAGGACCTGGAGCGGGCCGCGGACAGCGGCGCGTACTCCCTCGTCGCGCTCGCCAGGATCCTCCTCGCCCGGCAGACCGGCGGACGGCTGCACGTGGTCACCCGCGGCGCCCAGCCCGTGTCACCGGGGGAAGGGCCCGAACCGCTCGGGGCGCCCGCCTGGGGTGTGACGCGAGTGCTCCGGCACCAGGAACTGGCCGGTCACCGTGGCAAACTGGTCGACCTCGACCCCGCACAGGAGCCCGGCGCACCCGGGATCCGCGCGGACGCCGAGGCGCTGCTGCGCGAGTTCCTCAGCGACGACGAGGAGGAGATCGGGCTGCGCGGAGGCCGCCGGGCGACCAGCCGCATCCGGCCGGCCGAGGGGCTGACGAGGCCGCTGCCGCTGCGCCTGCGGGCCGACGGAAGCTATCTCGTCACCGGCGCGTTCGGGGCACTGGGCCGGCTGCTGTGCCGGACGCTGGTGAAGCGCGGGGCCCGGCGGCTCATCCTGATGAGCCGGACCCCCGTACCGGGGCGCGACACCTGGCAGGCGACCGACCCGGCCACGGCGCAGGGCAGGGCCGTCGCCCTCCTCAGGGAGCTGGAGGCCGCCGGCGCGCAGACGGTCCTCGCACCGGTCGACGTGACGGATGAGCACGCGCTGACCGCCTGGCTCGACCAGCACCGGCGGGGCGGAGCACCGCCCGTGCGTGGCGTGTTCCACCTGGCCGGCCAGGTGCGGGACAGGCTGGTCGCCGACATGGACCGCCCCACGTTCGACGCCGTGCTCGACCCGAAGGCCGTGGGGGCGTACCTGCTGGACAAGCACCTGCGGGACGAGCCACTCGAACACTTCGTGCTCTTCGCCTCGATCGCCTCACTGCTGACGACCGCGGGCCAGACCAACTACGCCGCGGGCAATGCCTTTCTGGACGCGCTGGCCCATCGGCGGCGTGCGCAGGGCCTGCCGGCGCTAAGTCTTGACTGGGGCCCCTGGGCGACGGGAATGATCGAGGAACTGGGCCTGGTCGATCACTACCTCCACAGCCGGGGAATGAGCTCGCTGTCCCCGGAAGCCGGGATGACCGTACTGGAACGCGTCATCGGACAGGACCGGGCCCAGCTGCTCGTCGCCACGGTCGTCGACTGGCCGACCTTCCTGGCCTGGTACGACTCCCCGCCACCGCTGGTCACCGAATTGGCCGCAGCCGCTCAGGAACACGCGGTGGAGGAGGGCGGCGGATTCCTCGACGCGTTCCGCGACGCCGGGGAGACGGAACGCCGTCGCCTGGTGACCGACCGGTTCACGGCGCTCACCGCCACGGTCCTTCGAGCCGCGGCGCACGAGATCGACCCCGCGGCCGGGCTCACCGGGCTGGGGCTCGACTCACTGCTCGCGATGGAACTCCGCGCCAGGACGCAGGCCGATCTGGGCATCGCCCTGCCCGTGGTCGCCCTGCTGAGCGGTACCTCGGTCGGCGAACTGGCCGGCCGGCTGTACGACGGCCTGGCCGAACGGGTGGCGGCGGGCAGTGCGGGAGAGAGCGACGCGACGGCCGTCGAGGTGTTCACCGACGAGCTGAACCACCCCCTGACCCAGAACCAGAAGGCGCTCTGGTTCCTCAAGCAGCTCAATCCCGACGGCTACGCGTACAACATCGGCGGCGCCGTGGAGGTGCGCGCCGAACTCGAACCCGACCTGATGTTCGAGGCGGTGCGCCGGCTCATCGCGCGCCATCCGGCGCTGCGGGCCAACTTCCATCTGGAGGACGGCCTGCCGGTACAGCGCACGACCTCCGGGACGGAGCCCGACCTCGGCCTGTTCGACGTCCAGGGCCAGGCATGGGAGGACATCCAGCGAACGATCATCCGCGAGTACCGCAAGCCGTACGACCTCGAACACGACCGGCTGGTGCGGTTCCGGCTGTTCAAACGCGGGCCGAGCCGCTGGATCATCATGAAGGCCGTCCACCACATCGTCTCGGACGCGATCTCGACCTTCACCTTCATCGAAGAACTGCTCGCCGTGTACGAGGCACTGAAGCAGGGCCGGGAACCCTCGCTGCCGCCGGTGGGTGCCAGGTACCTGGACTTCCTCAACCAGCAGAACCGGTTCCTGGCAGGCCGCGAGGCCGGCGGAATGCTTGAGTACTGGCGCTCGCACCTGCCCGCCGAGGTCCCGCTCCTGGACCTGCCGACCGACCGGCCCCGGCCGGCCGTGCAGACACACAACGGCGCCTCGGAGTTCTTCGTCCTCGACGACGAGCTCAGTGCCCGGGTCCACGCGCTGGCACAGGAACACGGCGTGACGCCGTTCATGGTGCTGCTCAGCGCCTACTACGTACTGCTGCACCGCTACTCCGGCCAGGACCACGTCATCGTCGGCAGCCCGGTGACCGGCCGTACCCAGCAGGAGTTCGCCCCGGTCTACGGCTACTTCGTCAACCCGCTGCCGTTGCACGCGGACCTGTCCGCGGGCCCCACGGTCGCGGAGTTGCTGGAGCAGGTCCGCAGGACGGTGCTGAACGGCCTGGACAACCAGGAGTACCCGTTCGTCCTGCTGGTCGAGGAGCTGGGGCTCCAGCACGATCCCAGCCGCTCGGCCGTGTTCCAGGCGATGTTCATCCTGCTCACCCACAAGGTGGCCACCGAGCAGTACGGCTACCGGCTGGAGTACATCGAACTCCCCGAAGAGGAAGGACAGTTCGACATCACCCTGTCGGTCTACGAGGACGAGGCGGAGGGGCGTTTCCACTGCGTCCTCAAGTACAACACCGACCTCTTCCTGGCCCGGACCGTGCGCCGCATGGCCGCGCACTACGTCCAGCTGCTCGGCAGCATGACGCGGGCGCCCGCGGAACTGCCCACCCCGAGGCTGGAGATGCTCGGCACCCAGGAGCGCGAACAACTGATCACCGAGTGGAGCGGTGCCTCCCGGCTGCCGGCCGTCACCGGGCGGCAACCGGACCGGGACCGGGCGATCCATCACCTGATCGCAGACATCGCCGCCGCACACCCCGAGGCCGTCGCCGTCTCGGTGCCCGCCCTGCGGGGCGGCACGGCACACCTGACGTACGGGGAGCTCGACCGCAGGGCGAACGCCAGGGCCCGGCGGCTGCGCGAGCTGGGCGTGGTGCCGGGTTCCGTCGTGGGACTGTGCCTCGACAAGTCGCCGGAGCTGGTCGTCACCCTTCTCGCGGTCCTCAGGGCGGGAGGCGCCTACCTGCCGGTCCACCCCGATCAGCCGGCCGACCGCGTCGCCCACGTACTGGGCATCACGGAGGCCGCCCTCATCGTCGTCGACGACACGCGTGCCGCGTGGGCCGAGGGCCTGCCCGTCACCGTGGTGACCCCGGCCGGGCTGCGCCCGACGGAGACCGGGGGACCGGCCCCGCAGGGGACGACCGACCTCGACTCGCCCGCCTACGTCATCAACACCTCGGGATCCACCGGCCGCCCCAAGGCCGTGCGGGTCAGCCATCGCAGCCTGGCCTCCGCGTTCGGGGCGTGGTCCGAGGAGTACCGGCTGGCCGACGAGGCACGCGTCCATCTCCAGATGGCGGAGCCCTCGTTCGACGTGTTCACCGGCGACCTGGTGCGCGCCCTGTGCTCGGGCGGCCGCCTGGTGCTGGCCGACCGGGACCTGATCTTCGACACGGCCCGGCTGTACCGGACGATGCGGACGGAACGGGTCGACTGCGCGGAGTTCGTCCCCGCCGTCGTCCGGGGCCTGATGGACCACTGCGAGCGTGAGGGGGAACGGCTCGACTTCATGAGCCTGCTGGTGGTCGGTTCCGATGCGTGGAAGGTGGCGGAGTACGAGCGGCTGCGCGGTCTGTGCGGTGCGGGCACCCGGGTGATCAACTCCTACGGTGTCACCGAGGCCACCATCGACAGCGCCTTCTTCGAGGGGCCCGCGGACGGCCTCGAGCCCGGCCTGATGGTGCCGATCGGCCGGCCGCTGGCGAACAGCACACTCCATGTCCTCGACGAGCACGGCGAACCGGTCCCGCCCGGCGTGCCGGGCGACCTGTGGATCGGCGGCCAGGGCGTCGCCACCGGGTACGCCGGGGACCCGGAACAGACGGCGCAACGCTTCGTGACGTGGAACCTGAGCCGCGAGCCGGGCGCCGCACCGGTACGGCTGTACCGGACCGGCGACGTGGCGCGCTGGGACACGCACGGCCGGATGCACCTCCTCGGACGCAGCGACCACCAGGTCAAGCTGCGCGGTCACCGGATCGAGATCGCGGAGATCGAATCGCATCTGGCGGGCTGGCCGGGCCTCGCCCGCGCGGTGGTGGCCGTCCGCCCCGACGCCGCGGGGGACGCGACCCTCTGCGCCTACTGCGTGACGGAGCCGGGGGAGACGCTCGACCGACGCGCCCTGCGCCGCCATCTCGCGGGAGCGGTGCCGGCCTTCATGGTGCCCTCCCACGTCGTCGAGCTGCCCGCACTGCCGCTCACCCCGCACGGAAAGGTCGACGTCGCCGCGCTCCCGGTCCCGGCCGGCGCGGACCGGCAGCAGTCGTACGAAGCACCGGTGACCCTCTACGAACGCAGCATGGCCCGGCACTGGGAAGCGCTGCTCGGGATGGAGCGGGCGGGACTCGGGGACGACTTCTTCGAATCCGGCGGAAGCTCGATCAAGCTGATCGAACTCCTCCACCACCTGCGCACGGAGTTCGGCATCGGCGTCCCTGTCAGCCGTCTGTACCAGGCCACGACCCTTCACGGCATGGCCGCGGCCGTGGAGGACCTGGTCAACAGCACGACGTCCGAGGAGCTTCCCTACCTGACCTTCAACCCCGGGCAAGGACAGCCCGTCTTCTGCTTCCCCCCGGCGGGTGGCCACGCGCTCGTCTACCGCGGTTTCGCGGAACAGCTCCGCCCGTACCGGATCGTCGCGTTCAACTATGTGCCCGGTGAGGACAAGGTGGCCCGCTACGCGGACCTGGTGGAGTCCGTCGGGTCCGAGGGCCCCTGCCGGCTCCTCGGGTACTCGCTGGGCGGCAACCTCGCGTTCGAGGTGGCCAAGGAACTCGAATCACGCGGGCGCGAGGTCTCGCACGTCGTGGTGCTGGACTCCCGCCGCACCCTGGAGAGGTACGAGCCGGGCGAGGACGGTGTCAGGACCTTCGAGGCGGAGCTGGGCCGCCACCTGTACCAGCACACCGGCTCCGAGATCGTCGCCAAGACGGTACTCGAACACGCGGCCGAGTACCTGGAGTTCTGCGGCAGAACCCCCAACACCGGGACGGTGGCGGCCTCGGTCGGCGTCGTGACCGACGAGGAGAAGGAAGGCCTCTACGCAGTCGGCGCCCCCGGCGCCTGGCACGGCAGCTCCACCGGCGCGACCCACGTCCTGCGGGGCTCCGGGACCCACGCCGACATGCTCGACCCCAAACACCTCCCGCGCAACGCCGCCCTGGTACGCGCCCTTCTCACGGGGGAGGCGGACCATGCCGGATGAGGACGACTGGGACAGCCCGCACCGCACACCCGGCAGCGCGCCCCGCGTCATCGTCATCGGCGCGGGTATGGCAGGCCTGTCCACCGGCTGCTACGCACAGATGAGCGGGATGCGGACCCGCATCTTCGAGAAACACGTGCTGCCCGGCGGGTGCTGCACCGCCTGGTCCCGCGACGGCTACCTCTTCGACTACTGCATCGAGTGGCTGATCGGCACCGCCGCGGGCAACGACGCCAACCAGGTCTGGCGTGAACTGGGCGCGCTCGACGGCAAGACGGTCAGGAACTTCGACCTGTTCAACAAGGTCGTCGACGAGGGCGGCAGATCGGTGACCTTCTGGAACGATCCGGCACGCCTGGAGGAACACCTGCTGCGCGTCTCGCCCGCCGACGCACGGCTGATCCGCTCCTTCTGCCGTGACCTGAGGCGGTTCACGGAGATCGAGCTCTATCCGTTCCTGACCGCGCCCGCCCTGCGGACCGTACGGGAGAGAGCGGCGACACTGCGCACCGTACTGCCGGCGTTCCGCCTCTTCTGGCGCACCGCGGCCACGCCGATGCACCGGTTCGCGGACCGGTTCGAGGACCCGCTGCTGCGCAGAGCCTTCCGGAACATCTTCTTCCAGGACCCCGAGGGCTTCCCCCTGCTCCCGTACCTGTTCAACATGGCCAGCGCCTACCACGGCAACGCGGGTTTCCCGCAAGGCGGTTCGCTCGGCCTCGCCCGGTCGGTCGAGGAGCGGTACACCGGACTCGGCGGGACGGTGACCTACCGCGCCCGCACCGAGAAGGTACTGGTGGACAACGGCCGGGCCACCGGAATCGAGCTCCGCAACGGCAGGAGGTACTACGCCGACCACATCGTGTCGGCCTGCGACGGACACACCACGGTCTACGGACTGCTGGGGGGCAGATACACCGGCGCGAGGATCGACAAGCTCTACACCGAACTGCTGGAACGCCCCGGAACGCTGTTTCCCGCCGTGGTCTCCGCCTTCGTCGGCATCCGTGGCGGCCTACCCGCCGAGGACGCCCACAGCACCACCTACCTGCTCCCGCCCGAGGAGGCCGCCGAACTGCCCGGCGCGCTCCAGAGCAGCCTGGTGGTCCAACTGCGCTCGCGCTACTCGGACGGCTTCGCCCCGCCCGGGAAGTCGGTGGTCCACTGCACCTACTTCAGCGACTACACCTACTGGAAGGCGCTGCGCCACAGCGACCGCAAGGCCTACTGGGCGCAGAAGCGCAAGGTGGCCGACTTCGTACGGCGCTTCCTGGAGCGGCTCTGGCCGGGCACGGCCGAGCGGATCGACCTGGTGGACGTGGCCTCGCCGGCGACGACCCGGCGCTACACCGGGAACCACAACGGTTCGATCCTGGCCTGGAAGGCGTTCTCGGACGCCGACGACGTGTCCGCCGGCCTGGTCGGCAAGGACCGGATGCGGCTGCCCGGACTCAGCGGTTTCTCCATGGCCGGCCAATGGGTCGGCATGGGCGGCCTGATCCGTGCCGCGTCCACGGGCCGCTTCGCCACCCAGTACCTGTGCGAAGAACTGGGCCTCCCGTTCAGGGCGTGGGAGAGCGGCGGCACCGCCCCCTGGCACCCGGGCAGACTGGGGCAGCTGCCCCAGCTCGACCGGTGGTCCTCCAGGGAGGGAACCGGCGCGTGACGACAGAGAAGAGCAGCCCTGCGGCGCGGGCGCCGCGCGACAGGCAAACCATGATCATCATCGGTGCCGGGCTCGGCGGCCTCTCCACCGGCTGCTACGCCCAGATGAACGGCTACCGGTCCCAGGTGCTGGAGATGCACGAGATCCCGGGAGGCTGCTGCACAGCCTGGGAACGCGGCGACTTCACCCTGGACGCCTGCGTCAGCTGGATGCTGGGCAGCGGCCCCGGCAACGAGATGCACCAGATCTGGCTGGAGCTCGGCGCGTTGCAGGGTAAGGAGGTACGCCACTTCGACGTGTTCAACATCGTGCGCGGGCAGGACGGCAGAGCGGTCTACTTCTACTCCGACCCGGACCGGCTGCAGGACCATCTCACCGAGCTCTCGCCCGCCGACGCGAAACAGATCAGGGAGTTCTGCCGCCGGCTGCGCTCCTTCCGCAAGGCGCTGGCCGTCTACCCCTTCCTCAAACCGGTGGGGCTGATGGGGCGGGTGGAGCGATGGCGCATGCTGGCGTCGTTCGTCCCGTACTTCAACGCGGTGCGCAAGTCGATCTCGGTGCTGATGTCGGACTACTCGGCCCGGTTCAAGGACCCGCTGCTGCGCGAGGCGTTCAACTTCGTCCTCTACGAGAAACACCCGGCGTTCCCCGTACTGCCGACCCACTTCCAGCTCGCCTCGCACGCCAACCTGTCGGCGGGCGTCCCCGAAGGCGGATCGCTCGGCCTCGCCGAGTCGATCGAGCAGCGCTACCGGAGGCTCGGCGGCCGGGTCACCTACAACACCAAGGTCGAGGAGGTCGTCGTCGAGGACGACCGAGCGGTCGGCGTCCGCCTCAGCGACGGCCGGGAACTGCGCGCGGACATCATCGTGTCTGCCTGCGACGGACCCACCACGATGATGAAGCTCCTGGGAGGCCGCTATCTGAACGACGCCTACCGGCGGCTCTACACCGAGACCATCAACGAACCGGGCATGGTGTTTCCCGGCTACTTCACCCTCTTCCTGGGACTCAAGCGGCCCTTCCCCGAGGGCGCCCCGTGCACGACCTACCTGCTGAACGAGGAACAGGCGGCCGAACTGACCGGCATCCGCCATCGGAGCATCAACGTCCAGTTCCGCAGCTGCCACTATCCGGAGCTCTCGCCGAGCGGGACGACCATCGTCTACGCCACCTACTTCTGCGACATCGCCCCCTGGCGCGCCCTGGACGAAGGCCCGGAACAGATCACCCGGAGCCGGGGCGGTCAGGAGCTCCACACGCTCCCCGTGCGGCACGGCCGCGGCTACTACGCGGCCAAACGGCGGGCACGCACGGCGCTCGTGAAGTTCCTGGAGGAGCGCTACCCGGGCCTTCAGGACGCCATCGCGGTGCGCGACGTGTCGAGCCCGCTCACTCAGGTCCGGTACACGGGTAACCACGACGGGACGGTCCTGGGGTGGCAGCCGTTCGTGGAGAGCGGCGAAACCCTGGAGGAACTCGTCAAGAAACACGGCCCCGGCCTCCCGGGCCTGGAGAACTTTTACCTCTCCGGCGTCTGGGCGACGACGGGCGGACTGATCCGGGCGGCCGCGGCGGGCCGGCACGTCATGCAGTTCGTCTGCCGTGACGACGGCAGGACGTTCACCGCTTCCCTCGACGAGACCGGGCCGCCGCCGACCCATCTCGTCATTCCTGTCGGGGGGCGCCCCGACGGCTCCGCCGCGACCCCTCTCGACCTCACCGGTGCGCAAAAGGAGCAGAAGTGAAGATCATGGAGTGGGTCGTCCGCGAACACGTCGAGGGCGCTCCCGACGTGGACCGGATCTACGAGAAGATCGTCCGCGACATCGACGTGGACCTCGCACCCGACGAGATGCTGCTGAAGACGCGGTACGTCTCGGTCGATCCCTATCTCCAGGGCATCGCGCTGGACACCCCGCTCGGCCGGCACATGGGCGCCGACTCGATCATGGAAGTGCTGGAGGCGGGCCCGCGGGCCGCGCACCGGCCGGGTGACCTGGTGCAGGGTTTCGGCGGCTGGCGGTCCCACCTGGTCAGCGCGGGCGAGGAATGGCTGTGGCAGACGGGAACCTTCCCGATGGTGTTCCCCGCCTTCCGCCGCCTCGACCCGTGCTGGTACGACGACGCGCTGCCTTTGGCGACGGCGCTGAGCGCGATGGGGGGTCCGGGCATGACCGCCTGGGGCACGCTCGCCATGTTCCTCGACGCCGGGCCGGGAGACACTCTGGTGATCAGCGGTGCCTCCGGCGCGGTGGGGACACTGGTCGGCCAGCTGGCCGGGCTCGCCGGCGCCCGTGTGGTCGGCACGACATCGAGCCCGCAGAAGGCGGAGTACCTGTCACGGCTGGGGTTCGACGCGGTCGTCGTCTACCGGCAGGGCGACAGCGCCGAGAGCGTGCGCGACGCGCTCGCCCGAGCGGCTCCCGACGGCGTAGACCGCTACTTCGACAACCTCGGCGGCGCCGTGACCGACGCGGTCTTCTCCCTGCTCAACGTGGGCAGCCAGGTGGCGGTGTGCTGGCAGTGGGCGACTCAGGTCGGCCAGGACGCGGTGGGACCCCGGCTCCTGCCGTACATCATGTTCCCGCGCGCCACCGTGCGCGGGATCTTCTCCCTGGAGTGGTTCACCGACGAGAACTGGCAGTCGCTCCACACCGAACTGGGCGGCAGGCTCCGGCGGGGAGAGGTCGTCTGTGACCACACCCTCCACTACGGCTTCGACAGCATTCCCGCAGCCTACGGGAGCCTCTACCACAACCGGGGGGCCAACCTGGGCAAGGTACTGGTCGAGCTGTGACCGGCACGGCGCGGACGGGAGCGCGCCGGCGCACGCAACGACAGGGGGCGACCTGAGTACCCGTCAGCCCACGCCTCCGCTCCCGCTCCCCCTTCCCCACCCCGATCCGTCCAGCAGCCCGTCCCGGTCCCGTCGAACACGCACAGCCAGGAGGTACCGTGTCCGCCGCAGTGAGCACCAGCAAGAATGCTGGTCCCGAACCGTTGTTGGCCCCGCTCCACCGCATGGAATTCGACGTCCCGGGCCCGCCGCGGCTCACCGAGCTGCCGGACGGATCTCCGGCCTGGCTCGTCAGCCGGTACCCCGATGTCAGGCAGGTGCTCAGCGACAGCCGGTTCGGCCGATCCGAGCTGTACGCGCCGGACGGGCCGTCCGTGTCCCAGCAGCCGGGGCTGGTCAACGACCCGGACCTGATGTTCAACCAGGACGGCCCCGACCACCTGCGACTGCGCCGCACCATGCGCCGCGCGTTCACTCCGAGAGCCGTCGCCCGGTGGCAGCCCTGGATCGCTGCGATCGTGGAGCAGTTGCTGGACGGCCTGACCCACGGCGACGGGCCGGTGGACATCGTCACGGAGTTCACGCTGCCGCTGCCGGTGGCCGTGATCAGCCGGCTGATGGGGCTCGACGCGTCCGCGCGTGAGCGGATGCGCCACTGGAGCGACCACGCGTTCACGGACGGTTCCCGCTGCGGTGACGAGGTGGGCGCGGCCATGGCCGAGTTCTCCGCGTTCGGCGCACAACTGCTGGCCGCACGCCGACGCGAGCCCGGGGACGATCTGGTGAGCGGCCTGGTCCTGGCCGCCGACGAGGAGGGAGGCATTCCCGAGGCGCAACTGGTCAGCCTGGTCTGCGGGCTGGTGGTGGGGGGCCACGACAGCACGATGACCATGCTCGGAAACTCGCTCCTCTACTTGCTCACCGAGCGACAGGAGGCCTGGCCGCTCCTCGCGGCCGCGGGGGAGTCGGCCGGCGTGGTGGCCGACCGCCTGCTCCACCTGATTCCCCTGGGCGACGACCGCGGGAGCACGCGTCGCGCGACCGAGGGCGTCGAGGTCGGGGGCGTTCTCATCCCGGCCGGAGCGGTGGTCCTGGCGGACTGCGGGATGGCCAACCGCGACCCCGACGTCTTCCCGCCAAGTACGGCGGACGACCTGTTCGCACCTCTGGAAGCCCCCACCCTGTCCTTCGGCGCCGGACCGCACTACTGCCTGGGCGCCTGGCTGGCCCGGGTGGAACTCCAACTGGCTCTGCACCGCCTGGCGGCCAGATTCCCGGGACTCCGGCTGGCACAGCCGCCGGAATCCGTCCACTGGCGCGTGGGGACCACCTCACGCAGCCCGGAGAGCCTTCTGGTGACCTGGCCGCGGACGGATCCGGCCCAGTGGCCTCCACCCCCTCCGGCTCCGGTCGGGTGAGCGGGTCAGGCCGGCTGCACGAGGCCGCTGACCGGGTACGAGACGGTGTCCTGGGCGGGACGGGACAGATGGAAAGCGGTGTGGAAATGGCCGTCCGTCTCCTTCCCGCGAGGGTCCTCGCCGGCCGCGGTCACCGATTCGACGGCGAACTGCCGCTCCTCGGCACTGGTGAAGCGACGTTGGACGAAAGTAGGGGAAGCCGTCTTCTCCGTGACCAGCCCGAAGGAGTCCAGGCACTGCGCGATGGGCTGGTAGGAGCCGGTACGCAGCACCAACGCCGCTACCCACACCGGGGCGTCGGCCGATTCGAGAAGTGGCCGGAAGGTGCGCGACGACAAGAAGCTGGCTCCGCCGGTGACAGTGATCAGGCGGATACGCCGCGCCGCGCGCAGGAGGGCGTCGGACGGCGGCGCGACCTCCAGGTTCTCGCCGAAGCCCTCGTCCAGCAGACCCACCTCGCGAGCGTAGGCGACGGCATTGGGCGCCGCGTCGAGGCCGAAGACGGGGACGGCGTCCGGACGGCGTCGGGACCGGTAGAACTCACGGTCCCAGGCGGTCAGTTCACTGGTGGTCATCGCCGAAGCCCTGGACGAGGTGTAGTGGCCGTACAGGTCGTCCAGCGTCAGATCGTGGTTCAGCAGGGCCGCGTTGATGCCGTAGGAGCAACAGATGTCCAGTACCGCTCCGGCTCCGGTTGCGCACACGCCGGTTGCGATCAGCCGGCGGTGGATTCCCTGGGCATGGTGCGGGGTCCGGTAGCCCAGCGGCTGGAATGCGCGGAAGAAGGCCCGGGGATCGGGCCGGTCGTAGATCTCGTCGAAGGGCGTCATCGACTCCTGGGCCTCTGCCGCCGCATCTCCCGGCCGGTCGCCTGCCCGCTTCTTGTGATCATCGCCCGCTTCGCCCGATGCCTGAACCGTCACACGCACTCCTCCGCCGTCCTGCCTCGCTCGCCGTCGTTCCGGCCAGCATCGGTCCGAACGAGAAGGAACGGAACAGGCACGGACAGGAACCGGCCAACCACCGGCCCGTCGCCGGGCGATCAGGCTTCTGTGCCGTCGCGGACGGCCCCGACGCCCCTCGTGGCCCGGACGCGCCGGCCGTCAACACGCCCGGTTCGAACATACGACGGACTCACCCGTCCGGGGATCCATACTGGGTCAACATCAACTCCTGTCCGAAGAGGATGTGTTCGTCCCGGTGACATCACGCGTAGCCCCGATCCGGCCACTGCCCGAGCTGCTCCGGGAACATGCGCGCCGCTTCGGCTCCAAGGTCGCGTTCCAGGACCCCACGTCCCGCGTCACTTACGAGGAGTTGGAGCTGCGCACCGGACGGCTGGCCGGCCATCTGGCCGGACTCGGGCTGCGGCACGGCGAGCGTGCGGCGGTACTCCTCGGCAACCGCGTCGAAGCCGTGGAGAGCGTTCTCGCTGTCACCAGAGCGGGCGCGGTCGGTGTGCCGATGGACTCACGGAGCACGCGAGCCGAGCTGGCTCACATGCTGGACGACAGCGGAGCCCGGGTGGTCCTCACCGACCGGTCCCATCTGGGCCTGCTGCGGCCGCTCCTGCCGGAGCGCCCGCAGCTGACCGTGGTGCTCGTCCGGCCGGCGGGCGGCGACGCCGTGACGGATACGGCACCCGGCACGTTCTCCTACGAGGACATGGCCACCACCGAACCCTCCGTTCCCGCCCCGGACGATCTCGGACTCGACGAGGTGGCATGGCTGCTCTACACCTCCGGTTCGACCGGCACCCCCAAAGGCGTGCTGTCCACACAACGCAGCCGCCTGTCGCCGGTGGCCGCCGGTTTCGTCGCCGTCCTCGGTATGTCGGCCGACGACCGGCTGCTCTGGCCGCTGCCCCTCCACCACGCCATGGGTCAGATCCTCTGCGTCATCGGGGTGACCGCGACCGGAGCGTCCGCCGTCATCCTGCCGCGGTTCTCCGCGGCGGACGTGCTGGGTGAACTGCGCCGGACGGAGGACCCGTTCACCCTGCTGGCCGGTGTGCCGGCGACGTACGCCAAGCTCCTCGACGCCGTACGCGCCGAGGGACTGACGGCCCCAGCGCTCCGTGGCTGTGTCAGTGGCGGTGCGGCCGCCGGTCCCGTCTTCCAGCGGGCTTTCGAGGAGGTCTGCGGGGTCCCGTTCCTCGAGCACTACGGGAGCACCGAGGCAGGGCCCGTCACCATGTCGGCGCCGGACGCCGCCCGTGCGGCCGGCTCGTGCGGCCGTGTGCTGCCGGGCACCCGGGCACGTATCGGCGACGGCAGCGCGAGCAGCGGCGAAGCTTCGGGCGAGGGTGAGTTGTGGGTCTCCGGACCTGGCGTCATGGCCGGGTACCACGGCCGCCCCGACGACACTGCCCAGGTCCTGCGCGACGGGTGGTACCGCACCGGTGACCTCGCCCGGATCGATGCCCGCGGCGAACTCACCGTCACGGGCCGGGCCGGCGAGCTGATCATCCGCGCCGGCGAGAACATCCACCCCTCCGAGGTGGAGGCGGTACTGCTGGCGCTGCCGGGCATCAAGGACGCGGCCGTGACCGGCCGGCCCGATGGCGTACTCGGTGAGGTGCCCGTCGCCTACCTGGTCCCGGAGAAGGCCGGCGAACTCGACAGGAGAGCGGTCCTCGCCGCCTGCCGGGAGCATTTGTCACCGTTCAAGGTCCCCGCCGCCCTCTACGAGGTGGACGGGATCCCGCGTACCGCCTCGGGCAAGGCCAAGCGGTACGCGCTCGCCGACTGCCCGGCGAGGCTCCTGGAGGCCGAAGCCCCCTCGCCCGCGGGGACGGGCGCGGTGGATCTGCGGGCTCTGGTACGGGGCGAGGTCGCCGTCGTACTGGGCTGCGCCGTGGACGAGGTGGAGCCGGGGACCGCGTTCCGCGATCTGGGTCTTGACTCGTTGACGTCGACCGCACTGTCCAGCCGTCTGTCGGCGGCGACCGGCCTCTCCCTGTCCGAGGCCGCCGCCTTCGACTTTCCCACCACGACGGACATGGCCGCCCACCTTGCGGCGCGGCTCACCGGTGAACCGGCCGGTGCCGCGCCCACCCGCCCGGACGGGGCCGGCCCGGACGACGACCCCGTGGTGATCGTCGGGATGGCGTGCCGATTCCCGGGCGGAGTGGAGTCCCCGGAGGATCTGTGGCGGCTGGTCGATGACGGTGTCGACGCCATCACCCCGTTCCCCGCCGACCGGGGATGGGACATCGACGGACTGTTCGACCCGGATCCCGGGCGGGCCGGCCGGACGTACGTACGCGAGGGCGGCTTCCTGTCCGGTGTGGACCGTTTCGACCCGGCCTTCTTCGGTATCTCGCCCCGCGAGGCACTGGCGATGGATCCGCAGCACCGGCTGCTGCTCGAAGTCGCCTGGGAGGCCTTCGAACATGCCGGAATCGACCCCGGCACGGTGCGCGGGACCCCCACAGGGGTGTACGCCGGGCTCATGTACAGCGACTACGCAGGCCGGTTGGCCGAGACCCCGAACACGTGGAGGGGCACCTCGGCATCGGGAACGCGGGCAGTGTCGCCTCCGGCCGTATCGCCTACACCCTGGGCCTGGAAGGGCCGGCGATCACCGTGGACACGGCGTGCTCGTCGTCGTTGGTCGCCCTGCACCTGGCCGCCCAGGCGCTGCGCAGAGGCGAGTGTTCGCTCGCGCTGGCCGGCGGTGTCACGGTGATGTCGGGGCCCAACTCCTTCGTGGAGTTCAGCAGGCAGCGCGCGCTGGCCCCCGACGGCCGCTGCAAGGCGTTCGCCGCGTCGGCGGACGGCACCGGGTGGGCCGAGGGCGCGGGAATGCTGCTGATGACCCGGCTGTCCCTGGCCCGGCGGGCGGGACATCGGGTACTGGCCGTGGTGCGCGGCTCCGCGGTGAATCAGGACGGTGCGAGCAACGGCCTCACGGCGCCGCACGGACCGGCCCAGCAACGGGTGATCCGCCAGGCCCTGTCCGACGCGCGGCTGGAGCCCGCGGATGTCGACGCGGTGGAGGCGCACGGCACGGGGACCCGGCTCGGCGACGTCATCGAGGCGGAGGCCTTCCTGGCGGCCTACGGCCGGGCCGGGGCGAGGGAGAACCCGCTGTGGCTGGGCTCGGTCAAGTCGAACTTCGGGCACACACAGGCCGCGGCGGGCATGGCCGGGGTGATGAAGATGGTCCAGGCGATGGAGCACGGTGTGCTGCCCCGTACGCTGCACGCCGACGAGCCCACACCCAGGGTGGACTGGTCCTCGGGCGCCGTGTCGCTGCTGACCCGGGCCGTGCCGTGGCCCCGGACCGGCCGCCCCCGGCGGGCGGGTGTGTCGTCCTTCGGGATCAGTGGGACCAACGCCCACGTGCTCCTCGAACAGGCGCCCGAGGCGGGCCGGCGCGCCCCGGACGACGGCCCCGCGGCCGCACCTGAGCCCTCGGCGACGGCCCTGCCGTTCCCGGTGACGGCGAGGAGCGCCGCCGGACTCCGGGCACAGGCCCGACGACTGCACGACGACGTGGCCGCGCGCCCCGGAACACGCCTGCTGGACCTCGGGTTCTCGCTGGCCACGACCCGCGCCGCCTTCGAGCACCGCGCGGTGGTGGTGGCCGGTGACCGGGACGGACTGCTCGCCTCCCTCGACGCGGTGGCCGAAGGAAAGCAGCGGCCGGGGGTGAGCACGAGCGGCCCCCGCCCCGCCGGCCCGGTCGTCTTCCTGTTCACTGGCCAGGGCAGCCAGCGGGCCGGTATGGGCCGGGAACTGTACGAGACCCATCCCGTCTACGCCCGTTCCTTCGACGAGACCTGCGCGCTGCTGGATCCGCTCCTGCCGAAGCCGCTGCGCGAGGTGGTGTTCGCGGACGACGGAGCCGAAGGACCGGACGAGAGCGGGCTCCTGCACACGACACGGTTCGCGCAGCCCGCGCTCTTCGCCCTGGAAGTGGCCCTGTTCCGGCTGCTTGAGTCCTGGGGTGTACGCCCGGACATCGTGGCGGGGCACTCCGTCGGCGAGGTGGCGGCGGCACACGCCGCCGGGGTGCTGTCCCTGCCTGACGCGTGTGTGTTGGTGGCGGCGCGGGGTCGTTTGATGGACGAGCTGCCGGCGGGTGGGGCGATGGCCGCGGTACGGGCCGATGAGAGCGAGATCGCCGCGTACCTCGCGGGCAGGGAGCGGGAGGTGGACATCGCGGCCCTGAACGGCCGCTGGGTGGTCGTGGCCGGTGACGAGCCGGCGGTGCTGGAGGCTGTGGCGTACTGGCGTGAACAGGGCTGCGAGGCCACGCGGCTGCGGGTGAGTCATGCTTTCCACTCCGCGCGCATGGAACCGATGCTCGACGCGTTCGCCGTGGTGGCGCGGGGGATCACCTACTCCCCGCCCGTGCTCCCCCTGGTGACGGTGGTCAGGGGCCGGCCCGTCACGGACGCGGAAGTGTGCTCGCCCGGCTACTGGGTGGACCACGTACGCCGTCCGGTCCGCTTCACCGACTCGGTGCGGGTTCTGCGGGAGCGGGGCGCGGCCCACTATGTGGAGCTCGGCCCGGACGGTGTGCTCTCGGGCATCACACGGGACTGCCTGTCCGACATGGAGGCAACCGCGCCGACGACGGACGGGGCCGCGTCCGCGCCCCTGGTCGTCCCGACGCTGCGCGGGCCCCGGCCGGAAGCCGAGGCGCTGCTCACCACCGTCGCCGCACTGCACGCCCACGGTGTGAGCGTCGACTGGCACGCCGTCTTCGCCGGACGCGGCGCACTCCGTACGGAACTGCCCAGGTACGCGTTCCAGCGCGGGCGGTACTGGCTCGAAGCCGACCGGCCGGAAGCCCAGGCGGAGCCGGACGCCGAGCCCCACCCGTTCCTGCGCTTCGCCACATCGACAGCGGACGACGACGGCCTTCTGCTGAGCGGCGTGCTGTCACTGCGTGACCATCCCTGGCTGGCCGACCACGCGGTGCTGGGCACGGTGCTGCTGCCCGCGACGGCGTTCGTCGACATGGCGGTGCACGCCGGAGACCGGGTGGGCGCCCCCGTACTGGAGGAACTCACCCTGACGGCACCCCTGTCGCTGCCCTCCGACGAAACGGTCGAGCTACAGGTGAAGGTGGCACGACCGGACGCGGGCGGGCGGCGGAGCGTGGTGTTCCACGCACGGCCGCGCACTCCCGGGTACGACGGTCCCTGGAACCGCCACGCGGCGGGGATCCTCGCATCCCAGGAGCTGCCGGAGCCCGCGGCCGCGCCCGGCCCGTGGCCGCCCGCGGGCGGCGTCCCCCTGCCGCTCGACGCCGGGCCCGGCGAAGGGTTCTACGACCGGCTCGCTCACGGCGGTCTCCGCTACGGCCCGGCCTTCCAGGGTCTGCGGGCCGCCTGGCGGCTGGGCAACGACATCCTCGCTGAGGTTGTGCTGCCGGTGGAGGAGCACGGCAATGCGGGCCGGTTCGTCCTGCATCCGGCTCTGCTGGATTCGGTGCTGCACACCATGATGCTCGGGGGAGTGACGCCGGTGCCGGACGACAGCGGCAGCGGGGTGTCTCTGCCGTTCGCCTGGAGCGGTGTGCGGCTATATGCGTCCGGTGCCCGCCGGCTGCGGGTGCGTGTCTCGCCGGCGGCGGGGAGTGGAGTACGGCTGGAGTTGACTGACGGGTCGGGGGCCCCCGTGGCTACGGTAGGGTCCCTGGTCCTGCGGCCGCTTCCCCGCGAGCAGTTGAAGGACGTCCGGGCGCACGGCGACTGCCTGTTCCGCCAGGACTGGGTGCGCCTGCCCGATTCCCCCGTCCCGGCTCCGGCGCCAGGCGTGTGGGCTCTCCTGGGCGAGCCCGGTCCGGGACTGCGCGGCACACTCCTCCCGTCGGGCGACCGGCCGAAGGCGTACGCGGATCCGGCCTCGGCAGGTTCCGACGCACCGGTCGTCGTCATCGCCTGTCCGCCGCTCACCGGGACGGACGGAGTGGACCGCGCGTCGGCCGCACACCGTATGGCCGGATGGGCACTGCGGCTCGTGCAGGACTGGCTGGCCGAGGAGCGCCTCAGCAACTCCCGTCTGGTCGTCCTCACTTCGGATGCCGTCGTCACAGGGTCGGAGACAGCCGCCGACGCCGCGAACGGTGATGCCGCTCTCGTCTGCGCTCCGGTATGGGGACTGCTCCGCTCGGCACAGACGGAGAACCCCGGCCGGTTCGCACTGGTCGATGTCGACGACTACCCCGCATCCGAAGCGGCCTTGGCCCAGGTTCTGGCGAGCCGGGAGCCGCAGACGGCCGTGCGGGAAGGTGTCGTCCTTGTACCGAGGCTGGTACAGGCCTCCCGCGCAACGACGGACGAGGGCGCAGCGCGCCGGCTGGACCCCGGGGGCACCGTCCTGATCACCGGGGGATCGGGCTCTCTGGGCGTCTCCTTCGCCCGCCACCTCGTGGTCGCGCACGGTGTACGTCACCTGTTGCTCGTCGGACGGCGCGGAGCCGACGCGCCCGGGGCGGTCGAGCTGCGCGCGGAGCTGGCCGGGCTGGGTGCCGAGGTGACGGTGGCCGCGTGCGACGTCGCCGACCGCACCGCGCTCGCCGCGCTCCTCGCGACTGTGCCGCGGGAGCATCCGCTGACCGGCGTGGTGCACACCGCGGGAGTGCTGGACGACGGTGTGATCGCGGCGCTCACACCGGAGCGTATGGATCGCGTGCTGCGGCCGAAGGTGGACGCGGCGCTCGCCCTGCACGAGTTGACCCAGGACAGTGACCTGGCTGTTTTCGCCCTGTTCTCCTCGGTGGCCGGTGTGTTCGGATCCGGCGGGCAGGGCAACTACGCGGCGGCGAACTCGTTCCTGGACGCGCTGGCACAGCACCGCAGGAGCATCGGTCTGCCCGGCACCTCTCTCGTCTGGGGGCCCTGGCAGCAGAGCGGCGGAATGACCGCCGGGCTGGCAAGCGCGGATCTGCGCCGGATGGCCCGCTCCGGTCTCGTTCCGCTGCGGACCGATGAGGGTCTCGCGCTCTTCGACACCGCCGTCGAAAGCGGGGAGGCCGTCCTGGTCGCGGCACGCCTGAACGGGGAGGTGCGCGGGACCGCCGATGCGCCTCTCTCCCGCCTACCGGGCCGCGGGCCCGTCCGCCGGACACCCGCGGAGCCCGAGGCCCGCGATTCCCTGCGGCGGCAGTTGGCCGTCACGCCGTCCGGCGAACTCGGCGCACTGTTTCTGTCGGAAGTACGGACGGAAGCCGCCGCGGCGCTCGGTTACACCGCAGGACAGTCCGCGATCGAGGCGGACCGCCCGCTGGCGGAGCTGGGCCTCGACTCACTGGCCGCGGTCGAGCTGCGCAACCGGCTCGCGACAATGACGGAGCTGGCCCTGCCGGCCACGCTCCTCTTCGACCACCCCACACCTCGCGCGGTCGCCGCCTACCTGGAGGAACGCTATTCCGGGACTGCCCCGGAAACACCCCCCGCCCCGAGCGTGGCGCCGGCCGGCGCGACGGGCGGAGTCCCGGAAGGGACTCCGGTTCCGGGTGGCGCCGACTCCCTGTCCGCTCTCTTCCGTACGGCGTGCGCCCTCGGCAGGGCATGGGACGGCATGGCGCTTCTGACGATCGCCTCCCGCTTCCGTGAGGTCTTCGACAGCGCGGAGGCCCTCGGCACCCGACCCGCGGCCGTCAACGTTGCGAGCGGCCCAGCTCGCCCCCGGCTGATCTGCTTCCCGGCTCTCAGCGCGCTCTCGGGCCCTCATGAGTACGCCCGCTTCGGGTCGTCCCTCCAAGGGCTGCGGGACGTCTCGGTGCTGCCGAATCCGGGATTCCTGCCGCGCGAGGCCCTGCCCGCCACACTGGAGGCCTTCGTGTCGGCGCAGGCCGCCGCCGTTCTCGCGTGCTCGGGCGACGAGCCGTTCGTCCTGCTGGGGCGCTCGGCCGGCGGCTGGGTGGCGCAGGCCGTTGCCGAACACCTGGAACGTACGGGCGTGCGCCCCTCCGCCGTCGTCCTGGTCGACACTTTCCCGGGTGACAGTGTCAGCGGCGCGGAGGACGGGCCCGCGCTTTCTGCCATGACCGTCGGAATGCTCGACAAGGCCGCCCAGTTCGCCTCGGCCGAGACCGACCGGCTCACGGCGATGGCCGGCTATCTGGAGCGGTTCTCCGGCTGGGAACCGTCGGGGCTCTCGGCGCCCACACTCTTCGTCCGGGCCAGGGACGGCCTGCCGGGCATTGAAACGGCGGAGCCGTGGAGTCTTCCGCACTCGGAAGTCACCGTGCCGGGCGACCACTTCACCGTCCTCGAGGAGCACGCCCGTACGACCGCCCACGCGGTCCATGAGTGGCTCTCCGAGCACCACTGACCCTGATACCTGCCCTGACTCTGCCGCTGATTCGGCGTACCGGGCGTACCGGGTCCGGCGTACTGGGTCTGCCGGGTGCGTTGGTGGGGGGTTCCGGGTCGTCTGTGGTGGGGTGCTGTGTGGGTATTTGATGGTGTGTCGTATCGGGTGGGTGGGTGGGTGGTGGTGTTGCTGCGGTGGGGCGGTATCAGTGTCACCGGGGTCGGCTGCGTGGTCTGCTGCGTGGTCTGTTTTGCGGTTGGCTGTGCGTTGTTGGGTACGTTCACCACCCGCTTCAGCGGGCTGGTCGGTGTGCCTCCGGGGGCTTTCCGGTGCTGGGCGGTGGGTGTGGTGTCCGGCCCTGCCAGTGGCGGTGCCGTGGTCGGTGGCGGTGGCGGTGGCGGTGCTGGTGGCGTGGTTGCGGTGGGTGGCGCGGGATTGGGTGGTCGTGGTGGTGGGGGTGCCTGGGTGTGTGTGGGTGGGTGGGTGGGTGTGGGGTTGATCAGGATTCGAGAAGCGTCGGTTGCTGTCCGGTGCCTAGCATGATGGGTATGGCAATCACCGCTTCCTCCGCAGTCCGCACGGTTCTCGCGTCTGTCACTCTTGAGGTGGCCGACTTGGGGGTCGCCCGCCGTTTCTACGATGCTTTCGGTGTGGGGGCGTACATTCGCTTGCGGGCGTCCGGGGCGGATTCGGCGGGGTTCCGTGGTTTCACTCTGGCGCTCACGGTGTCCGGGCCGGCGACGGTCGATGGTTTCGTCGCTGCTGCTGTGGGCGCCGGTGCCACGGTGCTGAAGCCTGCGGTGAAGTCGCTGTGGGGTTACGGCGGTGTGGTCCGGGCGCCGGACGGGACGGTCTGGAAGGTCGCGACGTCGGCGAAGAAGGACACCGGTCCCGCTACCGGTGAGATCGATGAGTTCGTTCTGCTGCTCGGTGTCCAGGATGTGAAGGCGACGAAGCAGTTTTACGTTGACCGGGGTCTGGCCGTGGCCAAGAGCTTCGGGGGTAAGTACGCCGAGTTCGCCTCGGGTCAGTCCAGCCCGGTCAAGCTGGCGTTGTACAAGCACCGTGCGCTGGCCAAGGACCTCGGTGTTCCCGCTGACGGTACCGGCTCGCACCGTATCGTTCTCGGCGGCGCTGTCGAGGCCTTCACCGACCCGGACGGCTTCGTCTGGGAGTGCGTCGCGCCGTCCTCCCCCGCACAGTCCTGACGTCCGGTCCGGCGCTCCTGGACCGCCCTGTCTCACTCTTATGCACGAGAGGAAACCTGCTATGCCGTCGACGAAGTCGTCCGCCGGGGATTCCGGCATGTCCGCAGGGAAGTACGACGGATTCACCGCTGAGGAGCGGGCTGCGATGAAGGATCACGCACGCGACCAGAAGAAGACGGCGGCGCGGCGTGGTTCTTCCCGGGCGGAGAAGGAGGCTGCGGCGGAGCAGGACGTCCTCGCGAAGATCGCCGAGATGCCGGAATCGGACCGGGTCCTTGCCGGGCGGATCCATGAGATCGTCAGGGCCGCCGCTCCCGGCCTCGCGCCCAAGCTCTGGTACGGGATGCCCGCGTATGCCAGGGACGGCAAGGTTGTCTGCCACTTCCAGAGCGCGGAGAAGTTCAAGTCGCGGTACGCCACGCTCGGTTTCAGTGACCAGGCGGCCCTCGACGAGGGCGCGATGTGGCCGACCGCCTATGCCCTGAAGGAGCTGACCGCGGGCGACGAGAAGGTCATCAGCGCCCTCGTGAAGAAAGCGGGGGCCTGATGTCCTGTGCCATTGAACCTGGACCGTTTGCCACTGGAGCTGGACGACCGGTGGTTCTGTGACAGCGAAGTTGGACCGGCCCGGAGTCCGCAGTTCGGGCTCCACCTCGATGGCGGGTGGATCGGACTGTTGGGTGACCCCGGTGTTCCCCCGGCCAGGAGGCCCGGAACGATCGAGGTATGGGCATCGCGGGTCAACTGGTGAGGTCGGCGGGCGACGGCGACGTGATCGAGGTAGCCCGGCTGCTGGAGCGGGGTGCTGTGGTGGATACGCCGAACCGTGATGGGCGTACGGCGCTGGACCGGGCGGTGGAGCAGGGGCATGCCGATGTTGTCCGCCGACTCGTCGGGGCGGGGGCTGATCTGGAGCAGCGGGCGGGTGCGTACCAGGAGTCGACGCCGCTGTGCCTGGCGGCGAGTCAGGGGCACACGGCGGTTGTCGGGGTTCTTCTCGATGCCGGTGCCCGTACCGGGGCCCAGGGCCGGCTGGGCTACGTACCGCTGGTGCTGGCAGCCACGACCGGCGACGAGGGGCACCCGCAAACAGTAGACCTGCTGCTGGACCGTGGGGTGGACATCAACGCGGTGATGAAGCACAGGACCGCCCTGGACTGGGCGGTCGGGTTCGGGCAGGAAGAGATGGTGCAGCGCCTGCTCGGCCGCGGTGCCGTCCCCTCGGCCGAGACCCTGGCCGCCGCGCGCGAGCATCTCGGACGTCATCCGGGGCGTCGGCGTAAGACCGAACTGCTGAGTCTCACGCCGTTATCCTGATTGATTCTCATTCGAGTGTCTCCGGCTAAGACCTGTCCTGTAAGTGCTGGTCACCGGTGAGATGATCTTGCTGTGGCTGGTGTGATCACGGCGTCGGAGCCGTCTTGGATAGCCCCGTTCACGGGGCTGAGCCCGCGCGTCTTCAGTAAGTTGGTGACTGCGCTGCGCCGCGAGGGTGCGGATCCGGTGCGTAAGGGCCGCCCGTGGTCTCTTCCGCTGGAGGACCGGGTGCTGCTGGTAGCGGCGTACTGGCGAACAAACCTGACGTTGCGCCAGCTCGCCCCGCTCTTCGGTGTCTCGAAGTCCGCGGCCGACCGCATCATCGATCACCTCGGCCCATCGCTCGCGCTGCAGCCCCGCAAGCGGTTCCGCAAGGACACCGTGCTCATCGTGGACGGCACCCTGGTACCCACCCGCGACCACACCATCGCCGAGCAGTCCAAGAACTACCGGTACTCCACCAACCACCAGGTCGTCATCGACGCCGACACCCGGCTCGTCGTCCTGGCCGGCCGGCCCCTGCCCGGCAACCGCAACGACTGCAAGGCATGGGAGGAGTCCGGCGCGAAGGCCGCCGTCGGCAAGACCATGACGATCGCCGACGGCGGCTATCCGGGCACCGGGCTCGTGATGCCCCACCGCCGCCGCAAAGGCGAAGAGCTACCCGACTGGAAACAGGCCCACAACACGTCCCACAAACAGGTCCGCGCCCGCGTCGAGCACGTCTTCGCCCGCATGAAGACCTGGAAGATCCTCCGCGACTGCCGACTCAGAGGCGACGGCGTCCACCACGCCATGCTCGGAATTGCCCGCCTGCACAACCTCAACCTCGCCGGATAGGCAAACGGTCGGACTCGTCACCACCCACGTCCACACCAGCCAGAGACCATTTACGGGACAGGTCTTAGGACAGCAGATCCAGGGCTCTCTGCATTGCTCCGCCGACGGTGTCGCGCAGAAATGGTTCAGCGGATTCCAGCGCAACCTCGGCACGGTCCGTGCTCAGGTCGACCGGCACCGAATACAGCAACCGGGTCTGGGGACGGACCCGTTCAAGTTCATCTACCTGCCAGCCTGGCGGCACCCCCTGGATGAGCTGGCTCGTCGCGAGACCCGGATCCTCATCGAGTTGCTGCGTGCTGAGCAGGAACGTCTCGACGGCAGCCGCAGCCTGGTGCCGCTGCGGGTGAAGGCCTCCCGGCTCCTGGAGAACCTCGCCAAGGACGGGCTCATCGAAGCCGTCGAAGAACGCATCAGCACCCATCTCGCCTCTCTCACTTCGGGCGTGCAGCGCCAATGGTCCTACGTGCGGGGACAGGTGATAGACGACTCCTACCTCGCGCGTGTTTTGGAACTGATGCTGGCCGTCATCGAAGGCCGCACATCGGCCCGCCCGCTGGAGGTCTCGGGTTTGGGCTACGTCAACCTGCTCCACATGGCCGTCACGCTGGCCGCGATACCCGACTCCGCCGCACGCGCCGCAGCCGCAGCCGCAGAAGAGGCGTCCGAGACCAGCGACGAACCCGGGGAACTGACACAAGCGGAGGAGGAGCGACTGGCGCGGGAGCGCCGCACGCAGGCCGTGGCGGAAGCCGAATCCGAGGCGGACTCCTTCTTTCCCCGCACCCCCTTCCATGCCACCGTCGTCATCGAGGAGCCCGAAGCCCACCTCCACCCCCAGCTGCAGCACGCCCTCGTGCGCTACCTGCGCAAGACCGTGCGTGAGCGTCCGGAACTGCAGATCGTGCTTTCCAGTCACGCCACCGACATCATCACCTCCTGCGACCCCGAACAACTGGTCGTGCTGCGGCGCACGCCGGACGGCCAGCGCGTCTGCCGCCCGATCGCCACGATTCCGATGACCGAGCGTGACAAGACACTGCGCATGGCCCGCCTGCACATGGACGCCAGCCGCTCGGCCGCGCTGTTCGCCGAGCGGCTCGTCGTGGTCGAAGGCGTGACCGAAGCCGTCATCCTCCGCGACTTCGGCAGGGCCTGGGCCGGTCCGGACGAGGCGAAGCAGGCCTTCATCGAAGCACTCAGCATCATGTACGTCGGGACGAAGGTCGGGCCATGGACCTCACGGCTCCTGGCGACAAAGGACGCCGAAATATGCGCACGGCTGGCCGTTCTGCGCGACAGCGACAAGCCCTTCGACGAAGAGCCCACCCCGCCCTCCTGGCTGGGCGACCACGATCCGGCCGTGGTGCAGGCCTTCATCAGCCACCCGACACTGGAGCCGTCCATTACCCAGGGTAACGAGCAGCTCATCGAGACCGCGCTGAGGGACATCGGCGCAGCACTCATCGGGCCGATCACCCCACAGACTGGCTTCGTTCACTTTCAGCAGCAGCGTTTATCTACTAGTTCGGGCAGCAGTTGGTGATCTCGGGGCTTGTGGATGTTCACGAGAAATGACGTCATCGTGGGAGCCTGGCGTGTTTGACTAGCCCGCATGTCATCGGCTCTTGGTGTGTCCCGACCTGACCAGGCTTCTTACATGCTGCGAGGCGCTGCCAGCGATGCCGGCCGCGCGTACAAGCAGGAGCTACTTGACCTGTTGGACATCCAGGCGGGCCAGATCGCCCTGGATGTGGGGTGCGGCCCAGGCACCGATCTACCGGCGCTGGCGGAACGTGTCGGTGACAGTGGAACCGTGATCGGCGTCGACCGTGACGAAGCCATGCTCACCCGGGCCCGCGAGCGCACGGACGGCCTGCCAGGGGTGGAAATCCGTAAAGGCGACGCGCACGACCTCCCTATCAAACCGGGAACGGTAGACCGAGCCAAGATCGATCGAGTCCTCATGCATGTTGCTGAACCCTCGGACGCTCTTGCACAGCTCCATCTCGCAACCCGGCCAGGTGCCCGGATCGGCCTTGTCGAACCTGACTGGGACACCTTGATCGTCGACGCTGAGGATCTTGAGACAAGCCGCGCCTTCACCCGCTACACCACTGAAGAAGCGGTCCGCAATGCGACCATCGGACGCAGCCTCGCACGCCTCGCCGAACAAGCACGCTTCCGCGTTGAAACAGTGCGCGCCACGGCACCGGTTTTCCGTGACTTCCACGAGGCGGACCACACCCTGGGCCTCGGCCGCAACATGCAGAAAGCGATCAACGGTGGCTGCGTCGACCGAGACCGCGGCCACCGCTGGATCACCAGCCTCTCCGAGGGGCCGTTCTACGCGTCGTTCACTCTCGTCAGCGTGATTTGCTCTCGTTGATTTAGCCGACCTTGGCGGAGTCCTCAGCTCGGGCTCGGGTGGTGGCGAGGCGGTAGGAGTCGGTGCCGGTTTCGATGATGGTGCCGTTGAACGTGAGGCGGTCGACGATGGCCGCGCAGAGTCGGGGATCGGTGAAGGTCTTGGTCCAGCCGCCGAAGGACTCGTTGGACGCGGTGGCGACGCTGTTCTTCTCCTCGCGCTCGGTCAGGACCTGGAAGAGAAGTTCGGCTCCGCGGCGGTCGAGTTCCATGTAGCCGAGTTCGTCGATGCAGAGGAGATCGACGCGGCCGTAGCGGGCAATGGTTTTGTTGAGCTGCTTCTCGTCGGCAGCCTCGACCAGCTCGTTCACCAGTTTCGTGGCGAGCGTGTAGCGGACGCGGTAGCCCTTCATCGCGGCTTCGGTTCCCAACGCGATGAGCATGTGGGACTTGCCGGTGCCGGAGTCGCCGATCAGGCAGAGAGGTTGACTCTTCTTGATCCACTCACAGCTGGCGAGGGTGTGAACGGTGGCTGCGTCGATGTTCGGGTTGGCGTCGAAGTCGAAGGCCCGTAGAGACTTCTCCCGGGGGAAGCCCGCCGCCTTGATCCGCCGCTCCGATCGCCGGCGAGACCGGTCGTCGCACTCGGTCATCAACAGTTCAGCGAGGAAGCCGCGGTAGGTCATCTGGTCCTTCATCGCCCGGTCGGCGATCTCAGTGAACTCGTTGCGGATCGAGGGCAGCCGCAGCAAGCGGCAGGCTGTGTCGATCGCGGCGTCGGCGGCCTGCTCGGTCAAGCCTCGCTGGCGGGGCAGGGTCACTGGGCTTCTCCCTCATGATGGTCGCTGCCGCTGGTGCGGCGGCGTCGGAGCAGTTGGTCATAAGCGGTCACCGAGGGCAGCGGCCTGGTGTCCGGCGGGAGGTGGGCGAGGCGCCACTCGTGCAGCGACGTGACGGTGGCCGGCGTTTGCCCGGGGACCGCCGGGACGGATGCGCTGATGGTTGGCTCATCCTCTGCCTGGGCGGCCTTGCGTGCCTCCAGCGCAACGGCATCGGCGGTCAGAGCGCCGGCCCGCAGGGCGGTGGCCAGGCCCGCAACCACATGCTCGTGGGCGAGGTACCGGTTCAGCAGCAGGATCTCGATCAACGCCCGGGTGCCGTCCCGTTCGCCGTGGACCTTGCGGGCCTGGGCCCACCAGGCGTCGTGGACCGGGGTGAACTTGCCCGCGGATCGGGCCTGTTCCAGGGCCGTGGCGCCGGGGAATGCACCGGGCTTGCGGATGAGGGCTTCGAGGCAGTGGTCCAGGTCCAGGCGGCAGCTGCCCTTGGCGATCAGCCTCTCGTGCCGAGCCACCTCGATGTTCCGGTCGTAAACGACCAGGTGAGAGGCGTGCAGGACAACGCGGACCCGCTTGCCGATCAGGCGGGTCGGGACCGAGTAACGGTTGGTGCGGACGGCGATCTGGCTGTAGCGATCAACGCGCGGAGTGAACAGCCGTCCAGTCTCGAACGGCTCCTGGGGCAGCGGCATCAGCAGCGGCTGTTCGATGGCGAAGTACTCATCGACGGTACGCGGCCGTGATCCGATCCTCCGGTGCCCGTCGTGCAGGTCCCACTGGTCGACCATCTCGTTCAGCTCGGCGAGGGAGGCGACTTCCGGGACCGGGGTGAAGTGATTGCGGCGGAAGTAGCCGATCATCCCCTCGACTCCGCCCTTCTCGTGGGCGCCTTCGATCCCCGGGCGGCAGTAGAAGCTCTCGATGTTGAAGTGCGAGCGGAAGGCGATCCACCGGTCCGTCTCCACCCTCGCTCGGTTCAGTCCCAGCACCTGGGCGACGGCCGACTTCAGGTTGTCGTAGCGGATCTTGCTCCGAGGAACACCGCCCAGCGTGCGAAGCGCGTGCACGTGCCCCTCGAAGAAGGCTTCCTGGCCACACGAGGCGAAGACCCGGTGGACGGCTTTGCCCGAGTAGGACAGACGAAGCGAGAACAAATAGCAGGTCACCAGCTCGCCGGCCAGGCGCACGGTCACATCGCCGAAGTCGACCTCAGCCTCATGGCCCGGCAGATGTGTCTGCGGCACGAACGCTTCTACCGGCGACTTGCCCGAGGCTGTAAGGATCTCCGGCTTCCGGTCCGCAACGTAGCGCCGGACCATCGGGTAGGACACATTCGCACCGTGCTCCTCGATGAGCCGGTGGAAGATCCGCGTGATCGTGTGCCGCTGCTTGCGCGGCGCGTCGAGGTCTGTCCGCAGCATCGCGTCGATCACCGGCTTGTACGGATCCAGCGCAGTCGGCCGCAGCGGCAACTTCTTCCTTGGCTCCGGCCAAACGGAGTCCACGGCCTTCCTGACCGTCCGCCACGACACGTTGTACTTGCGCTCAAGCTCGCGCATCTTCATGCCGGCACGGTGATCACGCCGGATCGCCGCGTACAGCTCGACCTTCGACGTCTGCGGCATGACCAGGCCCTTTCACCAGGAGCATCCCGATGCTGCCCTGGCAAGTACCCCGGTGCTGTCGAAACTCGTGAACATCACTCGACCGTGGACCTGGGTGCCTCCCAAACCCGTGAACATCGGACGGCACTACTCGTGAATAAAGCCACACAGACGGTGCATAACCTGTTCAAGAGCGCCCGTAAAGGCAAGAAGGGCGCCCCCGACGTGCCGGCGGGCCCGCACGCCAAGGACAAGGCGGCCTTCGCCGACGCACTGGCCTTTCTCCTGGCCGATGCAGTCGAACATGGCAAACCGGTCCAGGTCCCCGGCCATCTCAAGAACCTGTTCGACTTCCTCTTTCCGCATCCCGCACAACCCCAGGACGGAGACGCCGCCGAGGAGGAAGAAGTAGAGGAGAGAGACCTCCCGCCCGCTGTGCCGCCCACCGTCCCTATGAGTTCTCACTGATGTTGAGGCAGCGTTGTGTCTCTGGCCTGCGGTGCTGCGGATGCGCTGAGATGTAACGGCAGTTGCCTTCTTCTGTTGGAAGCACCTGTGATCTGCCGTCTTGCGTGTTGGTTGAGAATGCTGCAGATGTAATGAGAATCTTTAGCCTCGCCGTTTCACTTGAGTACGGCTGGCTTTGGGGCGGGACCGCGAAAGTGCCCTCCTGACCTGGGACGATGAAACCTTGCTGAGGGGTTCTGTCGGTCCAGGCGGAGGGCACTTTCTACGTGCAGGCTATCGGGTTGCGTCCCCAGGTCCATGTCAGCGCCGATGGTTCGGGGGTGGTCGGGCATGCCGGGGCACGGTTGCTGGCGGATCTCGCTGATGCCACCGGACTGACCGCCGCGTACTCCGCCGCTCTCAGGCCGCTTCGGCCGCGCGGGACCGGGCATGATCCGGGCCGGGTCGCCACCGACCTGGCGGTGATGCTCGCCGACGGCGGTGAGGCGATAGCGGATCTGGCCGTGCTGCGGGACCAGGCAGGGGTGTTCGGCTCAGTTGCCTCCACACCCACCGCTTGGCGGTTGCTCGCCGACACCGACGAGGCTGCACTCGCTTCGCTGCGGGCGGCTCGCGCTTCAGCCCGGGAAGTCGCCTGGATGCAGGCCGCCGAGACCGGCGAGGGCATACCTGCTGCTCGGGCCGGCGGACGAGAACTACCCGGCCTGGTTCTGGACCTCGATGCCACGCTGGTCACCTGCCACTCCGAAAAAGAGCAGGCCGCACCCACCTATAAGGGCGGCTTCGGCTTCCACCCGCTGCTGTGTTTCCTCGCGAACACCGGCGAGGCCGTGTCGGGGCGGCTGCGGCCCGGGAACTCCGGAGCCAACACTGCCGCCGATCACATCGCGGTGCTCGACCAGGCGCTCGCGCAGATCCCCGACGCTCACCGGCACGGCACCGACATCCTGATCCGCGCCGACAGCGCCGGATCCGCGAAAGCCTTCCTCGCCCACGTCCGCGACCTGCGGAAACGAGGAATTCGTACCTCCTTCTCGGTCGGATACGCCATCACCGAGCCGGTCCGCCGAGCTGTCCGGGCCATGCCCGACCGCCTCTGGCATCCCGCCCTGGACCAGGACGGAACCCTGCGTGATGGCGCCGAGGTCGCCGAGCTGACCGGCATGGTCGACCTGGACGGCTGTCCGACCGGCACCCGCATCATCGTTCGCCGGGAGCGGCCGCACCCCGGAGCCCAGCTGTCCCTGTTCGATCAGGACGAGGGCCTGCGGCATCAGGTGTTCCTCACCGACACCCCGTACTCCGGGGGCGGATCCGCCCAGTTCCTGGAGGTCCGTCACCGCGGGCATGCCACTGTCGAGGACCACATCCGGTGCGGCAAGACCACCGGCTTCGGCCGCTTCCCCTCCCGCGACTTCGCCGTCAACGCCGTCCGGCTCGAACTCAGCCTCGCGGCGATCGATCTGCTGGCCTGGACACGCGTCCTGCTGCTGGACGGGGAGCTGGCCACCGCCGAACCGAAGAAGCTCCGCTACCGACTGCTGCACGTCGCCGCCCGCCTCACCCGCGGCGGCCGACGCCTGCGCTTGCGCATATCGGCGACCTGGCCCTGGAGAAACGAACTGACCGCGGCCTTCCACCGCCTCGCCGCACTGCCCCGTCCCGCCAGCTGACCGGCAAACCCCGACCCACCACGACCCGAAGGACCTCGGAGAACCCGACCAAGCGCCGGGCTTCCCGCCATGCCCAAGCGCCGAGATCCCGCCGGCCACCCGACAACGGCCCCTCAGCGACGCCTCATCGCCTCAACCGAAACAGCGAGGTTAGGACGCGAGTTTGCGCGCCCGCCGTAGCGCGCTCGATAGGTGCGCCAGCCTGTGACCGAAGAGCAGCCCGTTCCCGGGCCGCGCTCGCGTCGTCCAGGACGGCACTGCCTACCCGACGCAGATGCTGCTCATGATTGAGGCCGAACTCCCCCTGGAATGCGCGCCCCCGTACAAAGCGTTCGTCACCGCCGTCCTTGCGCGGAAGGACCCGCCCCTCGAACCCCGCGACTGCGAGCAGCCCCCCCAGCTGACCGGGCACGCCCGCGAGGTCGCCGCCGACATCCGGCGTTACGCCGCTGCCTTGCCGAAGAACGACAGCCGTGGGGCTGCCGGACGCCTGCCCGCGCCGCCGGGGGCACCGCCCACTGCGCCTCCAGAACCGAGCCCGACTCGTGCGCGCGCCTCATTCGCGGCTGGACCGTCTCACAGAAGACCTCCCTACTACCCGTGATCAGGTATGGAGACAGACCGCCTGAGGCCTGGCTTGTCAGTGGCGAGTGGGAGACTTTTCGGATGACACTGAGGTCCCCTAGTTTCCTGGACCTGGAGACGTTGCTGTCCCAGGCGGAGTACCACGACATCGACGTCCCGGTAGCGCAGGACATCGTTGAGACGACTGTGAGCAAGCGGTCTGGCGGCGGTAAGGCTGGCCTCGGCGCGATAGCTCTGAGCGGATCTGCAGGAAGCGACTTTCAGTTCCAATCGACGTACAGCCTGGCACCGCGGGAAAAGGCGACAGTTTCCAAAGTGATCGACGGCCTGATTCGCGAAAAGGCGGTGCAGGTCAATCCTGTCGGTGACTCGGCGCTTTCCAAGGACGCCCTCATCGAGATCGAGGGCACCGCGCGGATCACTGCGGCAAGTGTGATGAGCAAGGTGTTCTTCGTCTTTCGCTGACTCATGCTGGCCCGTGACATCAACGACCTCAGTGAGCTCGCTCACCTGGATCTGGAAGACGCGGACGTCGCCGAGGGGATCCAGCGGGTCTACCTGCAGAACGAACTGCTCCCCCTTCCCATGCTTCTAGAAGTCACAGGGAGTTCGCTGCCGCACAAGGTATACGTCAACGTGCGCCCGGACTTCTTCATTGACGAAGCATCGGCGGACCGTCTCGAAGGAGACTTGCGCGTCCTTGGCAGCGTGTCCCGGCTGATCTCGTCGGTCCAATACAGAGTCACCGACGAATGGCTGCTGCATGGCTGGGAGTTCATGATGCGCCGCATCATGATGGCGCAGATCCAGGACGACCTCGAGGAGGTGACCCGGCAACTGCAGCGGTTGGGCCTGGATGTTCCCGACGACGACGTTCACGCCTATATCTCCGGCCCCGCCATCGTTATCGACGCCATCGCGTTGTACTGAACATCTCTGCTCAGTAGGCGGCGTCACGTACCTACTGAGTGGCCCCATCGGCTGGACTGCTCGCGTCTGTGTACTCCGTCGGACCGACCGTAGCTGTTTACACTGCCCACTGTCTGTCAGTGGTCGATGTCGTCGAAAAGACTGCGTTGTTCCTGGATGGGATGGGTGTTCTGCGGGGTCCTTCGTCGGTGGGGATGAGGCTCGGGAGCCCAGTCGCGGTGGGTTTCGTTCGGATCTTCGCGGACCTGTTGGTAGATGTCGCATGCCTGATCGAACTTACCGGCTGTATCATCGTCTAGCCGTTGCTCGAAGGCCTGGCTGTACCAGAACAGCGCATCTTCGACATGGTCGTTGTCTGGGTCGCCGTCGAACTCCGCTGCCCAGCTGTCTACCCGCTGTTCGAGGCGGGGAACGAGTTCACGACGAACGTGCTCGAACAGCCCCTCACGTTCCTTGTCGCTGAGGAGAACGTGCCACGGCTGCTTCTGCCAGTCGTCGTCCTCGATCCATGAGGCATCGGGTGCCGTGACTGCGAGGTCCGTCATGTGCGCGATCGCCTGCTGCCGGATGTCTTCGGGGAGCAGGCCGGCGCGATGGAGGCGGGCCAGTACCCGCGTCCGGAGATCGTCTCTGGCCGGTGCGCCAAAGTTCAGTAGCACTGTGTGAAGTTCGGAATCTGCCATGAGGTAGGCGCGTAGGAAATCGTCGCTGCCGTCCCCTGACAGGTAGGAGAGGACGCTTTGCCGACGCTCGTACTCCTCCAGCCAGGCTGTCGGAGAGCTGCCGCGATGCCGGCGAAAGGCGGAGATCCGTTGGGCCGTCGCCTGGTACAGAGGGGGCGGAATGCGCAGGAGAGTGCCCTGGCGCTGTTCGCTGTCGACCGGGAGGCAGTCTGTGCGGGAGAGCAGGGCCCGGTCGGTCATGCCGGTGAGGACGATGGGCAGCAAGTGGGTCTGAGTGGTCAGCCAGGTGGCGAAGCCCTCCCGGAGCGTGGGGTGGTGGAACGACCAGTACGTCTGCCCGTCAAGGGCGGTTGCCTCGGTGAGGAAGGTGCCGGTGAGTGTGGCCATGGCCCGGCTGGTGGCGCCGGGTGCGGCGCCGGCCCGTTCGATGATGTCGCGCTGGACCGAATCAAGGGCGAGGGGGCTGGGCAGCCCTTTGTCCTGTCCTGTGGCGTACACGAGGGCAAGAGCTGCGTGGGCGTGCACGTCCAGTTGGTCGTAGACATCGATCAGGAGCTGCCGGGGCCGGGCCATGAAGGACGTGATGCTCTCGCGGTTCAGGGACAGCCCGGTGGTGAACGCCTGGAGTCCAAGACGGCGTGCTGCTTCTGGGCGGAATGGCTCGGCGTCGGCCGCGTCCTCAAGGTGCGGTTTCATCCGGCTGAGCACGTCCGCGGGCTGATCACCCGCAGTGAGATGGTTGTAGAGGATCTGCTGCCGCTCCGCGCGGGCAAGGTCGGAGACATCGACGGTGACCTGCTGTTCGCGCAGCAGGGGGTAGGCATAGGGTTTCAGCAGGGGCCGGGCCTCGTTGTAGATGTAGTTGCGGGAGGTCAGTACGACCCGGGCCCCGTTCTTCACGGCGCTCATCACGTGCGGCAGGTCCCGCGCCCAGGCGTGGGTGAGGATCTCCTCATGGCGGACCGCGCCGAAGGCGTCATCGAGCCAGAAGAACTGACCCTTCTCGTGCGGATTCCAGCGCTGCACCAGTTCGTCGGAGGTACGCGGTTTGACGGCCACGCAGCCCCAGTTGTCGGCGGCACTGATAGCCAGCATCAGGGCGATGACGGATTTACCCACGGCCGGGTCGCCGAGCAGCAGCACGAAGCTGTGGTCGCGCAGTGAGCGGGCGGCCTTGCGGTAGGCGCTGGTGACGACGAACGTGGAAACCTGCTCCGGTGCGGACTTCATCAGCACCGAGGTTTGGGTGTAGGCGCGTTCGTCGAGGATCTGTGACAGATCACCGAGCCCGTAGACACGAGGGACGAACATCCGCAGCCCCCGATGCGAGGCGATGATGTCGCTCAGCCACTGCCCGTCGAGGACAAGGGGATGCGCCACCCCGCAGGCACGCAGGCGACGCCGGATTTCCTCCTCGGACTGGCCGCTGACCCGGGCGTTGGTCAGCAGCACATAGGTCGCGCACACCCCTCGCCCGACCAAGGCGCGAACCTTGGCGAACTCGCCCTCGAGTTCCGACGGGGCAAGTGTGGCATCCGCCTTCTTGGTGTGCTTGCACTGCAGCACAAAGGGTCCCGGCAGCAGCTCTCGCACGCATCCGGGCTCGTCCGGCGGTTGCCAGGTGCCGTAGAAGGCGCCGTCTCTGCCTCCGTCGTTGGAGTCCGCGAACGCCTGCACCGACTGCCCCCACACCTCTCGCAGCACAGCCGCGCACAGGTCCTGGAAGGCACGCCAGCCCAGGGTGTGCAGGGCGAAACGAGGCGATCCGGGAGCGACGGTCTCGCTCATGCTCGTCACTCGCCGTCCCCGTGGCCTTCGTCGGGTGCGTTGTCGGCGAGCGCGGTGAGCGCCTCCCACATTTCCTCGTCGTCGTAGTCCGGTTCGACCAGGTCCGGGGTCAGGGTGTTGCTGTCGGGATCCAGCTCCTCGGACTGGGCCACCACCTCTACCAGGAACTTCTGTGCGGCCTTTATGAGGGCGGGGTCCTGCGTCCACAGCCCGAACTCCAGGCTGCGTCGGGAGCTTTCCGTGCCGTTGGCGCTTCCCAGCCACAGCCGGCTGGGCCTGAAGCCGATGACGTCGGCCACCCCGCCCGACCCGTCTTCGTCGTGCCACCACAGCTCACCCAGCAGCAACATCTTGGTGTGCAGGATCGGAACGAGATGATCGCCGACCTTGCGGTAACCAAGGCTGCGCAGCGCAGGCAGCTGGATGTCCGTTGACGCGAAGCCGGGACCGACTACCGGCGCCGCACCATCCTCATGGAGGCGCAGCCCCTCCAGACCGGGCAGAGCCCGAGCGGGAAAGCCGGCCGCGCCCTTCACCGCATCGGCCACCTTGCGCAGTTTCTCTAGGGACCGTGGGCCCCTCGGCTGCTTACTGACCACCACGCACGCTGATGGGAACTCAGCGATACAGCGCAGCAGTTCAGTATCGTCAACCCACAAGAACGCCCCGAGCATCCCGGGCCCCAGGCTGCGTGAGCGCCGTTTTTGTTGCTCCCACTCGTGCTGAAACGTGTTGATCCCCTCGACGAGGCTGGCCAGCACGTTCGCCCCGAACTGGGCGGGCCCGCCTTCCGCTGTGACCGTATGCACGTTGAACTGGTGAGAAAACGACAGACTCACGACCCCTCCTATAACAGGAGCATTATGGCGTGCAGCCGATCCCCCTGCCGTCCCTGTCGAGGCCAGCCAGGCGGGAGCATGCCGCCGTCGCAGCTGCAGGGACAGGCGTAATCGGCCATGTTGTTCAGGTCGACCTTGACCGGAACCGCCCCGGATTCCTGGCAGCGTCGATGCGCCTCCCGGCGGGCCTGTTGCCCGATCGCCCGGGGCACATGCGCAGCAGGGGCTGGACGACCTGGTCTGTGGTGGTCGGGGTCGGTGCTCGGCTCCGCCGGTCACCGACCCGAAGACTGGCCCAGCCCGCTGTGCAGACCGGCTGCGCCGACTGGTCTGCAGGACAAGAACGTCCGGCTCACAACGCATCGCCCACCGCCATGACCGGCATGACCGGCACCATGGGACAGTGCCTTCGGCATAGCTGGCTTCCCCGACCGACCCTTCTCGGAAGGTGTGCGCCGCCCGCCCTCAAGCTTCAGAGCCGCTGCCAACCCCTTCCTGGCCCTTATTCCACAGGTCCCGGTACACGCGCAGGTCAGCCGTCGAAAGCTCCGGATCCCCGTTGATGACCTGGACAGTGGTATCCCACTCACGGTAGCCGTCCGTTCGGGGAGTGAGGAGGACCCCCACTGATGTGAGGGAGGCAAGGTCCGTGCCCTTCCCTCGTTCGTGGTGGCGCAGTTGCAGCCAAGCGGAGAACGCGGCGCGGGTGTGATCGGTCAAGGCGGAGCAGACGGCGAACCCCAGCTGGTCCTGGTCGGGTCCGGCGATGAACGTGCGCATCCGCCACGCAGTGGCACCCGCTTCTGTGGTTGTGACCGTGTCCAGCCCATTGAGCAGGAAACGGCCCAGGTCCGTGCGGTATCCGACAGGCAGACTGTCGAGAGAAGCAAGGACGATCTGCCAGGGCTCCCACTCGTCAGGCCCGGTCAAGCTGGTAGCCACGTCCTCAAGCATGATGCGGACCATGGTGTGCGCTTTATCGTCGTCGCTACCCGCCGGTGCGGCAGGTAACAGCGGCACGTTGCACGGCTGCCCTCCGCGCCGAATCCAGGATGGATTGATTGGCCCTGGCGACGCCGCGGCGTCCGCGGCCGCGAGCTCGTAATAGCGCTCCGGCTCGCCGCCTAGCACAGGGGTCGAGGTGCCGATCCGATGCAGGTAGCCGACCACGGCATGGGTGGAACGCAGTTGGTTGAACAGGAACTCCCAGTCGCGGCGCAGGAGAGCGATCACCGGCGTTGCGCCAGCCTGGGTGGTGATGGCCAGGTTTGGAGGGGGAGCCGGGTGTTCGATGATGATCACGCCGATCCAGTTCACAGCCGGGCTGTCGATACGGACGCTGCGTCCTCTCCCGGTCGTCATCTGAACGCCCTGCGTCTTCAGCCGCCGTACGGTGCCACTGATCTGCTTGGCTGCCGCAGCCAGCTGCTTGAGAACCCAGGACGACTCCTTCTCGGGCGCGCCTGGCACGCCTTCGCGAGCCTTGATCTGTACGACCACGCCACGACCGCCGACGATCAGTAGCCCATCGCTAATCTCCCTGACCCCGCGGCCCTTGCGTTCCACACTCGGAACCATCACGAAGTCAGGCAGACCCCATGTCGCGGCCGCATCCTGCACAGCCACTTCCGCGGCCGTTCCCCGGCGCGCATGCCCACGTAGAGGTGTCGCGTTCGGAACGACCCGCTCATACACCCCGTCCGCTGCGCTCACCATCAGTATGAGAGTGTCGGCGTCCTCGACCCGCCCCAGGCCGATATCCGATGAGGCCAGGCCGGCAAGTTCCTCAGAGGACCAACGCCGGGACGAGCGCGCGGCCTCCACCCACGTGTCTCCGTCGCCAAGGCCCGGGCCAGGCAGCACTTTTCTGCTGCCCGGAACCTTGCTGGACAGCCAGGCGAAGGAGACGGCGAACCGGGTCACCGCTTCTACCGCATTTGTCAGGCGGCGATCGAAGGTGTCCTCGACGCTGGCGGGAGCGAACCCCTCAGCGAAACACAGGTCGATGTAGGTGCCCGCTTGAGCTTCCACGGTACTGCCAGGACGGAACGAGCCCAGCTGGTAGCGAGCCAGCACCCGCTCGGCGTCCAGAGCTCCCGGCGGTTCAGCCTCCACGCTCTGGACCGCGACGGGCGATTCCACGTGAACCTGCGGCTCGACGGGGGTCGCCCACGCGCCGATCACCGCACCGGCAGCCAGAGCTGCCTCCCACGCGACCAGATAGCCCAGCGACATCCTCAATCGATCGACGATCTCGTTGCTGTCGCCGTTCTGGAAGGGCTGACAGTCCTGCACCATCGCTACGTGAGAACGAAGTGTCCCGTCCATGCAGGACTCCGCAAGCAGTTCCTTCAGCCCTTCTGGCGAATCGGCGATCGGAAAGAAGCGAGGCTGCTCCGGCCGACGTACCCTCTGTAGAACGCTGAATGCCTCGACCGACTCCTCCACTAACGTGTCCAGGCACGCCCAGAGCTCCCGCACGCACCCGCGGAAGAGTTCGGTCAGCTCCTCCTGTCGCCCGGCGGGCCACGCCAGCCAGGCACTGATCGCCCCCGAACCGTCTGGGTGTGTGACCACGCTCTCCTCGGCAAGCCCTCCGTCGAGCAGCGTGCCCCATAGCGACGCCATCTCCGCCTTCGCTTGCTGAGCCTTCTGTAGGTGCCCGTGAGCCTGCGGGTAGTACTCCTCGATCACAGTCCCGACCCTAGCGGGGGCCGCTGACAATGCCGTTCACGTTACCGACCTCACCCGCAACGCAGGCGTGACCGGCCCGAACCCGATACGCCCACTGCAGTCCCGGACAAGAGGCAGCCTGCGCCGGTCCGCTGCGAGCGGAGTGTCCTCTTCGGCAAGCCGTGCCCGTCGCTGATCATCTCGATTTCAGGCTTGTTCCGCCTGGCCTTCGTGTCGAGGGTCGGAGCGGTGAAGTCGTGCTGAGGTCAGGCAAGGTGAATACTTTTTAACTTGTTGTAAAGTTGCATGGTTGGGTGGTGACTTTGGAACAAGTTGAAGAGTTCGGTTTCTGGGAGGTGGGCGGGTGTTGCAGATTCAGATCGGCCCCGAGCGTGAGGCGGACCCCGATGACATGCTCGGGCGGTTGACCATCGGATGGCGCCCCGGCATGAGTGAGGACGAGGCATGGGAGGTTGGTCGCGGTATCTGGAAGTTCAATGCCGACCGTGCCCTGTCCCAGGACGAGGTGCAGATCATCAACGCCGGGGGCACTGTCCTCGCCGTCGCGGAGATCACCGGGATCTCCAAACACGGCGACCGCTACGCCCTCCAGGGGGAGTTGCTGCGGGGCGACGACCGTGTCGGACGGGCCACCAAGAGCCCGCACCTGTCCCGCAACCCCGTCACCTACATCTGAAGGGAGCGTTCCGGTGAGTGACTTCGACGCGATCGACTCGCTCCTCGCCTCCGTCGGCCCGCAGGCCGACCTCCCGGACCCCGAGGCCCGCCGCGCCTTGCGCGAGCAGGCCCAACTGTCCAAGGCACAGGTCGCCCGCGCCCTCGGGGTGAGCCCGTCCACGGTCAGCGCCTGGGAAGCCGGCCGGGTCCCGGCCGGCGAGGTGCGCGTCAAGTACGCCTACCTCCTGGACGGGTTGAGCGCCAAGCTCGCCACCGACACCACGCCCGAAACCGAGCCCGCAGTGGAGTCCACTGCGGCCGAGCCCGTCGCAGCGGATGCTGCCGCTGCAGCCGAGCCCGCTTCCTCCGAGCCCGAGGACGGGGACGAAGTCGAGGTACTCACCGCGCCGGAGCCGTGTGTGCTGTGCGGGCGTCCGGCCGGAGAGCGGGTGGAGGGCTTCGCCCAGCACCTGGACCCAGCCGAATGCCAGGACAGCACAGCCGAGGCGCAGCCCGCCCCTACCGCCCCGGTCGCAGGCCGGCCTGCCCCGGCCTCGAAGCCGTCGGAGCGTGCCAAGGGCCCGGCCCGCCGGGCATTCCAGGAGCCGTCAGGCCCGGTGGGCTTGATCCATGCGGCGGTTGAGGGAGCGCTCGCCGAGCACCAGGGCGACGTGGAAGCGGCCACCGCGGCACTGTTGAAGAAGGCGATCCCGGACACGATGCGCTTGCTGGACGAGACCCGCAAGGGCGCCCGGTACGACGTGATCGCCCACCCCGGGATTCCCGACATCCTGAAGAAGCAGACCTCCCGGGGCGCGGACCAGATCTGGGAGGCCCGCCCCAAGTGGACCCGCGCCGAACTGCCGCCCGGCGTTCATGGGGTGACGGCACTGGACATCAACGGCGCCTACCTGTCCGCCCTCAAGACTCATCTGCCGCTCGGGCAGCTCGAGCACACCGCCGGCATGCCGCACGACCGCCGCCGCGCCGGAGTCCACCTGATCACCCCACCCGCCTGGGAGCACGACGCCGTGCTGCCCAACCCGATCGGCGAGCGCGACGAACCCGGACCCCTGTGGGTCACCGAACCCACCCTGCGTCTCCTGCTGCGCCTGTCCAGCCCGAAATACGGGCTGTGCGAGGCGCCGGAAGTCCACGAGTCCTACACTTCGGGGGCGACGGAGAACCTGCTGGAGAAGTTCCGCATCACGCTCAAGGACGCCCGCGACACCGCCATCGCCGACGGCGACGCGGTCACCCTGGAGTACGTGAAGGCGATGTACTCGAAGTTCGTCTCCACCATGGGGGAGTCGAATTACAACCGGGAGCTGTATCGGCCGGACTGGATGCACATCATCCGCTCCCAGGCCTTCGCCAACCTCTGGATGAAGGCGCTCAAAGCCCACGATGAAGGCCTCGCCGTCGTCCGCGCGATGGGCACCGACGAACTCCACGTCATCGGCGACTGGCGCCGTGTCTTTCCCGAAGGCCGTGGGGTTACCGAGGTCAAGGTCAAAGACCTCTACACCGCGGGCACCGACACGATGGGGGAGGAGCAGTAGATGCCGGAGAGGAACAGTGACTTCGGAAGGTTCGGCGCGAGCGGCGTCAGGGGAAGCGAACTCGTTGGGCGGAAGCTCGACGACCTCGCCGGCGGCATCGCCACCCCCGTCACCGCGAAGCGCGGTCTGATGGCGCGCCTGAACTATCTGACGAGGTCCGAACACGCCCGCCAGGCCGCCAGGGATGCCGGGCTGACGGTGACCGACCGCACGCTCAAGGCGTGGCTGGAGGGCAAGCGCCGCCCCTCGGCGAAGAACCTGAAGAAGATCGACGACGCCTACCGGGTGGTGCGCCGGCAGAACGTGGCCCGGCACCTGCTCAAGCGCCTCAACGCGAACGGCGGCACCCGGGTGGAGATCCACCCCCTCAACCAGTCCGGCGTCGCCCGCCCGCTGCAGCGCGACGTTCCCTTCCGGCACATGAACGTGCGCCGCTGGGACCGGATCGTCGGCGCGTGGGCGGCCGGTGACCACCGCGACTTGGACGCGGCCTGGACCGACGACATCCTGCCTGATCTGGGATCCCAGTACGGAGCGTACGAGTACTGCACCAACGTCGGCTTCGCTGCATAGCCCCTGGCCGGAGGTGGTCTGCGGACCTCGCGGGATGGCGTACGGTTGGCTTCACCGACGCGGGGTGGAGCAGCTCGGTAGCTCGCTGGGCTCATAACCCAGAGGTCGCAGGTTCAAATCCTGTCCCCGCTACTGCCGAGCAGGGTCCGGATCCATTCGAGGATCTGGACCCTGTCGCATTTCAGGGGCGCCCGCTAGCTGCGGGCCCGCTGGGCTACGCGTGCGAGTGTCCGGCACGGCGTGCGAGCGGCCCGCGTACTCGTCGGTGGTGAGAGCCCGGCACCCGCGCTCTGCGTCACCACGCCTCGCCCATCGTGCTTGCCGCGGGCAGATCGAGGTATCGGGCTGCGTCGTGCATGATCTCCGGTGTGATCGCCTCTGTGCCGTCGAGAATGGCGATCTGCGCGGCCATGCTGAGCAGCGGTGTGAGGTTTTCCATGAGCCCGTCGGTGATGTCGTAGAGCTCTTCGGCGAGCTCCAGGAGGCTGTTGGGCCGGTGGTGGCACAGCTGGAGTCTTCCGTCGAAACTGGCCAGGGCGCGGGGCCATTCGTCGGGGTGTTCGGGGCTGCGAGGCGGTAGCCGGTTGACCCACAAGGTGGGTACGGACCGCTGGCGCAGCGGTGCGGCGTCGCTTGTCCGGCGCAGGGCGGGGAAGCGGGCGGTGCGTGCTTCGCGGAGGATGTCGCTGGAGCCGATGCCGCTCCAAAAGACCGTCAGGCTCAGTTCGTCCGCGAGGTAGTCGAAGAAGTCGAAGGTGGGCTGCAGGTCCTCGGTGCGCAGCCGGTCGATCCCGTCGACCAGGCACACCTCTACGTGGTTGGTGCGCATCACGTGCATGGCGGGCCCGGTGAAGTCCTTCATGCGCTGCACGGGCCGGCTGTCGGTGTCGGAGCGGTAGAGGTCCCAGCCCAGGAACGTGGCAAGGGCGGCGGACCAGTCGGCCGGGGTGCCCGGGGTGGGCGGGGCGTTGATGCAGATCACCGGGATGCGGGTGTCGTCGATGCCGTGTAGTTTCTCGCGGCGCCCTTGGTGGCCCATGCCGATGTGGTGCAGCAGCGTGCGTTTGCCTGTGCCGCGGTAGTCGCTGTCGATGGCGATGTGCGGGCCGGGTTGCCGGCGTTCGCCGTTTCGCCGCAGCATCCGCCGTGCGAGGAGCAGTCCGCGCTGGATGTCGGTGGTCTCGACCAGGCCGAGGTCGGCGTGGTAGCGGACGCGGGGATCGTTCTCCCTTTCCTCCCCTTCCTCCTCGCTGTTGGCGGAGGAAGGGTCTTCCGGCGGCAGCGGAACCAAGGATGGGAGCTTGGAGGACGATTGCCGCAGGCGGGTGCGCCACCCCAGCAGGGTGGTCGGCGGGCCGACAGTGTCGGGGGCCGGCGGGGCTGGGGGAGCGGGTGGGGACTGCGGATCACGTACCGGGGCTTTCAACGGTCCTCTCCTTGCTGGCCGTTATAGCCGTCGGTGGGCGGGTGGAGCTCAGGCAGCGAGGCGAGGAAGGCATCGACGCTCTGTCCGCTGTCCTCTACGGGCTCGCCGCCTGTGAAGAGTTCCGCGGCGGGGCGATCGAGACGGCGGAAGGGCCGCACAGATTCCGGATCCAGCGGCGGCATACCGGCGGCATAGGGCTCCTTGGGTGCCGCCGGCCGGCGGCGGGGCGCGGGCAGGGAACGGGCAGAGGCAGCGGGTGCATCGTCGGGCCCGGGCCCCTTAGCAGCTTTGGACAGCAGGCGGTGCGTGGCCCGGGCGATGGCGGCCTCGTCGTGGCGGTGTCCGCCGGCGGCGAGATGGACCTGCAGCCCTTGCTCCCAGCTCTCTTCGGTCCACCGGTCGTGCAGGATCCGCCGGTGGATGAAGGGCACCTCCACCCACGGGTCGCTGTCTGGGGCGGCCCGGTGGTTGAACAGCCAGGCGGCCTCGGGCTGGTTGGGGGAGTAGTGCACCTCCCACCTCCCACCTTCCCTGGAAGGCCGCGAGCCCGGAGGATCCGCGGAAGGGATCCAGGGCTCCCTTGTCCAGGTTGTAGGTGCGGTTGTTGATCTGGAAGCCCTTGCGGTTGATGCGTGCCCACACGGTCGGCAGCAGCTTGCGGTTCTCGCTCTCGGTCAGCGCCGTGGCCCGGTAGCCGCGCAGCGAGATCAGCGCCGCATACATCTGGTTCGGGGTGAGCTTCAGTCCCGGGGTGAACGGGCTGCGCAGCGCGCCGTGTGGGGTCTGCTGCCAGCGCAGCGCCACCCATTGCTCGAACAGGTCCTGCAGCTGGGCGATCGTCCACAGCGGCTGCTTGCGGACGTGTTTGCCGCGCAGGTCCAGACGGTGGTGTGTGTAGGAGGCCAGGTGCTGGCTGAAGCCGGTCTTGATCGCCAGCATGGCGCGCTCGATGATCGCCTTGTCGACGGGGGTGCGCAGCCGGGCCTCGCGGACCTCGATGCCCAGGGAGTTGCAGGAGCGGGTGAAGTCCGCGGAGACGAACGGTGAGCCGTGGTCGACGACGAGCGTCTCGGGTTTGATGACCGGCCGGGCGGCCGCACCGGCGAACCGCTCATCGGCGGCCAGCAGTTCCTCGAAAGGCAGGTCCGAGCCGTCCATGAAGGTTTCCGGGGACCACCCCGGCCGTACCGGCAGCGGTGCGGTGCTCTGCGCCACGACCTGCACCGTGTCGAAGCTGCGTGTGGCCCGCCCGCCCAGCCACCGGCCCGCACCGGCACCACGGCGGAACCGCTTGGGCACGATCAGCGCGCCGACGATGCTGCGGGTGGCCACATCGATCGCGATGGTCAGCTCCACCGAGATGATCTGTCCGTCGTCGCCGATGACCAGGACATCCAGTCCGGTGGTGTCGATCTGCACCAGTTCCCCGGGCCAGCGTGCCGTGGTCGCCCGCCGGCTGCCGGGCCGCAGCGTCGAGAGCGGCGGGCCGGCCGCACGCCGGGCCGCGACAACATGCGCATTGTGTGCCGTGATCCCCAGACGCTGCAGCAGCCGGTAGTACGTGGCCTGGCTGGGCAGCAGCGCAGCCGTGGTGGCCGCATCGGCGTCGGCGAGCTCACGGGCGTAGCGGGCCCGAACCGTCTGCTGCACACGGCCGATCAGCCGCGACAAGGTGCCCGGCGACAGCCCCTGGTCGCGTTCGCCATCCAGGATCTCCCACACCAGGTCGATCACCCGCTGGTCGACGCGTCCGTGCGCAGTGGCCGAGCGCTGGCCACGCCGGTCGATCAACCCCAGCAGGCCTTCCTTGCGCCAGGCGAGGCACTTGCGCTCGATGGTGGCGGGCGAGGTCGGCCAGCCGGCCGCGGTCAGCTGGTCGGCCTTGGTGCGGTAGCGCTGCTTGAGAGTGCGGAGCTTCGGGTCGAAGGCGGGTTTGGGCCGGGCGGTCGCCGGTACGTTCGGGGCCTGCTGGTGCAGCACTTCTTTTACGGTGCGTTCCCATCGCGTGACCTCGCGGCGCAGTGCGGTGGGCAGGGCTTTCAGCTCGTGCCCGCGGTGGGTGATCACCGTGCGGGGAGCCGCCCGGTTAAGGACCGCGAAGTCCTTCGCGGAGGTCAGGACCGGCTGGAGGATGATCAAAGGCTCGGCTGTGGTGTCACCGGGCGCGGTGAGGAAGACCCGCGGACCGTGAAAGGCGGTCACCAGCCAGCGCGCCCCGCTGAAGGTGATGGTGTCGCCGAGGGCCAGGGTGTCGGCGCCGTCCCGTACCGCGCCGTCCGGAACCGCGCCGTGCGGTGCGGTCATCCGTCCTCCCGCAGCCATGCCGTCGATGACGGCGTCAGGAGCCTGGTCATGTCGGTGTGCAGCCGCCGTCTCCAGATCAGGTGATAGGCCAGGTCCACGCCCGCAAACATGGGCAGGCCCGCGGCGCGAACCCCGGAGCAAATGGTGCGTGGGGAAGTGAAGCGGCGGGCCAACGCCTCGGCATCGTCCAAGGCCAGCTGCTGCGGACTACGGACGGCGTACAGCAGCATCAGGTTGTCCAGCTCCACACCATCCGGCGGCCTCAGGACCCGCACCCGCCAGCCCGCCACAGCGGCGGCCTGGGCCAGCAGTTGCTGCCCTGCGTGCCAACGGTCGGTGATCTCCTCTGGAGCCACGCAGATGACCTCCCGCCGCGCTGCCCGTAAGGCGACGAAGTCCGGCCGCAGGCTCTGCGTGCAGCCGCCCTGTGTCCAGTGCAGCTCCATCGGCCCGGCGCTGCGCGCGGCCACCGTCGGATCCCGGTCCAGCAGCATGCCGCAGCGCTGCTGGCGCAGTGAACCGCACGCCAGCGACTGGCTGGTGGCCGAGGCCCAGGCCTTGGTGACGAAGGACTGCCGACCTGGATAGGGCACCGGCATCTGCAAGGGCGCCAGCTGTTCGAACGGCACCTGAGCGGCCTGCTTCACCGGCAGTTCACGCCGGCGTCCGAACCGGTCGAGATAGCAGACGGTGATCGCCTGCTGGTCTAGGGGAGCGTCCGGCACGTACATATCCCTCTGTCAGATCGCTGCCCGGCAGACTCGCTCCATGATCCGCCGACCCGGGTGCCCTCGTGGCCGCTGCCGCAGCCGATCACCCGGACGAAGGGCATGGCGAACGCCGGTCCGAAACCTGCCCGGTTGAGGTCCTGCGGGCGGCGGCCCGCGCTGCCGCTCCGGCGTCACACGGGCACGGACGGGTCGTTCCAGTCCCAGGGCAGACAGCACCGCTCGGCCAGGGATTGCTGCTGCTCGTCGTCGGCGTGTATGAGCGCCGTCACCGGCCTGCCCGGCTTGCCCATCTGCGCTACCGGCGGCATGCACCGGTGATGCTGGTGCAGCCACTGTGCCACTGGGATTCGCCACGTCCCGGGCGGCAGTTCGAGCACATCGGCCATCTGCGCCAGGTGCTCGAGCAGCTGCGCCTCGGCCACAGCCCATGGCCCGCCGGGGCGCATCGCGCGCTGCCGCTCGTAGTCCAGCAGAGCGCGGGCCACTTCGAGTGCCTCCGGGTGCATCCACAGCCACGCCGACTCCAGGTTGCTCTCCGGCTGCCCGGCGAACTGTGCCCGCCGCGCCCAGCACTCCACGACCGTCTTGCGCCACCACCATCCGGTGATCGCGAACGCGTCCGCGATCAGGTATGCCCCAATGGGGCCGTGTCGGTGTTCGAACCGCTGTCGCTGCCGGTGCGCCCGCATCACCTGCGCCAGCGGGGCCAGGTCCATACTGGAGCCGGACTGGCGAACATGGGTGAACTGGCCATGCCGGTCGCAGATCTTCCAGGACTCGGGCCAGACCAGCCAGATCGGCCCCCACCCGCCGCCGCGCAGCGCCACGCATCGGCTGCAGGCCGGGACCAGGTAGTGCTCCATCGGGTACCACGGCCATTCCCACCGGGCCTGCTGCCCGGGCAACAGGTGGGTCTCGCGCAGATGAGGCAGCGCCCATTGCAGCCGTGACAGTTCCACATTCAGCATCGCGGCGAGCCGCTCGGCGGCCGGAGAACTCAAGAAGACCTCGGCCAGATGCGGCTGTACCGCCTGCTGTCCCGGCTCTCCGTCGCCCAACTCATCCAGCAGGAAAGCGATATCCACTCCCTGGGCCGCCGCCACACGCCACAGCAGTGAGCAGTTCGACTCATGGCCGGCCAGCCGCACGGACACACGCGCCAGACTCCGGCCCCACGCCATATGACTCCCGCCCTGTCTGCCAGACATCGGCCTCGCACAGTCTTCACCCGTGCGCTGTACCTGCACAGTTACATGGCGCCTAGGAATAGAACGGGCCTGTTTCGTCTGACAGTTCACCTGATCGTGTGGCGATACCGCAGGCGGGCGGTGCGGGGGCGTCGTGCTGCGCATTCTTCCTGCAGACCCACTGACCTGCCAGAACTGCGGAGTTGGCCCGTGCAGCTTGATCTTCCCGAAGGACGCCTGTCCAGCAAGCTGTGGACCCGTCAGCGTGATGCTGCGGACTGTGTGCTCAACGCCTTCGCGATGGGACGCGCACGACAGCAGGTGATCATGCCGTGCGGTACCGGCAAGACCCACCTCGCCGTCCACGTCGCCCACGAGATCACTACCAACAGCCGCAGCCTGACTCTGCTGCCCACCCTGGAGCTGCTGAACCAGACCGCCCGCGTCTGGTACACCGCCGGCCGCCCGGGCCGCTACCTCGGGGTCTGCTCCGACCGGCAGACCAGCGAGCCCGTCCTCGACGGCATCCTCACCCTGACAGGCGACCCGGCGCAGCTGGCCCATGCCGTGCGAGACGCCGACGGCCCGGTCAACGTCTTCGCCACCTACGCCGCACTGAAGAAGCTCCGTCTGGCCCACCATGATCATCAACTGCCCCGCTGGGACATCGCCATCGTCGATTTTACCAACTGTCACCTGGGTGTGTGGGACGTTCGTGTGGAGTGGTCCGCCGGGGCGGGGGAGGGGTGTGGACTCGCGGGGCGGGAGTGCTGCCA